>DATJAD010000018.1:0-16376 GCA_035516615.1 Candidatus Acidiferrum sp.
TTGAGCGATCAATGGAAAACCGTCAAGCTCAGCGACTTCCACGGCAAGAAAAATGTCTTCTTGGCTGTTTATGTTCTTGCCTTTACCGGTGGTTGAACCAAGCAACTCCAGGCGGTCCAGTCTGGAATAGATGCAGGCAAAATTGATCTGAACGATACGGAAGTTTTCGGCGTCAGCATGGATTCTCCCGCCGCCAATGCGGCTTTTGCGAAACAGATCGGTGTGAAGTTTCCTCTGCTCAGCGACATGAACAAGAAAATGCTGACTGCCTACGGCATCCTGAAGGGCTACGACATGCAAAACCAAACTTACGAGTGGGCCCTGCGCGCCAATATCGTCATAGACAAGAACGGCGTCATCCAGCACATCGAGGAAGGCGACAGCGCCGTCAATCCCAACAACGCTCTCGCGGTCTGCACCGATCTGCACAAGAAAGAAACAACCAAGTAACTTTCGATGCGGAAGTGAATTTTCGTTCTGACCTTGCGCGGAGAGTCCTGTTAATTCGCTACCGTTAGTTCGACTGTCGTAGCCGCGTCCAGGCGCTTTCCCGGCAAGGGCGTTTGATCAATCACCGCTCCATGCGGCCATTGCGGCGCAGCGACGGCGTTTTCCGTGTGCTTGATTCCTGCTTGATCCAGGCGTTTCCCTGCATCCGGCGCCAGCATACCGAATAAGCGTGGCATCACGTAAGCCGCGCTCGCAGGGCCATCGGACACCAGCACATCAACCCGCGGCGTAGCCGCAGTTTTCCCGTGCTTGGGATTCTGTTTGAGCACTGTGTCCGCCGGCTCTTCCGGCATGTTGATCTCGGAGACCTCGCCGACCTGCAATCCTTCGCGAAGTAGTTCGATGCGCGCCACGCGCAGCGAACTTCCTTCGAGTTGCGGAATTTGCAATTGTCGTTGTCCCAGGCTCAGAACAACGTGCGCCTCCTGCGTCTCCTTCATAAGCATTCCCGCAGGCGGCATCTGCCGGATCACCACATTGATGGGTTGGTCGCTGTAAATCCGGTCGGCCACGCGGAGATACAGGCCCTTGCTCCGCAGCGATTTGTCCGCTTGCGAAACATTGTCGCCAATCAGATTGGGCATTCTGACTTCGCGGCCGTGGATCGCAATGCGCATCGCCGTAATCGCGCTCAAAAAAGCCGCCGACGCCAGAATAAACACCAGCAGCGTCATCCTGCCAACCCATTCGAGTCTTTCCTTAAGCGTCATAAGTCGCACATGCGCTACTTCGCCAACGGCGGCGGAGGATATTCCGGCAGCTTATCCTTGCTCGTGTTCGCCCTTTTTACTTCCAGCTCGTCGAAGAGCAGGGAAGGGCTGATGATGGTCATCGGCAGTCCCGCTTCGCGATTGCTCACCAGCGGGTCATTTCCCACCGCGGACAAATCGCTTCGCATCGCGCGAAGGTCGAGTTCGTTGAATACCGCACCTCGCACCAGTTCTTCATGCCCATCCTTGGCGTAAACGCGGTAGAGCAGCCTTGGCGTAAGCCCTCCCAGTGTTTCAACTCGATAAACGTAAGGCATATCGCCATTCACAGCCATCTGAACGATCTTTTTCCGCAAATCCGAGGGAGATTCCGCCTCCGAACTCTTCAGCAGAAGCACGCCCACACCGGGATTAGGAGGCGCCGCTGCTCCTGCCCGGCCGTGTCCATTGGATTCAGGAAAGTCCCGGATGGGCTGCCGTCCGATCAGGTAGTCCGTCAGAATCCCTTTTTCCACGACATTGACCGGTTGCGCCTTCACGCCTTCGGCGTCTACGTCGTAGCTTCCCACAAGGCTCTTCCCCTCAAACTCTTTCATCGTGGGATCGTCAATCACATCCAGGAACGTGGGCAACACTCTCGACTTATAACTCGTGGCGAACGCTCCCGTCGTGCGGTTCGGAGCGCCGAGCTGCGGCTTGCGTCCCAGAATGTTTTGTCCGATCAAGGCAGCCACCACGTCGTTTGCGGCGTCCGGCGCAAAAAGGACAGGTCCGCGGTACTCTTCTTCGACGATCGGCGCCTTGCGCAGCGCCGTAAGCGTGTCCAGCGTTTCCCTCGTATCGCTCAAAAGTTTTTCGCGCGTCGGCAGCTCCGCAACTTTCCCTACGGTCCAGTCGGGAGACCTTTCCAGCCGCATTCCGTCCGGCGCTTGCGTTGACGCTTGCAGAGTCACCGAATACACGTTCTTGCCGGACCGGTTGACCGTGCCTTCCGAATTGACAAGGTATTCGTTGACCGCCGAAAAGCGCGCGGAAGCCGAAAGCGACTGCACGTCGGGGTAAGTGCGGAACAAATTTGTGGCCTCTTCCAGTGTTTTGGTCCATTCGTCTGCATTGACCGTCAAGCTCACCGTTGGCTCTACAAGAGTCGTCACTGGCGCCTTCGCGAAGTCATCCACCGGGTGATCGTCCGCCGTGAACTGCTTCAAGATCGCCTGCTTTTCAGTAAGAGCTTCTCCCGCATTCTTGTACGCTTCGTCCGTTGCCAGCCAGATTTGCCGACGGATCGCGATCGGATCGTTATCGAGAGGCAGGATTGTTGTTTCGCCCATTCCTTGGCCGAAGTAGCTGTCTTGTTTGTAATCGCCCACGCGCACCACAACGCGCAGCAGCCGTACGTGAATATTCTGCCTTTGGCGCAACGCGCCAAAGGCCGCTTCCGCGATGAATTGCTGGATGTCGCTCACGCGGTATTCGATGTAATACGGCGCGGGCACCTGGTCCATCTTCAGCTGAGTCTTTGAGCGCTCGAGTTCCGTGAGCAGCGCCTCAAGCAGGGGATCCCCATTCGCCGCCGCGCGTGCGGCTGCCATGACGTCCGCGGTCTTGGCCTCTTTCCTTGGAGCCGGAAGAGCGTAAGTCGCAGCCACAGAGATTGCCGCCAGCGCAAAAATCGCCAGAGCGCGTAAGGTCTTCATGGCTTAACCTCCGCGTGTGGCGTCGTGGTCTTCGCTTCGCTCTCAAACCCTGGCGCTGGGAGAATGGGCGGGCGTTCATGCTCGTGCGCTCGCTTCTGCACTTCCATTTCGGAAAAGAGCATAGCCGGTGCGGCCGCCGCCACCGGAACGGTTCCGCTCTCCGCGCCGCACATGCCGTTGAACACGTGTTCCTGATCGCCCGTCGCGACAATCCGTGTCAACGCCGCCAGGGGCGTTCCCACAATGTCCACTCCCCGCACGAGCTCATCCGGCCTTCCGTCGGGATATACTTTGTAAACCAGCACCGGCAGAACTTGAAACGCCTGCGGCAGCTGCCGCGTCGTCAGCGTGAATCCGCCCTGGATGTCATCGAAGTACAGGCCATACGGCTTGCCCTCTTTTTTCACTTCGTCAATCAATTTTTGCCGTAGCTCCTTCTCTGGCACGGTTTGCGAAGACGTCACAATCAGATTTCCCTGCCGGCCCGTCGGCATGCGTCCTGGCTGGTTGCGCCCATGTCCATTGGACTTGTCGAATCCCGTGATCGGCATACGCGACATCAGAAAATTCTTCAGCACGCCGTTCTGAATCACTTCCACGCGCTGTGCTGGAACCCCTTCATCGTCATACGTGTAAGATCCCGCGAGCCTCACGCCATCCAGTTCACGAAGAGTGGGATCATCGGCCACGCTCAGAAATTTCGGCAGCACCTCCTGGCCGACTTTCTTCGTGAATGTCTGTCCTTCATCTTCGTCCCGCTGCCGGTGTCCTTCCAGCCGGTGCCCCAGCACCTCGTGAAAGAACACGGCGGCTGCTCGCCCGCTCAGGAGCGCAGGCCCATCGTACGGTTCAGCTACAGGTGCATTCCGTAATGCCTTCAAATCCGAGGCCATCTTTTCAATCTTGGTGTTCAGCTCCGTTTCGCTCGGCAATCCTTCCGGAGACGGCGCTTGGAACGTCTCAACCCGCAGCAGCTCCATTCCGTCATCCGCACGTGTCTGCGCTTCGATGATCATTCGCGTTGAGACGCTCGGCGAAGTGATCTCCGTTCCTTCGGTCGTAACGGTATGTTCGTCGGCGTCCTGCACCTGCAGCACGACGTTCGCGGTGTATACGTAGTCATACTTCCGAAACTCTCCGGAAAGACGCCGGATTTCGCCTTCCCACTGCGCCCGGTCAAACGCCGGGAGCGGAACCGGCGGCGCAACATGTGTCACCGGAGTCTCCTTCGAGAAATCCGGGGACTTGTCCTCTTCTTCCGCGCGCACTGCCGTGTTGGTCTTCACGTTTAGAAAAGCCGGAGCGGCGCGTTTATATTCCCGGTCCGTCAGCTCCCACAGAACTCTCGAGATGGCGTCTTTGTCGTTGCCGAGCGGCAGTGTGCCCGAAGTCATGCCGCTTATCCGGCTTTGTCCATGCGTGTTATCCAGCGCAGGCGATCCCACGCGCATCGTCACGTCCGCTTGGCGCCTCTGTACCACCGTATTCGCCAGCAGGCTGCCGTACGATCCCGCCATGATCACGAACTTCTGGTCATAGACCGTGTACCCGATGAAGTAAGGAGCCGGATCCGATTTCGCCAAATCAGTCTTCGCGCGTTGCAGTTCGGTCTTCATGACGTCGAGAAGAGGATCGGCCGCCGAGTTTTCGGCAGCTTTTCCCGTTCGGCTGTCGCCAAGAGCCGATGGCACGCCTGCGAGTTGGGCGGCGAGCAAAGCGCACGCGGCTGCGCGCAGTATCTCCTTACCACGGGCACGCACACTCCCGTTCGCAGGAAGAATTCTTGGATTGTTCATGGAAAGTTGGCTCCCAATGCGGCCCTAAATCTGGTGGCTCAAAATTTGAGTATGCCTGACGCCGTGCTCCCGCGCAATTCAAGCTTCGCCAAAGCGTTCTCCGCCTGCAAGATGTGCCCCCCGCGCAAATTCCATAGCTTGCACTTCGTTTCGGCCTTCCATTTTGACGCGCTCAAGCCGCAGCACGCTTCTGCCGCCACACGCGAGGTGCAATTCCTTTTGATTCAGAATCATCGTTCCCGGCTCGGCATCAGTTTCTTTGCCGGCAACTGGTTCGCCCCAAAGATGGCAGCTGTGCTCGCGAAAAGTGGAGAAAGCTCCCGGCCACGGCGCAAAACCGCGCATGCGGTCAAAAATCTGTTGTGCAGTTCGGTCCCACGCAATCCTTCCATCCTCTTTTTTCAATAGTGGTGCGTAACTCGCTTCCGCATTATCCTGTTGCCGCCCATGAATCGCGCCTGCGCTCAATCCGCGCAGCGTTTCCGCCATCAAGGGCGCTCCCGCTTCCGCAAGCCGCGCGGAAAGTTCCGGCGCCGTTTCCTTCGGTCCGATTCCAACTTCGTGCTGCAGCAGCATCTCCCCGGTATCCATGCCGGCGTCAATCTTCATGGTCGTCACGCCGGTGCGCTCTTCTCCGTTCGCAATCGCCCAGTTGATCGGGGCGGCCCCGCGGTATTTCGGCAGCAGCGAAGCGTGCAGGTTAATCCATCCCAGCTGCGGAATCTCCAGTAGCCGCCCAGGAATAATCTGTCCATACGCGATGATCACAATGGCGTCCGGCTTCAGCCTGCGGAGAAGGCTTTCCGCTCCCGGTTCCCTGATTTTCTCCGGTTGATGAACCGCGAGACCAGCCGCGTGGGCGGCCTCTTTCACCGGAGTGTTCGCAATCTTCTGTCCTCGTCCTTTCGGACGGTCCGGCTGCGTGATCACCGCGACGATTTCAAAATCGTTCTGCGAAAGAAGATGCTTCAGGGAGGGCACTGCGAATTGAGGAGTCCCGCAGAAAACGATGCGCAAGCCGCTCACCGCGAGCTTTCTCTTCGGGCTACCACTCGCCCTGTTTCCGCAGTTTTTTGATTTTTCTCCGGATCAGATCGCGTTTTAGCATGCTCAGGTGCTGCAAAAACAGCACGCCGTTCAGGTGATCAATCTCATGGCAAAACGCCCGCGCCAGCAAATCTTCGCCGCGGATTTCAAACCATTCACCCTTCGCGTTTTGCGCCTTGATGGTCACGAAATGGGGCCGAATCACGTACCCGCGAAAACCGGGAATCGAGAGGCATCCTTCTTCCTCGCGCTTTTCGCCTTCCGCGTGAATGATCTCCGGATTGGCCAGCACGATTTTTGCTTCGGGATTTTTTCCGCTGGTCACGTCCACCACTGTTAGCCGCAAGCTCAACCCGATTTGCGGCGCCGCCAGCCCCACGCCTTGCGCCCCGTACATCGTGGCGAACATGTCCTCGGTCAATTCCTCGAGATTCGCGTCAAATTTCGTGATGGGTTGCCCGGGCGTTTCGAGCACAGGATCACCGTACTTGCGGATCGGATAGATTTTCCGCGCTGGAGCCGGCGCCTCCGCCGCCATACCCGGTTCAGAACTCTTCGATTTGTCGGGCATAATTTTCGAAATTCCGCCGCATCTCGGCGAGGGAATCTCCTCCAAATTTTTGCAGAAAAGCGTCCGCCAGGACAAGTGCCACCATGGCTTCTCCCGCGACTCCCGCTGCCGGCACCACGCACCAGTCGGACCGCTCGTACGCCGCCTGCACAGGCTCCTTCGTCACCATGTCCGCGGTACCCAGCGCCCGCCGCAGCGTGGAAATTGGTTTCAAATATCCTCGCACCACAACATCTTCCCCGTTGGTGATTCCGCCTTCCAACCCGCCCGCACGATTCGAGCTTCTCCGGAATTTCTTCGCAGCTTTATCGTACGAAATTTCATCCTGTACTTCGCTTCCGTATGATCCCGCCGCCAGCACTCCCACTCCAATCTCCGCGCCCTTCACGGCCTGGATGCTCATCACCGCCTGCGCCAGCCGCCCATCCAACTTCTCATTCCACTGCGCGTGCGAGCCCAATCCCACCGGCACATTGTGGGCGACCACCTCAAAAATTCCTCCTACGGTGTCTCCCGCCTTCAGTGCCGCATCCACTTCCGCTTTCATCTTCTCCTGTGTGCTCCCGTCCACGCACCGCAGCGGCGATTCCAGATCATCCGAGATGGCGCGAATCTCGTCCCACGAAGCCGCCCGCTCCAGCCGCGCATGTCCTACTTGAATCGTGTGGCTCGCAATCTCCGCCCCGAATTGTTTCAACAACAATTTCGCAAATGCTCCCGCCGCAACGCGCGCCGCCGTTTCGCGCGCCGAAGCCCGTTCCAGAACGTATCTCGCGTCATGGAAATTGAATTTCTGCGAGCCCGCCAGATCGGCATGCCCGGGACGCGGCGCCACAAGTTTCTTTGTCGGCGCGTCATCTTCTCCGGCTTCCACCGGAAGAATCTTCTCCCAATTCGCCCAATCACGATTTTCAATCCGCAGCGCAACCGGCGCCCCGATCGTCTGACCGTGCCGCACTCCCGCAAAAACTTCTGCATGGTCCTTCTCGATCTTCTGGCGTCCCCCGCGTCCGTAGCCCAACTGCCTTCGGTGCAGTTCGTGGTTGATGAATGCAAGATCCACCGGCAAACTCGCGGGCAATCCCGAAATGAACGCGAGCAGCGCCTGGCCGTGCGATTCTCCCGCTGTATAGAAATGCAGCATCTCTCCGCAACACCTCGCGCCCGGAACTTTTCGCGTCGGGGAAATATTAAAGTGTATCTTCGCTGGCTGCTTGCGTCCAGTTTGCCCGGCCTGCAAGACCAGCATGCCCAAAATATTCGCGTACCCTGAGCGAAAATATCTTTTCGCCCATCCGAGATCGAACCTTGACGTCGCTTTCGGGCGCAGTTACGCTTCTCCCACTGGATTTTTCACCGGAGACGCCTCTTCATGGCGCGGGGCCGGGATTGCAATCCGCGGCTCGTTTGGGATTTTTGCTTGTCGGTTCTTTAGAGGAGCGGAAATCTTTGGGAGAGATGCCTCTTCAGATGACTGGCCAGAAACCTCCGCAGGAGGAAGCGCCCTCTGTCGCTGGGGTTGTGACCAGCGGGGCCAAAGAACTCGTTGCGGGCCTTCAGGAATATTCTTACCTCGCCTTCCAATCGCTCACGAATCTTCTCTCTGGCCCGTACTACGTCCAGGACATTCTCGACCAGATGGACGGCATCGGCGTCGGATCGCTTCCCATCGTTTTGGTCTGCGGTTTTTTCATCGGCGCGGTGATGGTGCTCCAGACTGGCGCGCAATTCACACGCTTTGGCCAAACCGCTCTTACCGGCGATGTCGTCGCGCTCGCGCTGGTCCGCGAACTGGGTCCCACGATGACCGGCATTCTCGTGGCTGGCCGCTGCGCCTCGGGCATCGCTTCTGAGCTTGGCTCCATGCTGGTCACCGAACAAGTGGACGCCATGCGCGCCATGGGCACCGATCCCAGCCGCAAACTTGTCACCCCGCGCGTTCTCGGTTCCATCCTCGTGGTTCCACTGCTCACCGCGCTGATGGACTTCATCGGCCTGATTGGCGGCTGCGTCGCTTCTGTGTTTACCTTGCGCCTCGACATCGTTCAGTTCTGGACCCGGGCCATAAACGCTCTTGAATTCGGCGATATCATGCAAGGGATGACCAAACCCGTCATCTTCGGCTTCATTCTTGCCACCATCGGTTGCTACAAGGGGCTCACCGTCCGCGGCGGCACGCAGGGAGTTGGCCGGGCCACCACGCAGGCCGTCGTGCTCGCCTCCGTTCTCATCATCGTCGCCAACACCTTCCTCACAAAACTTGCTCTCTTTCTGGCGAACAAGATTTTCTAATGACACTCCCCGGGATCATGGCCGACGATCGGGCGCCCGCCATTCAATTCAACAACGTGCACATCGGCTTCGAAGAAGGAGAAATCCTGCGCGGACTCTCTTTCAGCGTGATGCCCCGCGACACCTTGATCCTTCTTGGCGAAACGGGCATGGGCAAAACCTTGTCGCTCAAGATCGCCGCCGGCCTTTTGCGCCCGACCGCGGGCCACGCCACTGTTTTGGGGAATAATCTGGAGAGCATGGAAGAAAAAGAGCTGCTGGGATTCCGGCGCGAAATCGGTTTTGTCTTTCAAGAAGGCGCTCTTTTCGACTCCATGTCCGTTGCTGACAATGTTGCGTATCGCCTCCGCGAAGAGCACCTGGACGAAGAGCAGATCGAGTCGCGCGTGCAGGAAGCGCTTCGCTTTGTCGAGCTCGAGCACACCCTGGACCTGCTTCCCTCGGAGCTCTCCGGCGGGATGCGCCGCCGCGTCTCGATCGCGCGCGCTGTCATTAGCCGGCCTTCGATTGTTCTCTATGATTCGCCGACCGCCGGTCTTGATCCCGTCACTTCGCAAACCATCATTACCTTGATTCTCCGCTTCCGCGACATTTACGGAGTGACCTCGCTCCTGGCCACGCAGCGCCTTCAGGATGGCTTCGCTTTAGCCAATTTCCGTTTTGATTCCGCCACCCGCCGCGTTCTCCACGATGGCGCAGGCGGGCCCGAAAAACAGAATCCGTCCATCACTCGCTTTGTGGTCTTGCGCGATGGCGTGGTTTATTTTGAAGGAGAGCCGCAGGAACTCGCGGAAACCAGAGATCCGTATTTGCAGCGTTTTCTGATCTGATTTTGCGGTAGTCTTGAGTCTGAAAACGGGGGAGGCGGCGAAGATGGCGCAGCGAAAACAACTCACCTGGGCCGAACTGCGCGTTGGCCTCTTTGTCCTCGTGGGCTTGTTTGTTCTCGCCGCAGGCATCTTCTATGTGACTGCTCCCGGCGTGTTCGGCCCCAAATACCGCCTGAAGACGTTCCTTCCTGAAGTCTCCGGCCTGACAAGTGGTGCGCCCGTCCGTCTCGATGGCGTGGAAGTTGGAAACGTGGAAGGAATCAAATTTGTTCCCCGCGTCCCCGGCCAGCCGATGGACCGTAATCGCAACGTCGAAGTGGACATGCGCGTGGATGAGCGCTATCAGAATGACATCCTCACGGATTCCACCGCCAGCCTGGTCACCGAAGGCCTTCTGGGAAATCGTTATGTGAACATTACTCGCGGCTTTACGGGCGTTCCCTTGAAGAATGGGGAGGAAATCACCGGCGTCGAAGAAAAGGCCATCAAGGAAGTCGTGGAACGTAGCGCCGACCTTTTGGGGAACATGCAGGCTTTGTCGCAGGACGCCCGGGACCTGATCGCCGGAGTGCAGCACGGTCGCGGCTCGCTCGGCAAACTGCTCACCGACGATCAGGCTTACAACCATCTCAACAGCCTTCTCGCCAAGAGCGACCAGATGGTCAGCAACATTCAGGCTGGCCAGGGTTCCATCGGCAAATTGGTGGCTTCCGACGAAATGTACAACAAAGCGGACAAGGCGCTCGACAATGCCAACAGCATCATTTCGGACGTTCGCGCCGGGAAAGGAACGATTGGCAAGCTGCTTTATGACCCGACCCTTTACGACGAGGCCAAACAGGCTTTGCACAACAGCAACGCCATGATTTCCGATGTGCGCGAGGGCAAAGGCACTCTGGGCAAGCTGGCCACCGACGATACGCTGTATAACAAACTTCGCGATACCAGTTCGAATCTCGCTTCGGCTACCGCCAAGCTGAACGACAACACCACCACCGCTGGAAAACTTTTTTCCGATCCTCAGCTGTATGACAACTTGACCGGCCTCACCGGCGATTTGCGTTTGCTGATTGGAGATTTTCGCCAGAATCCCAAAAAGTTTCTGCACATCAAGATCTCGCTTTTCTGAGCCCTCCCGGGGCTTTGCGAGGCTGGCCGAAGCTGTGTTGTAATGCCCCTGTAACAATATTTGGCTATTGTCGGGCCTGCTTCCACGGCCACAACAAATTGTGATGGATATTCAGGAACCAGCGAAACCTCTGCGCGGTGAGGCGGCCAAATCCACTTTGCCGCAGCCGGGACGCCCCGTACCCAGCCGTGCCTATCCCGGCGCGCTCATCGTGGTTGAAGGCACCGATGGCTCGGGAAAAAGCACGCAGCTCTATCTTTTGAAGCGCTGGCTGGAAATTGGAGGCTACCGCCTTCACTTCACGGAATGGAATTCTTCCCCGCTCGTGAAGTCCGCCACGCGACGGGGCAAGCAGCGCCGCCTTTTGACTCCCTCGACATTTTCGCTGCTCCACGCCGCCGATTTTGCGGACCGTTGCGAGCGCCAGATCATGCCGCTTTTGCAGGGCGATTATCTCGTTCTCGCGGACCGTTACATTTACACAGCATTCGCCCGCGATGCTTCGCGCGGCTGTCCGCCAAGGTGGCTGCGCAATCTCTATCGCTTCGCTCCGGTTCCGGACATCACTTTTTATTTTCGCGCGCCGTTGGACGTCGCCGTTCATCGCATCCTCAGCGGCCGTCCTCGCCTCAAATACTACGAAGCGGGAATGGATCTGGCGCTCTCCTATGACCGCGCGGAAAGCTTCAAACTTTTTCAGGCGCGCATCCTCGAGGAATACGACAAGATGGTGGAAGCTGATAATTTTGTCGTCCTCGACGGTACCTTGCCCGTCAACAAGCTGCAGCGGCAGATGCGAGATATCGTGGCTTCCAAAATAGATCTCAAGCGATTCGCTCCCCGCGCGGAGATGGCGGAATAGACATGCCGGATTCGGAGAAAGATAAAGAGAAGGAAAAGCCGCTTCCCGCTGAAGCTGAAGGCGCCGCTCAAGTTCCTCCAGCTCCGTCGGCAAAGGCCGCTACTCCTGCCGAAGAGGAATCTTCTCAATCTTTTTTCGGTGAACCTCTGGTCGGTTTTGATCCCGGAGAAATTACAGGTTCCCTGGTTGTCATCGAAGGGATGGACGGTTCCGGCCGGTCCACCCAAATCACTCTGCTTCAGGAATGGCTCGAGTCGGAAGGCTTCGCAGTTCAAACCAGCGGCCTGCGGCGCTCCGCTCTCGTTGGGCGCGACATTGACGAATTGCTCGCCAAAAATGCCGTTACTCGCCTCACCCTGGCGTTGATGTATGCCACCGATTTCTTCGATCAGCTCGAACATCGCATCGTTCCCGCGCTCAAATCCGGCGCCGTGGTTCTCGCGGACCGCTACATATTCACGCTGATCGGTCGTGGCGTCGTGCGCGGCATCAACCGCGATTATCTCGCGGGAGTCTACGCCATGGCGCTTCGCCCGCATCTCACTTTCTGGCTCAACGTCCGCCCGGAAACCGCTTTCGGCCGCGAATTCCGCAAAGCCCAGGCCATCAGCTATTGGGAAGCGGGCCGCGACATGTCTCTCTCTCACGATCTGTACTGGTCCTTCATCCGCTACCAGACCATGATCAAGCGCGAATTCGAATCCATGGCCAAGCGCCACAATTTCATCGAGCTCGACGGCGAAGCCAGCGTTCCGGCCGTCAACAAATTGCTGCGCCAGAGGATTGCCGAGCAGCTCGGAATCCGCGCGACGAAATACGCGCCCTCTTCCGCTCTCGCGCATCTCTGGCGATAAATTCCTGAATGGCCGAACCGCTACACATTGCCGCGATTGATGCCGGCTCTAACGCAGTCCGTCTTTCCGTCGCGCGCGCCTATTCCGCCATAGATATCGAGCCTCTTCACAACGAGCGCTATCCCCTCCGCCTCGGGGAAAGTGTCTTCGTGCGCAATCGCTTCACGGAGGAGATTGTCAAGAAAAGCGGCAAAGCCTTTCGCCATTTTCGCGGCATCCTGGATGAATACGGCGTCACCTTGTACCGCGCAGTAGCCACCAGCGCTTCACGCGAAGCGAAAAACCGCGAAGCCTTTGTTCGCTACATCCGCATTCGCTCGGGCATCAAGCTCGAAGTCATCAGCGCCGCGGAGGAATCCCGCCTTGGCCGCGAAGCCGTCCTTGCCGCGCTCGGCCCGGAGGCTTTGCCTCGCTGCATTCTCGATCTCGGAGGCGGCAGCCTGGAACTCAGCCTTCTCCGCGACCATCGCGTGGAGCAGACCGCGCAGCTCCCGGTCGGCACTGTTCGCCTGATGACCACGCTCGATCTTCCCGGCGTGATCCAGCCTCCGCAAGCCGAGCAAGTTCGCCGCTATCTTCGCGCGCTCCTCGAATCCAAGCTGCCATCGCGCCCGAATCTTGGCGATGAAATGGCCGTGGCTCTCGGCGGCAATGCCGAAGCGCTTGCCACGGTTGCGCCCGGCCCGCGTCGTCATGGGCTGCCGACTCTCGAACTCTCTCTCTTGCGCGACCGCTTGCCGCAGTTGCTCAAACTCGATCTCCGCGAGCGCATGAAAGCCTACGGAATTCGCCGCGACCGCGCGGACGTCATGGGCATCGCCGGAATTATATTTGTCACGCTTGGCCGCTATCTCAATGTGGACAGTCTCGCCATTCCCGGAGTCGGCGTCCGCGAAGGCTTGATCCGCGAAATCGTTCGCGACGCTTTCTCGCGCAAGGAGCCTCACCGCTACAATGCGGCTGCGCGGCAATTGCTTCTCGGCGCGCGCAGCTTTGCGCGGCGTCTCGAACAGGATCAGCGCCACGCCGAGCACGTGCGCGAACTGAGCCTGCAATTATTTGATCGCTTGCAGCCTGTCCACCACCTTTCGCCGGAATCGCGCGTGCTTCTCGAAGCCGCGGCTCTGCTTCACGACGTCGGCCACACCGTCAGCCACAAGGGCCACCACAAGCACGGCGAATACCTCACCTTGAACGGCGATATTCCCGGACTGGAAGGCCGCGAGCGCGCCATTGTCGCCGCCGTGGTGCGCTATCACAATCGCAAGGCCGAGCCGGCGAGCCACCACGTTTCCTACTCTTCATTGAGCAGTGGCGATAAGCGCCTCGCGCTTCGCCTGGCCGCGATTCTTCGCATCGCGGAGGGCCTGGATCATTCGCATCGCCAGCGCGTTACAAATCTCAACGCCGCGTTTCAGCGCGGCGCGGCCGCCGTTCAAGTCGCCGCGCGGGGTGACGTTGCCGAGGATCTCCGCGACGCCGCGCGCTGCGCCGAACTTTTCGAAAGAGAATTTCACGTGCGGCTTTATTTTCGTCCCGTGGGGCCGTGAAATCTGGCACGATGGATTTCTACGCCGCGCAGCGAGGTGAGGAAAGATGCTCTTGTACATCGTCAGGCACGGCATCGCCATTGATCGCGAGGATCCGAAGTGTCCGCCCGATCCGGAACGTTATCTGACGGAGGAAGGCCTGAAGAAAACGGAGGAAGTGGCGCAGGGCGTTGCGGCTCTTGGCGCGAAACCCAATCTATTTCTTTCCAGCCCCTACGTTCGCGCTATGCAAACCGCGGAGATTTTTGCTTCCGTTTTCAGATATTCGAAACAAAAAATTCGCCGCTCGGAACTTCTGCTTCCCGGGTCCGAAGTCCATCTCTTCTACCGCGATCTTGCCAAGTACCGTTCCCTAGAGGCTGTCTTTTGCTTCGGGCACGCGCCGCATCTCGATGAACTGCTTTCCGCCGGCCTCGGTGTGAAAAAAGATTTGAGCCAGCTTAAAAAAGCCGGCGTCGCCGTGCTCGAATTGTCGCGGATTTTTCCGCCGGAAGGGACGCTTGTCTGGCTTGCGATTCCGAAACTTCTGAGAAGAGCGGGCAAATAATCGCGTTGCGAAAAGATCAGTCGGAGGCCACTGCGGCGAAGGCCGGCTCGTCGGGAGCCTTCGTCAGAGTTACAACTTTTTCCACCAAGGGCACCGCTTTGATCAAAAGCGGCTTGCCCAGTCCTTTTTCCAGCAAGTGTTTTGCCGAAGCGAGCCGCGCGGAAACTTCCGGCGTGTCCTGAAGATTCGGCGCCGTCAGCACGATCGCTTCACCCGACGCCGATGCGCGCATGCCCTTCGAAGAAATCATTCCCGCTTTGCGCAGCGCTCTGGCGAGCCGAAGCAAGCCCGCGAGCAAATGGATTTTTACCTGCTGTTGTGCGCCCATCTTCGAAATTGCGCCGCGGTCCGCCTTCGGCTCGGCCCCGCGGTGATAGCGGACCGCGAATGACACCATGCTCCAGTCTTCGTTGCCCCATCCCGGCGGCGTAGGCAGCGACGCCAAAAACCTTCGCGCGGCCTTCGGTCTGGATTTTTCTGCGCCGTTTGGCTGTATTCCGTGCAGTTTTGCTGACGCCCCAAGCAAACGACGGAAATCCGCCTCGGCGAAAATCGTTGAGACCTTTGCCCGCCGAAAGGCTTCCGCAATTCCGCGCGCCAGGCTGGCGTCGCGCGTAGTCCGGCGGTGATGCGGGTCCGCCGCGCGTGCCGTGGCCTGAATGCGCGCCATTGCTGCCGCCTGGATTTGTCCGTTGGTCGGCAGCCCGATTTGCCAGCGGTTCCAGAGACTCACTGTGCCGAGCGTCAGTTGGCGGTAAGTTTCGATGCGTTCGTGCCGTTCATGCGCAATGTTTTCTTCCCAGACGCCGCGATCTTCCGCGAGGCTCGCGTCGCCCTGTTCCTTGACCATGGCATGCAGCACGTCCAAATCGTGAATGTCACCGAGCAGATCCTGCACGCGCTTCAAATCTCCGCTCCACGCCGCGTGATGCTCGGGAAGAAATCCTTCGACGGTGTAGCGGAATTTTTTTACGCCGATGCGCAGTTTGTGCCACGGCTTTGGCCGTTCGGTGCGCAATGCGCGGCGGTGCAATTCGCGCGCTTCCTCGAAGCGTTCGAGCGCAAGACATTCCGCGGCCGTCCCGCCCGGAGGTACGAGTTGCGCGCGGCTGCGCAGTGTTCGCGCAAGGCTCTTCCATTTTTTCTCGTCGAAACGCGAAGCCGAACGCAGCGCCTCTTCGCGCGACGTCTTTTCGCGCGCTTCCATATGGCCCAGTAAGAGAGCGCGCAAGCGGTCGTTTTCCGGCGCCAGCTTTTTTACGAGGTCTTCTTGAACTTGTGCGTCGCGGAGCGCGCCGAGTTTGCGAAAAAGTTTTCGCCCTTCCTGGCGCATCTCTTCCCACGCAGGATGCGGATCCACTTCCTCCATGGTCGCCGCCATGGAGCGGCAACGCCGAAGTGCCACGCGCAAATCGTGCACCGTATCGGGAGCTGGGGACTCGCGCAAGTTTTCGAGCTCGCGCAGAACGCGCTGCATCCAGAAAAAGGGACCGCGAGGCTCGGGCACAGGCCCGGCCGGAAGGGGAACAATCACCGCCATAATTTTTTCGCCGCCCGATCCTGACCCGGAGAGGGCCCCTGAGAATCGGGAGACCTTTAGGGTAGTGGGATGTGGGAAGGGAGTCCAGTGGAGGGGACTTTTCCACAGTTCTAGTACTTGGTGAGGCTGGTTTGTGGGCCGGGCCTTGCAAAATTGTGACTGGCGGTCATATATGACCGCCAGTCATATATGACCCTTGGTCATCCTTCGTGACTTTTGGGAGCGGGAAAACCGTTTTGGTATGAGGTGGAGGGGGCCGCGCGAGCAAGACTGGCGCCGTGGTCAGATGCTGACAGGCCGTAGCTCCGCATGGTATTTTGAAGATCCCACGCCGGAGTGGCGGAATGGCAGACGCGGCGGACTCAAAATCCGCTGGCCGCAAGGCCGTGAAGGTTCGACTCCTTTCTCCGGCACCAAATGGCTCCCGAACTATTTGGGTTC
>DATJAD010000019.1:0-17824 GCA_035516615.1 Candidatus Acidiferrum sp.
GATGGAGCGGCCGGCCCGAGGCGAGGCAACATTGGGCCGCCGGTGAATCCAGCGGAGACCACGCGCGTCGTGGAGTTCAACGACTTGAACGCGTTGGAAGACGCGCTGAAACAGCATGACGTGGCTGTGCTCCTGGCGGAGCCGGCGATGACCAACGTAGGGATCATTCTGCCGGAGAATGGTTACTGGAAAGCGGCGCGGGAACTGACAAGGCGCTATGGGACGCTGCTGGTCGCGGATGAAACCCACACGATTTGTGCAGGGCCGGGTGGATGCACGCGAGAATGGAAGTTGGAGCCGGATTTTGTAGTGTTCGGGAAGGCGATTGGCAGCGGGATACCGGGCGCGGCGTATGGATGCACGGAAGAAGTGGCGCAGAGAATTTCGGCGCGGATTCAGCTGGAGGACTGCGACGTCGGCGGGATTGGGGGAACGTTGGCAGGGAATGCGCTCTCGATGGCGGCGATGCGGGCCACGCTCGAACATGTGCTAACAGAGGCAGCGTACGAAAAGATGATGCCGCTGGCGGTGCGGTTTGGAGATGGCGTGGCGGGGGAGATCAAGAAGCGGGGATTGCCGTGGAATGTGCAGAGACTGGGCTGCCGGGCGGAGTACACGTTTTGCGAGAAGCCACCGCGAAACGGCGGAGAATCGGCCGCGGCGGCTGATTTTGAGTTGGAGCGGTTTTTGCATTTATACACATTAAATCGCGGGGTGCTGCTGACGCCGTTTCACAATATGGCCTTGATGTGCCCGGCGACGACGGAAGCAGATATTGATTTGCACACGAAGATTTTCGCGGAAGCACTGGATGAGCTGGCCGGAAGAAACGCCAACCCCAAAGGTGCGCATTCTGCCCTGTAGGGCTGGAGGTAGCGTGCCCCGTGCAATTTGAACCCAGATCAACTCTTGAAAAGCATCGCGGAGCCGCGTTCGAATAAAGCGCGTGCTTCGCGAATGCCGAAGGCGAACGCGAGGCCAAAGTAGATCGCGCCATAGGGTGTAAGAACGAAGACGGCCTCCAAAATGTGGCGATGGATGCCGACGTAATGATGAATGGCCCAGCCCGCGAACGCTGCAAGAAGAGCGGAGGACCAGAGCTTGATGAGGTAGCCGGCAGGGACTCCGGAAGGACCGATGCGCCGAACCAGCGTCCGCCGGAGAAGGACGAATTCCACCCAGGAAGCGAACCCCGCAGAAATTGTGAGTCCCGCGACGCCCCAACGATGCGCAATCCCGAGGGCAGGCGGCAGAGGCACGGCGCAAAGATAACCGAGAATGGTGGTCAGCACGACGCGGATGATGGCATAGCGGAGGGGAGTGCGTGTGTCACGCAAAGCGTAATACGTGGATGAATAGAGCCGGCCGAAAGTGGAAGCCAGGAGGCCGACGGTAGCTCCGGCGAGAATTCCCCAGACATAAACCACATCGTCGTGGCCAAATTTGCCGGATTGATAGATGGCGGAGACGATGACATCCCCGAGAATCAGGAAGGCGGCGAGCGAAGGCACAACAAAGAAGGAGATTTGCCGGAGGCCGGAGTTCAGGCGCTTGCGGAGGATTTCAGCGACTTCACTTTCTTCGCCAATCGTGCCGGACATTACCGGCAATTCCGCAGCCGAAACGGACATGCCAAATAGGCTTACAGGAAGCATGTAGAGCGTTTGCGCATAAGCGAGCGCAGCGACGGCGCCGGTAGGCAAGAGGCTGGCGAGCAGAGCGTCCACATAAGCGCTGATTTGCAGAACACCGCGGCCAACAAATACGGGAACAAAATTGTTTACGACCGTCTTTACATTGCCACGGGGATCGCGGAGGGTGAGGCGCAAGCCATTCAAGAGACGCAGAACGGAGGGGAACTGGATCAGGGCTTGGAGGGCGCTGCCGACGACGGAGCCCCAGGCGAGGATGATGGCAAGGTGATCCTGCTCGCGGCCCGGGCCGAAACCGAGAAGCGTCGCGATCATGGCGACGTTCCAGATGACCGGTGCGACGTACGGCAGGAAAAAGCGGCGGTGGCTATTGAGAATGCCAAGGCACCAGGCGGAAAACACGAGGAAGCCGGCGCCGGGGAACAGAATACGGACGAGCTGGACGGTCAGATGGCGCGTTTCACCTTTGAAGCCTGGCGCGATGGCGTCAATGAGGTAAGGGGCAGCGAGAACGCCGATTAGAACGAGAACAGAAGTGGCTAATGCCAGAAGAGCAGCCACGGCGCCAGCGGTCCGGCGGGCTTCTTCGTCATCTTTCTCCGCGAGCAATTTTGCATAAACGGGGATAAATGAGGCGGAGAGGACGCCTTCGCCGAAAAGATTCTGCAAGGAATTGGGAATGCGAAAGGCGGCGCGGAAGGCGTCAGCGGCGGCGGAATTTCCGAAGAAATGAGCGAAAACGCGGTCGCGGATGAGGCCGAAGATCCTGCTGAGAAAGATTCCCGCAGCGACGAGGAAGGCGAAGCGCTTGGGCACGGCGTGTTTGGCGCGGTTCTTTTCAGAGGTTGTCACAAGCAGCGCGGGTGGAGCATGTAAGAGACTCGGAAGATTCGATTAAATGTGCTGCCCAAAGAAATGTCAATTTGGATTGCGGTGGGTGTTGCCAAGGCCACTGCTCGCGGCTTTGCTCTAATGATCGTTTCACTGCGGAACTGTCTGGCTCTGAACGGAACCCGGATCAGCCAGGAAACTAGCGACGATAGGTCCAAGCGAAATGCAGGAGAGGCTCAGGTGCCCACAGGGCGAATCAAGAATGATGGCGGAGGCTCGAATTGAGGCAGCGAACTGTTTCGCAGGAATTGGATTCACCATGTGATCTTGGCTTGCAACAATAACCAAGAGCTTGGCACGCACTCTTTTCGCCGCTTGCTCCAAAGAAGTGTGAAATTCGTCCGGAGCGCTGAAGCCAATGATGGCCTGCCTCTGACGAATCTGATCCCAAGCGGTACCAGCGTTGCCCTTGGCATTTTCGCGGACTTCGTTGAGGAAGGCATCAAACTGTCCGGGCGAAGTGTGGCTGACACGGTATTCCGGACTCGTCCCATTCATCTCATGAATTTCCCGCGAGAGCGCCAAGCCAGGGCCGAAGGCTGCTGTCGGATTGCCATGATTCCATGCCGGATCAAGTTCGATGGCGTCAATTTCCGAGGTCCAAAGAAGCTTGTCGTAAGCAGTAGACATAGGCGACCCGAGCATGGGGATAGCTTCATCCATGAAATTGGGATAGGCCACCGCCCACTCGAAGGTCTGCATGCCACCCATGGAGATTCCCATCACCGCACGAAGATGCGTCACGTGAAGCACATTCACCAAGAATCGATGTTGCGATTCGACCATATCGCGAATGGCGAACTGCGGGAATTTGCCAAGCGGTTGAAGTTTGCTGTTCGATGGTGACGTGGAAACGCCATTGCCGATCGCGTCCACGAGAATGACGAAATATTTCGTATCGTCCACTACCTTCCCGGGTCCGATAAACTGGAGCAAGTCCTTCGACTCGCCGCCCAGCCAAGTGGGCCAAAGAACTGCGTTTGATTTGTCGGCGTTCAGACGGCCAAGTGTCCGATAGCCCAGCCGAAAGTCACGGATTTCGCCGCCATTCTGAAGCTTGAGTGTGCCAAGCTCCGCAAACTGCTGTTTACCTCCACGCGTGACGGACTGTCCAAAACATGTCAGGTTTATCAACAGAGGCAGGGAGAGAAGCGGCAGCATCGCGAATAGGATCTTCAATTTCATGAAACATAGTCTACCCCGGGCGAGGGTCGGCGCCCCAACTGCAAGGCGGCTTCCGCATTGCTCTGGCGAGGGAGTTGGCCCTCGAATGCGAAAGCCGCCGTCAGGTCAGGCGCCCAGGAGAAGAGGGCGCCGGCTGGTAATGATTTACAGCGAGTTGAGGAACGCGATCAGCCGCGCGCGATCCTGGTTCGTGAGGTTATGAAAGTTGCGTACCACGCCGGAAGCTTCGCCGGCATGGCGATTGATGGCGTCCGTGAAGGTCATGGACAAGCCATCGTGCATGAAGCGGCCATGGAGCCGAACGCCCCATAGTGGCGGCGTTCTCAACTTCATCGCCGTTAGTGGGCCCCCATTCTGCACGATGCCGTCACCGGTTCCCACGTTGTGGAGCAGGAAATCGCTATACGGATGAATGGTTTTATTGCCGAGAGCGTCCGGAACAGTGAACACCCCGCCATTAATCACGGAACCTGCGGGAGCCGTGGTGATAGAGGAGACGTGGCAGGTGTCGCAGCCGATGCGGGAAAAGATTTCCGCGCCGAGTTGCGCATCTATGGTAGAAGCAAGAGCCTCATCGCGCGCGGGCGCTTTTGTGGCGCGAATGAAGCGCGCGAAACGATCAATGTCCGCGAGGCCATCGTCATCGACCTGGTCCTCGGGATCCGAGGTCGTCTTGCAGACCGATGTAGTATCCTGCGTGAGCAACGGGTTGGTGACTCCCATTTCATTCAAGTAGGCGTCGGCGGAAAAAGAAAGCACGCTGGCGTGCTGGTTCTTCCAGCCGAAGCGCGCGACTCGAGTTTGCCCGGGAGCTTCGAGAACGGGAACGGAAATCACCTGGCCGCAGATCTGGCCGCCGGAAGTCTTGCACTGGTTGGCGGCAATCTGAGCGATGGTGACGTCCGCGATGGCTTCGACAAAGCCATCACCTAACAGATTCAACGAAGCCCGCAGAGCACGGACATTGGTATTGTCCGGTACATGCTCCTGAACCTCGGTTGACGGGAATGCTCCACTCGGGCAGATGGCACGATCATTGATCAGCGAGCGCGCGGGGATTACCGCAGTCCCGTCGGCAATGGTCACATTCGGATTTGTGAATTGGCCGGAAGGGCCGAGGATGCCGGCACGAAGTTCGGTGATCTGGCTGGAGGCGCCATCCACAGGGCTTTGGTGGCATGAACTGCAGGACTCCGCGTTATAAACGGGGCCCAGCCCCTTCGAAGGATCTTCGACTTCGTCGAAGGTCATCTGATCGGATTGATGGGTGAGGCCGTCAACAAGATTGTTGGGCGCGCCGTCGAATCCCGTCGGCGCTTCCTGTGGGGACGAGCTAGTTGTGGCGATCTGATCAGTCGTCTTGACGGCACTGGGGTTCTGCACCGGGCGCACAAAATGCCGGTTTTGACCAGCCCGGTCCGAGGCCATTGCCAGAGTCAAGCCGACGCAAAGAAACACCAGTGAGAGTACTGTCACACCCCCTGGAGAAATTCCGGGGCGATCGCTTCGAGGAAAAACAGATGGATATTTCATAGGACACGCTTGCCGCGTTACCGCGGCATCCTCCGTGGTTTCGAGCTACGACCAATCAAGCACCGCTGAGCGCCAACTGGGCTGGTAGAACCGCTTTCGCGTGAACGAACCGTCGTGGGCTGGACAACCCGTAGCGCGGACACTACGCGCATCGAAAATGGCGCGCAACGTCCCAAAGGCCAAAAATCGCATGCCCGAACGGTCAGGACAGATTGTGCTCAGTGACTTGAACTTCAAGCGCCAAAGTTCGCCTGGTTTTTGCCCGGGCCTTTTCGCGCCTTGAGAGCGGTTTGCAAGAAGAAGTAGAATGGGGCGTTTGAGCACGGAGGAGGAAACACGCCATGGCTACCGCTGAAACGAAGCTCCGGGTGCCGGAGTTCACGAACGAGCCGTTCGTTGATTTTTCCAGGCCGGAAAACCACAAGGCGATGGAAGAAGCGCTGAAAAAAGTCGCTTCTGAATTTGGACATGAATATCCCATGTGGCTTGCAGGGAAAAAAGTCATCACGCCGGAGAAACGGACTTCGACAAATCCTTCACATCCTTCACAGGTGATCGGCGTATTCCAGAGCGCCACGGCGGAGATGGCCAGCCAAGCGGTGGAAGCGGCGCACAAGTATTTTGATACCTGGAAGCGCGTGCCGGCAGAAGAGCGCGCGCAATGCATTTTCCGGGCGGCGAAAATCATACGCGAACGGAAGCTCGAGCTTGCGGCGCTGGTTTGCTGCGAGGTGGGAAAAACTTGGCCGGAGGCGGACGCGGACATTGCGGAAACGATCGATTTCTGCGAATTCTACGCCCGGGAAATGCTGCGTCTGGCAGAACCGCAGAAGCTGACACCGATGCGCGGCGAACGGAATTACCTGGTTTATATCCCGCTGGGCGTGGGAGTGATCATTCCTCCATGGAACTTTCCATGCGCGATCATGGGGGGACTTGTGGTGGCTTCGCTGGTTACGGGGAATACAGTCGTGCTGAAGCCCGCTGCCGATTCACCCGCTATCGCCGCGAAGTTCGTGGATATTCTTTACGAAGCAGGAATACCCAAAGAAGCGCTCACGTTTATTACCGGCCCCGGGAATGTGATCGGCGACGTTCTGGTGAAGCATCCGAAGACGCGCTACATCGGGTTCACCGGATCGAAGGAAGTAGGTTTGCGGATCAGCGAGTTGGCCGGAAAAGCGGTGCCCGGGCAGATCTGGATCAAGCGCACGGTTCTGGAGATGGGCGGCAAAGACGCGATCGTCGTGGATGACGAGGCGGACATTGATGCGGCGGTGGAAGGGACGGCGCAAGCGGCATTCGGTTATCAGGGGCAAAAGTGCTCGGCATGCTCGCGGGCGATCGTTTCAGAAAAGGTCTATGACGCATTCGTGCAGAAGCTCGTGGAGCGTACGAAGAAAATCACCGTTGGACCCAGCGAGGATCCGGGGAATTATATGGGCCCGGTGGTGAGCCAGTCCGCGATGAAAACGATTCTGGAATTCATCGAAGTTGGAAGAAAGGAAGGGAAGCTGTTGACGGGAGGCGGCCGCGCTCCGGGCGACGGTTACTTCATCGAGCCGACGATCATTGCCGATGTGGATCCGAAGGCGCGCATCGCGCAGGAAGAGATTTTCGGGCCGGTGCTGGCGGTGATCAAAGCGAAGAATTTCGATCACGCGCTGGAGATCGCCAACAATACGGAATTTGGCTTGACGGGGGCCCTGTATTCCAAAAATCCGGAGAAAACACGCAAGGCTGAAGAATTGTTCCACGTGGGAAATTTGTACATCAACCGGAAGTGCACCGGGGCGATGGTGGGCGCGCATCCTTTCGGCGGATTCAACATGTCCGGCACGGATTCGAAGACCGGCGGCAAGGATTATCTGCTGCTTTTTTTGCAGGCAAAGTCCGTTGCGGAAAAAGTGAGCTAGTTTATTTTCAAAGACTTTTCTAGCAATCCAATCACTGGCGCATCACGCCTACCGCGCTAGCAGTGAAGTCTCAGGCCGAAATGGCCGAACCTCGGCGTGAGCCCCACCTTAAAATCAGGAAGACCGGATAGCTGATTACCAGAAGTGCGAACGCCAGCGGGGCGTTGCTACGATCTGCCCACAAGGAGGCAACCAGAAACAATGCGGAAGCGCCGAGAGCGATTCCCGCCGTCCAGGGATAGCCCCACGCGCGATAGGGCCGCGGCATATCCGGTTCGCGCTTGCGCAATACAAAAAGCGAGGTGTAGGAGAGCGTGTAGTTGGCGACGAAGAAGAACGAGAGCATAGCGATTACGCGTTCAAACGATCCGAGCACGAAGACGATGCCGACGGCGGAGCTCAGCAACAACGCCAGGACGGGAGTGCCACCGGCATTCACGCGCGAAGCGCGGCGAAAAAACAAACGGTCGCAGCTCATGGCGTAAAGCACGCGGGTGGAAAACATTTGGCAGGCGTTGATGCAACTGAGCAGAGAAACGATCATGATGATGCGGATGATGGGGTCGCCGAGCCAGCCAAAAATGCGGTTTGCCGCCGTGCCGAGAGCAAAAATGTTGCCGGATACTTCTCCGATGGGAAGCACATAGAGTACCGCGGCATTGAGGAGCAGGTAGATCGCCATGATGGAAAAAACGCTGCCGAAGATGGCACGAGGAACGTCGCGGCCCGGGTCTTTCACTTCCTCGCCGAAATAAATTACACCGTCCCAGCCATCCACGGTGTAGATGACCGATTGCAGCCCGACAAGAAACGCGATAAGCAAGGGCCAGCCCGACGCAAGGGGCGGAGCGGGATGAGCGGCAGCGGCGGCGGCTCGTAGGTGGCCGCCAAGCAGAAAGCAGGCGATCACCAGGGTGACGAATGCGCCGGTTTTCATCGCCGCAGTGACGAGTTGCGTACCGCTGCCCCATTTGACGCCGCCCCATTGGAGGATCGCGAACAAGAGGAGGATCGCCACCGCGATGATCTTGATCAGATAGAATCGCGCGTGCGCCTCCAGCGAAGGAACAAAAGCAGTGCTGTATTCGCCGATGACAATCGCGACCGCGGCGTTGGTGCCGCAAGTGGAGAGCCAGTCGCTCCAGCCCACGATGAACCCGCCATAATCGCCCAGCGCGCGCTGCGAATAGTTGTATTGGCCGCCGCTGCGCGGGATGGCCGCTCCGAGTTCGGCGAGGGCCGAAGCTCCAAGCAGCGCGTATGTGCCACCCAAGACCCAGACGAAAAGGAAGAGCCATGCATTGGGAAGAAGCCCGGCGATGTCTCCGGGTGTTCGAACGATACCCGCGGCAATGGTGTTGCCAATCGCCGCGGCGATGCCGAACCACACGCCAAGAACTTTCAGCAAGCGTCCCTGGCCACTTGCAAAGGAGCGGCCGGGATTGGAAGATGCTCCTACAGTGTTGGACAATGAAAGTCTCGGAGGCTTCTCGGAAGCCGCCATCATACTGGGGAAGCCGGAAAATGCAAGCCGGAAGCGGACCGCAGCCTGCTTGAGCCGGGCCGGCTTGAGAGCGAAGATTGGGGAATGAGAGTGAGGACGGAGCAGTCGTTAGCTGAGCAGCCGAGTGTGGCGCAGACCACATCCGTGCCGGCGGGTTCGCGCCAGGTAGGTGTGTCCGTCGTGATCCCTTGCCTGAATGAAGCGAACTCCATCGGCATTTGCGTCACGAAAGCGCGGGAAGCAATATGCCGCGCGGGAATGGCCGGTGAAGTTCTCGTGGCGGACAATGGTTCGACGGACGGTTCGAGGGAGATAGCCGAGCAGGCCGGGGCGCAAGTAGTTCGCGTCGCGCAAAAAGGATACGGCTCGGCTCTGCGTGCCGGGATCTGCGCCTCACGCGGCGAATTCATCGTGATGGCGGATGCGGACGACAGCTATGACTTTGCGGAAGTGCCGCGTTTTGTGGAGGCCTGGCGAAAAGGCTTTGATGTGGTCATGGGAAACCGGTTTCGCGGCGGCATCAAGCCCGGAGCCATGCCCTGGCATCACAGGTACATCGGAAATCCCGGCTTGACGGCACTGCTGAATATCTTTTTTCGCGCGGGCATCGGAGACAGCCACTGCGGGATGCGCGGTTTTACCCGCGCGATCTACAACCGCATGGATTTGCGCAGCTCGGGCATGGAGTTTGCTTCCGAGTTTGTCATAAAGGCGACGCAGTTGGGCGCGCGTATCACGGAGATTCCGATTACGCTCTGGCCGGACAAACGCGGACGCCCACCGCATCTGCGCAGCTTTCGCGATGGCTGGCGCCATTTGCGTTTTATGCTGCTCTACGCGCCGAACTGGCTATTTTTGCTTCCGGGAAGCATGCTGATGGCCGCTGGACTATCACTGATGTTCTGGCTGCTGCCCGGCCCACGACAGATTTCGCCGAGCGTCACATTGGACGTGCACACCATGATTTTCGGCATGATCTTCACCTTGCTGGGCGTGCAGATCATTTCCATTGGAGCATTTGCAAAGGTATTCAGCTATTCCGAGCGCTTCGATCAAGGCGGAGTTTCTCTCAAACGTCTCCTGAAACGAGTGAGCTTCGAGACCGGGCTTTTGCTTGGCGGAGGACTCTTTCTCGCCGGGTTCGCGGGCTGCGCGTGGATCACGTGGCGATGGGCGGCCAGCGGATTCGGCCCGCTCCATGAAGTCCGCCAGGTGCTCTTCTGGTCCATGTGGCTTTTTCTCGGGGTCCAGATCATTTTTGCATCGTTTTTCCTGAGCATGCTGGGGATCAGCCGCGGAACCTACATTGGCGATTACGACCTGAAATAGATGTCCTACACTGAACTGGATCATCTCATTGCACGAATGCGTTTTCGCGCGGCCTATCCGCACTTGCGCGCTCAATCGCGCGTCTGCGATCTCGGATGCGGATTAGAGATGGCCTTTCTGGACTATGCGGAGAGCAAAATCGCTCGCGGCACTGGCCTGGACGATCAGGTGGAAGGCGGCACCAAAGGGCGGTGGCAGCGCGTTCATGGCGATCTGAGCTCGCCTCTGCCTTTTGCTGATGGGGAGTTCGACCACGTGGTGATGCTCGCCGTGCTTGAGCATCTCCAGCAACCCGAAGCCGTCCTTCGGGAGGCATTCCGCATCCTGACTCCGGAAGGATCGCTGATTCTCACTTGGCCCTCCGGTCTCGTTGATCCAATTCTTGGGGTTCTCCACGCGCTCCGCCTGGTCAGCGATGAGATGGAGAGCGGCGAACATCAAAAGCGCATTCCCGTCGAAACTCTTCGCGCCACGCTCCAGAAAATCGGCTTCCGGCAATTGTTTCACCGGCGATTTGAATTTGGGCTGAACCACCTCATGGTTGCCAGACGTTGAGAGCCATCCAAGGGACAGGATCATTCTTCCGGCGGAGTGTACGGTACGAGAGAGGCGTGGTCGTAATTTGAGCTTGCCAGCCAAATGGTGTGGTCCTTGAAATAGGCAAATAGCTTCTTGTTCTGCTCTTCGTCCAGTTCGCGCGCCCAAACGACCTTTTGCGAATCAATGTCCGCGCCGTTGTACACCCATTCGTCATGGATGCTCAGGTCTCCGTCCTCGCCGCTGTAACGCACCATAACCAGATGCTTGCCGGGGAGTGATTCCAATCTCTTTTCAATTCCGACGCGGCCGTAATCGCGGGGACAAGTCCAATCCTGCTGATCGCATTCCCGCCGTGCAACGTGCATTCCCGTATCCACGAGGAGCAGGAAGATCGCCGCGCGCGCCAATGCTTTTCCCCACTGAAATCGGCCCCACCTCCTGGCTCGCACGTGGCGAACCGACTGAACGATCAAGGCGAAGATCAGGCAGGTGGCCGGAGCAGCATAATGCGCGTTGGAGAACGTCACGGCATAAACGGCCAGCATCGTTGCTGCAAGAGTCAGCCAGAGGAAGCGCGTCTTGCGCTCGCGAAGCGCCGCAAGCACGCCCGGTAGAACCAGAATCAATCCCCACCAAAAAAATGCGGAAGCCAAGCGCCACGTCTTAGTCCAAGAAACGTCTATGGCATCGCTCAAGGTGCGGTGGTACTCGTCGCGTTCCCAGTCGTTGTAATACTCCTCGAACCTCTCGTTGTCGTAATGTTTCTCCGGCTTGGGCGCCTGCCAGAGAAACATCGCGGCGGTGTGATATTCCCGCCAGTTCAGGGTGTGCGGGAAGAGCAGTGGATCGTGCGTCACGCGCCAGTTGTAATAGCCCATGAAGCCAACCATCAAGACAAGCACGCCCGCAAGCGGAAGAAAGACCGCTTTCCACCGCCGGGACTTCGCGACCGATGAACTCCTCTTGCCAAAAAGCCAAAGAAGGAAAACCGCCGCCGGAAGTATGCAGAAAACGAGGCCTTCATAAGGTCTGCTATTCGCCAGGATGGCCACGCCGAGCCCGAGCAGTAATGCGTCGCGAATGCGTCCTTTCTTGAATATGCGCGGCAACGCTCCCAAGACAAGCGCGCCACCGATCGCCGCGACAGCTCCGCCCCAATAGCTGTTCATCCAATAGCTGGCGATCTCCAGTCTGAGCGCCACAAGCGCGCCGCCCAGGAAGGCAAAGTGTGGCGGCATCCACACGCACAACATCCAGTAAATCACTGCTCCCATGCACGCCGCCGTAAGCAGAACGCCGATCCAGGGAAGTCCGAGCCAATCGCCAATGGCAAGCGCGAAACCCTGCGCGGGAGGATAGATGGAAGCGTACGTTGGATGCCAAAGGACATGGAACGTTTCGAAACTCCGCCACATCGGATGCGTCGGGTTGGTGAGCCGCCCGCGCGCGAACGTGTCCGCCATCAGCAAGTAGCTATATTCGTCGTGAATGCCCGGAATGGGGACTTCCAAAAGTGGCAGAACCGACAAACGGATCACAATTGCGCCAAGGAAGAGAACACAAAACGCCAGCACGCGGTTCTTTGCGACCCGCGCAAGCAGGCTTTCAATCTTCGTTACGAATCTCCCCGTCCAAAGACCCGGAAAGGAAGCGATCACTGCGAGGAGCGCGACAACAAACAGGAACTCCCAGGAAGCTGACGAGTCCATCAGCATGTTGTAAATTGAGGGGTTGCCTGGCTCAAAATTGGCCCCGCGAAGAAGCGGTCAGGGGGATTGTACACAAAGGCACCGCGAAGTACAGAAGGTCTGTTCGGTTCAATTTGCCCAGCACCTGCAGCTGTTTTCTGTGGTGCTAAAATCGCTCGATCTCAACCTCGGGGCCGTGCGTTACCTGTTTGCGCCCAAGGTGCCGCATTTCTTCGGCGTAGTCCTGCATTTCCAGCCGGAGGTTTCCAGCATTGGTTGCGAATCCCAGCGCCGTCTCGAAATCAACCAAGCCAGCCCGGACGAATTTGTCCAGTTCACCGTCAAAATGCTGCATGCCTTCCGTGTTGCCGTCTCGCATCGCGTCCAGCAACGTTTTGCCTTCTCCTTCGCCCTTTTCTACGTATTCACGAGTTCGCATCGTGGACCTGAGGATTTCAATCGCCGCGATACGGCCTTTGCCGTCTTTGCGGGGCAGCAGTCGCTGCGAAACGATGAACCGGAACGCCTTCGCCAGCCGCGTGCGAATGGCCTGCTGCTCGGAGTTGGGGAAGACACCGACGATTCGCTCGACGGTTTTTGCCGCGTCAATCGTATGCAACGTTGAAAGCACAAGGTGGCCGGTTTCCGAAGCCTCTAGGGCGATTTCAATGGTTTCGCGATCGCGCATTTCGCCCACGAGAATCACTTTGGGCGCCTGCCGCAACGCCGCTCTCAAGGCCAGTGCGAAAGTTGGCGTGTCGCTGTGCAGTTCGCGCTGATGGATCGTCGCCCTCTTGTGCCGATGCAGGAACTCGATGGGATCTTCGATCGTCAAAATGTGGAAAGCTTTCTCCTCGTTCATTTTGTCAATGATCGCCGCCAGAGTTGACGATTTGCCCGATCCCGTGGGCCCCGTGACCAACACGATCCCGTTCCGCAAATTCACGATCTCCGTAAGCGTCGCGGGAAGCCGCAGCTCTTCGAAACCGGGAATCTTATCGGGAATGACGCGCATGACGATGGCGCAGCTCCCCCGCTGCCGGAAAATATTCACGCGGAATCTGCCGACTCCGTTAATCCCATAAGACAGGTCGGCGGAACCCTCCTGCTCGAGCTTCCGCAGAGGATGCTCATTCTTCCCCATCAGGTCCGCGGCGATTTGGCTGGTGTCCTGCGACGTCAGAGATTCCAGGCCCTTGAACTTCAATTCCATCAACTGCCCGCTGACTTCGATCTGCGGCGCGCGCCCCGGCGAAAAAATCAAGTCGCTGACCTGAGCTCCGCTCTTGAGCATTGCCGTAATGAGTTGCGCAGTCGGAATCGTCTTGGCTTGCGATGGGGCCGGTGAGTTTGCTGGTGCTTGTGGAGGGGTTCCCATGGATTTAGCCATTATCGGGACGTCGAATGCAGGGCTGCGGCGATACCGCCAGAAGACCCCACACGGACGGGCGAATGCCCAGTCTAGATGGTTCTTTCTTCGCGCTTGAAAGAGTTACGCGAAGGGTTGCGTGAAGGTTACGTGTCTTGCGCGGCGCTCAAGCGAATTCGCGAACAGACAAACGTTCAGGGGCCGGTCGCCGAGTCAATGAAGTTCGCGATATTGCCCTTCAGCTTGGCCAAATCTTCATCGCGCACGTACATCATGTGCCCGGCGTCGTAGTACTTCAGGTCAATGTTCTTGCGGAGATTGTCCGGCAGTCCGAGATGGTCCACAGTGTGTTCCGTTGCCAGGAACGGCGTGGCCAGATCGTAATAGCCATTCTCGATCTGCACCTTTAAGTGCACATTCGAGATCATTGCCTCCACCAGATCTTCCTCGACGTTGGGTGCTCCGGGGAAAAAACCTCCTCGCCGGCCTTCGCGCTTCCAATCCCATCCGCGCCCTGCGCCCTCGGCAGAAACCTGGTAGGTCTTGTCCTGGCCGAATTTCAAATCGTCTCGAATGTAGGTATTGAATTCCGCGACGAATGCGCCGCTGATTGCCGTCTCTTGCGGATCGTACTCCGCATATTCCGCGAGAGGATCGTAGCTCGGGCCGGAAAAGCGCGCGTCCAGCCTGCCGGTCGTCAGGCCCTTGCCGCGCTGGAGCTCTTCCATGAACTGGCCCAACTTCACGCGCAGGTTTGCCTTCATCAAGTAGTCCGTGCTAAGGCCGGTAAATCCGGAGAGCTTGTCTGCGATAGCCGTTTTCTCCGCCTGGGTGAGATTGTCACCCTTCAGCAGCGCGTTGGCATACTCTCCCATCGCAAATTTCCGCGCTTCCTCGACGAACGCATCCAGATTGTCTGGCCGGTTCTTCAGCATCTTGTGATACCACGCCGTCGCGGCGTAGCTCGGCAGATAGTAGATGTAGGCGGCATCCACTCCGGGATAGAAGGAGATCGTGCCGAGATCGAGCACGGAAGACATCAGCACGATGCCGTTCAGGTACATGTTGTCGTGATCCTGCAAATAATTTCCCAGCGCCGCCGAACGGAACGTCCCGTAGCTCTCACCGATCAGAAATTTCGGAGAATTCCAGCGGTTGTTGCGCGTTACGTATGTGGTAATGAACTGCGCCAGCGATTTGACGTCCTGATCGATTCCCCAGAAATCCTTGTCTTTCGCCTTCCCCACGGCGTGGCTGAAACCCGTGCCCACGGGATCAATGAACACCAAATCCGCTTTATCCAGGAGGCAGTTGGCATTGTCCTCGATTTTGTAGGGCGCGGGAGGTGTGACTCCCGCATTCACGGTCACCACCCGGCGCGGGCCGAACGCTCCCATGTGCAACCAGATCGAAGACGAGCCCGGCCCGCCGTTGTAGAGAAAGGCGAGCGGACGCGTACTCAAATCCTTCACGTCCGTGCGCGTGTAGGAGGTCGAATAGATCAATGCTTCAGGTTCGCCCTTCTCGTTCTTCAGCAGGATCGTCTGCGCCGTCGCTTTGTAGGGAATGGTCTGCCCGCCGATGCGAATGGTATGTTCCGTTACAGAAGATTCCTCTTTGGGAGGAGCAGCCTCCGGTGCCTTCTCCGCTTTTTTGTCAGCGGGCTTTTCTTCGTTCTCCTGCGCGAACGTGGTTGGTGCCAGCGCAAGCGTGCATAGGAGTACCGAGGCCAGAGTTCCAAACGCATAAAATCGTTTCATCAACGGCTCCCTACTTGAGGATCGAATGCAGACCACTCGCGGTGGGCAGATTCTATCCTTCGGACGGAAGCCAAGTCAAAACGTCGCTAAGAAAAATTCATTCTCAGCACGAGTGAGTTCCCCTTGCCAAGGCCGTCCATGGTGACGGTGCTGCAATCCCTTACAATCCAATCGGCTCCCGCGCCGTTCAGCAATTCGTCGCGCTCCGTGGTCTGCACGGCCAGCACCCGCGCCCCGGCAGCTTTTCCCGCGCGGATTCCGGCGGGCGCGTCTTCCACCACCAGGCACTCCGCCGGCCTCAGGCCAAGCAGCGCCGCGCCTTTCAAATAAGGCTCGGGATTGGGTTTGCCGTGCTGAATATCGTTCGCGGTAACCAGATACTTTGGCGCTAAGAGGCCCGCTGCGCGAATTCGTACCCGCGCAAGCGCCCTCGTGCACGAAGTTACGATGGCCCATCGTTCCACAGGAAGCGCCTTCAAAAGTTCCATCGCTCCGGGGAGCGGCACCACACCTTCAAGATCTTCAATCTCCATTCGCTCCAGAACGCGATTTTCCTCTTCATGATTTGCGTTCGGAAGCAATTCCCTGACTGTCGAGAGGCTGGGTCTCCCGTGGGCCTGCCTCACAGTCTCTTCGGGATCAAATCCATGCTTTTGCGCCCAGATGGTCCATACGCGCGCGACAGCCGGCGTCGAGTCCACCAGCACGCCATCCAGATCAAAAAGCACGCCCGAGCACGAGATTTCTCGCATGCCTAATGATAACTGCATTTGTCAGTCGCGCACCGGGCTGGTAGGCAGGCTTATTTTTGAAAACAACAACAGAAGTTCCATGAAATTCCTGCTTCCCGGGAAGTTATGATGTGAGTTTGCCTGGGAAAGGCCCGAATGAAGCGCAAACTCCAAGTCATGAAATTCGGCGGCACTTCCGTGGGCGATGCGGCTTGCATTGCACGAGCCGCGAAGATCGCCCGCAAAGCCTCGCAAGAAAACGCAGTCGCCGTGGTTGTTTCCGCCATGAGCGGCGTCACGAATCGCCTGGTTGACGCCGCGAAGCAAGCCGGCGCCGGCAATCGCGAGGCCGGTACCTCGCTCATCGAGACGCTGCACAAACAGCATGCCGCAGCTCTGGCGGAATTGGTGCCCGATCAGGACATGCGATTGCCCGTCGAAGCTGACCTTGAGCGTATTCTCGCCGAAGGACAGCGTCTCTTCGATGGTACCGCTCTTCTCCGCGAGCTAACCCCGCGCACCCTTGATGCGATTTCCAGCCTGGGCGAACGTCTGTCCGCGCCCATCGTTTCTGCGGCCCTCATAGCCCTCGGGGTTACAAGCACGGCAGTCGAAGCCACGGAACTCATTGTCACAGATTCCGTCCACGGCGGCGCGGAGCCTCGCATGGAGCTGACGCGAGAGAAGACCCAGGCCCGCTTGCGCAAACTTCTCGAGGGCGCCCAGATACCGGTTGTGACCGGTTTCCTTGGCGCTACTTCGACCGGAATCCTCACCACGCTTGGCCGCGGCGGCTCGGATTACTCCGCCACAATCCTTGGCTCGGCTCTGGACGCGGACGAAATAATCATCTGGACGGATGTTGACGGCGTTCTCACCGCCGATCCACGTCTTGTGCCAGACGCCCGCACCATTCCTGAAATCTCTTATCGCGAAGCCGCTGAGCTCGCCTATTTTGGCGCGAAGGTCTTGCACCCCAAGACGCTCCGGCCGGTCATCCCGGCGGGAATCCCGGTGTGGATTCGCAATAGCTTTACTCCAGATCGCCCCGGAACAAAAATCACCCCGAACGGCCGCAGCATCGGCGGGGGTGTGAAAGCTCTCACCGCCATCCGCGACGTCGCTCTCATCAGTATCGGCGGCCCGGGCATCGTTGGTGTTCCGGACGTTGTCGGCCGCACGTTCTCCACCACTGCCGAGCTCCACGCAGACGTGTTCCTTATCTCCCAATCCTCCTCGCAGAACGACATCTGCTTCATCGTTTCGAAGGAGCATGCGCAAACCGCCGTCGAAGCCCTCCGGCGCGAATTTGTGCAGGATCTCGCTCACGAAGTCGTGGATCACATCACACTCGATCCGGATATCGCCATCGTCGCCGTCGTCGGAGAAAACATGCGCGGCACCCGAGGGATGGCAGGGCGCACCTTCAGTGCGCTGGGACGCGAAGGCGTCAACATCATCGCCATCGCGCAGGGATCTTCGGAAACCAACATTTCCTTCGTCGTGGAAGAAAAGTCCATGAAAGCCGCTCTCCTCGCTACCCACCGCGAATTCGGCCTCGCTAGCCCTGCCGCCGAGGACACTGCTCCAAAGTAAGCCTTCTTCCGGGCTCAAGTTTGCTAATTCGCGCTCAACGATCGATTGTGAATTGGAAAAAATTGGGGTGGGAGATGGGATTCGACTTAACGTAGTCGAGAGGGGGTAACTTGTTGGCTGGCGTTGGCTC
>DATJAD010000020.1:0-14163 GCA_035516615.1 Candidatus Acidiferrum sp.
TATATTAAGTCTTTGAAAGATCTGCCGCCGCCGAAGAAGAAAGCGGCGGGAGAATCGGCAACGGGGAATAAATAGCATGAGCGGGATAAGCGAACCAGAGGGCGGCTACAAACTGCCCCGTGAACATTACCTCAATGCCAGCTATGGCATCCGTTCGTGGCTCCTGACCACGGACCACAAGCGCATCGCGCTGTTGTATCTCGCCGTGGTCACTTTTTTCTTCTTCGTGGGCGGAATCTTCGCCACCATGATCCGCATTCATCTGCTCACTCCAGAAGGCGCTCTCGTCTCCCCGGAAACCTACAACAAACTCTTCACCATGCACGGGGTGGCGATGATCTTTTTCTTCCTCATCCCTTCCATCCCCGCGATCCTCGGCAATTTCCTTATTCCCATGATGATCGGAGCGAAGGACGTGGCCTTCCCCAAGCTCAATCTCATGAGCTGGTACATTTACGTTCTGGGCGGATGTTTTGTCCTCTACTCCTTCTCGACCGGCGGCCTCGATACTGGCTGGACGTTCTACACGCCCTTGAGCAGCATCTATTCCAATTCCGCGGTCACCCCGGCGGTGATCGGAATCTTTATCAATGGCTTCTCCTCCATTTTGACCGGTGTGAATTTTGTGGTGACGATCCACACCATGCGCGCTCCGGGGATGACCTGGTTCCGATTGCCGCTTTTCGTCTGGGCCCATTATGCCACCAGCATGATCTTTATTTTGGGTACTCCGGTCATCGCCATTACCCTCTTGCTCGTCGCCGTCGAGCGCACCCTTCATCTTGGCTTCTTTAATCCGGCCATGGGCGGCGATCCGATCCTCTTCCAGCACTTGTTCTGGTTCTACTCCCATCCTGCCGTGTACATCATGATTCTTCCGGCCATGGGAGTGATCAGCGAGATCATTCCCACGTTCGCGCGCCGTCCCATCTTCGGGTATTCCTTCATCGCCGCTTCCAGCATTGGGATCGCCGTCATCGGCTTTTTCGTTTGGGCCCATCACATGTTCGTCACGGGCCAAGCCACCTATTCCGCCGTCGCGTTCTCCTTTTTGAGCTTCCTGGTAGCCATTCCTTCGGCTGTCAAGGTCTTCAATTGGACCGCCACGCTTTACAAAGGCTCAATCTCCTTTGACACGCCAATGCTCTACGCCCTCGGCTTCATCGGGCTCTTCACCATCGGCGGCCTTACCGGGTTGTTCCTTGCTTGCCTCGGCTTGGACATTCACATTCACGATACTTACTTTGTCGTCGCCCACTTCCACTACATCATGGTGGGTGGCGCCATCATGGGATATCTCGGAGGGCTGCACTTCTGGTGGCCCAAGATTACGGGGCGCCTCTATCCGGAGTTCCTCGCCCGCATTGCCGCGATTGTCCTCTTCCTCGGTTTCAACCTGACGTTCTTTCCGCAGTTCATTCTCGGCTATCTCGGCATGCCGCGCCGCTATCACAACTATCCGCCCGAATTTCAGGTGCTCAACGTGATGTCCACTGCCGGCGCTTCCATTCTCGCGATCGGCTATCTCTTGCCCATGATTTATTTCATCTGGTCTATGCGCTACGGCGCAATCGCCGGCCCCAATCCCTGGCCCGCTACCGGATTGGAATGGACCACGGATTCTCCGCCGCCTACGGAAAATTTCCACGAATCTCCGGTCGTGACCTGGGAGGCGTATGATTTCATCAATCGTCCGGATCTCGGCCTGGCGGGAAACAAGCCGCTCACGCCGGCGCACGCTCAGGGTGACGACTGAGGGATATCGTACCGGGGGTGATTGCCCTGTTCGAGGATGAAGGGCGACCCGCTACCCGGCGGTTCACGGACCGCCGCATTTGAAGCAGAAGAGGAGTCCCGAGTGCATCGCACGGGAGAATTGTTCGGGCAATATCAGACGCTGGAGCAGCAGAAAGACAGCGCCACCTTGGGCATGTGGATTTTCATTGCTACGGAAATCCTTTTCTTTGGCGGCCTCTTTCTCACCTACACCGTCAATCGCCGCTACTATTTCACCGCCTTCGGCGTCGGCGGGAACATGCTGGACTTGGCGCTTGGCACGGCGAACACCGCCGTTCTTATCGCCAGCAGTTTCACCATGGCCATGTCCGTCTGGTGCGCCCAGACCACCAGGAAAAAATTCCTCCCCCTCTTTCTGATTCTCACCATGGCTCTCGGTTGCGTCTTTCTGGGCATCAAGTACGTCGAATACAAGCAGAAGTTCGATCATCACTTGATCCCCGGCCATTCATTCGACATCACCTACGCCGTAAACCATCCTGCTCCCGGCACCAGCCCCAAGCAGCTTGCGTCGGAGCGCGAGGAAATTGAGAACGGCTTCGCCGCGGATCCCTATCTTAATGCCCATGCCCAGCTTTACTTCTCGCTCTACTTCGGTATGACTGGCTTGCACGCCCTGCACATGATTGTGGGCGTCGGACTGCTCCTTTGGCTCCTAAGGGAGTCTCTTAAAGGGCGTTTCACCGCTTCTTACAATACCCCGGTCGAAATCGTCGGGTTGTATTGGCATTTCGTCGATATTGTGTGGATCTATCTGTTTGCTCTGCTCTATCTGATTAACCGCCACCTGGGCTCATGAATTAAGGAGAGACGTTCGTGTCGGAACACGTTGTTTCGCCAAAAATTTACGTGGTCATCCTGCTGGCTTTGCTGCTCGGCACGTTTCTCACGGTCGCCGCTGCCCTCCAGGACTTTGGGCGATGGAACATCGTCATCGCCCTCGCCATCGCGACTGGCAAGGCCACTCTCGTCATACTCTACTTCATGCACGCTCGTTACATGCGGGGCCGCACCCAGCTCGTCATCATCGCAGCATTCTTCTGGCTGGCAATCATGCTCTCCCTCACTCTTACGGACTACACCACCCGCGCTCCTCAGCCTCGCGGGCCTAGTACTCAGCTCATCTCTCAAGCCCACTTCATTCCTAGCTGACTGCCAGCCGCAAACCGTGCTTCTTTCAGCTCGCAACACGATTCGCGGCGCACTTCCGCCGTGTTCGGGTACGTTCGGGGTGATTTTGGAGGGTTGGTGATGGTCCGGAAGGTCTTCCGGGTCACCGGCGGCAGAAGTGAGGGGAGAAGCGAACCGGCCCAGCCCTCAATCCCCTAAAGGGATCCTCGGCTCGCCTCCCCCACAGCATGGGGGTAATGCAAACGGCACACCAGAAATAAGTTCTTTGTAATCATTCGATTGCCATTCCTAAAGCACGTAAAAATGCTCTACCCACGCGAAAATTTACCCGCCACCCGGTCCTTACACTCTGTCCGCCGGTCATGTTTCTTGACCCCCCCAATCCCTGGCTGCTATTGTGAGAGATTATTCTGGCCTCAGTGTCTCTACTGAGCGCCAAGGCTCCTGTGGGGGGACTCCGGGGATTATGGGCCTGACCAAACTGATTGTCCGGGGCGCGCGCCAACATAACCTGAAGAATATCAGCCTCGAAATCCCCCGCAATACCCTGACGGTCATCACCGGCCTCTCCGGCTCCGGTAAGTCCTCCCTTGCATTCGACACCATCTATGCCGAGGGCCAGCGCCGCTATGTCGAATCTCTTTCCGCCTATGCGCGACAGTTTCTCGACCAGATGGAACGCCCCGATGTGGACGTCATCGAAGGGCTCTCCCCCTCCATCGCCATCGAGCAGAAAACCACCACGCGCTCCCCACGCTCCACGGTCGGCACCATCACGGAAATCTACGACTACCTCCGCGTCATCTACTCTTCCGTCGGCTCGCCCCATTGCCCCAATTGCGGCAAACTGATCGCGCGCCAGTCCAGCGAAGCCATCGTTCAATCCATACTATCCGGCGAGCTCTGCAAACCCGACGATCGCATCATGATCCTCGCCCCGATTGTCCGTGGCCGCAAAGGCGCCTATCGCAAGGAAATGGAAAAGCTTGCTCAGGATGGTTATGTTCGCGTGCGCATCAATGGCGAGCTTTTTCCCCTGGATGCTCCTCCCGCCCTCGACAAGCGCAAAAACCACACCATTGAAGTCGTCGTTGACCGTCTTCTCGTCAAGCAAACCATCGCCTCGCGCCTCGAACTGTCCATTGCCACGGCTCTCAAGCTGGCCGGCGGCCTGGTCGCGGTCGCCGTTGTCGGCGGCAAGGAGCATGTCTTCTCCGAACGGCTTGCCTGTCCCGACTGCGGCATAAGCGTTCCGCAGCTCGAACCTCGTTCTTTCAGCTTCAATTCGCCCTACGGAGCCTGCCCCGCCTGCCACGGTCTCGGCTCCAAGTATGACTTTGATCCTTCCAAGATCGTCACGGATTGGACGCGCCCACTCTTCGACGGCGGCCTCGGCCCCGGTTCCGGTTCGGCGATCCTCAAACGCACGCTCGAACTTGCGGCCTACGCTCACGGTTTCGATCTCAATCTGCCCTTTGAAAAATTCCCGGCCCGCGTGCAAAGCCTTCTTCTCTACGGTTATCCGCCTCTTGGAGCTCCCGCTTCACGCAATGGCAATGTGGCGAAAGCTCAGGGCAAGCGCGAAAAGTCTTTTCGTTTTCCCGGCATCCTCACCTTCCTCGAACGCAATTTCACGGACTCCAGCTCCGATTCCTACCGCGAATGGATGACCCAGTACATGTCCGCCACAGTCTGCAGCGTCTGCCAGGGCAAGCGTCTCCGCCCTGAATCGCTTGCGGTCAAACTCGGCGGCTGGTCCATTGCGGATTTCACCGCGCTTTCCCTCGGAGCCGCGCGTCCCGCTGTGGACGAAATTCTCGCGCACCTGACGCCGCGCCAAAAAGAAATCGCCGGCCGCCCTCTCGAAGAAGTCGCGGAGCGCCTCGAATTCCTTCTCGCCGTCGGCCTCGGCTATCTCAGCCTGGACCGTTCCGCCGCCACGCTCTCCGGCGGCGAGGCCCAGCGCATTCGCCTCGCCACGCAGATCGGCTCTCGTCTTCGCGGCGTTCTCTATGTACTCGACGAACCTTCCATTGGCCTCCATGCCCGCGACAACAGCCGCCTTCTCGGCTCCCTGGAAGAGCTGCGCAACCTCGGCAACACTGTCCTTGTTGTCGAGCACGATGAAGACACCATCCGCCGTGCCGATTTCGTTGTGGATCTGGGACCCGGCGCGGGAAATGCCGGCGGTTACCTTGTCGCGCAGGGCAAGCCCGAGCAAATCGCCGCCAGCGCGGACTCGCTCACCGGCCGCTATCTTTCCGGTTTGGCAAAAATCCCCGTTCCGGAATCGCGTCGCAGCCCTAATGGCAAATTCATCCAGATTCTGGGCGCCACCGCCAACAATCTGAAAAACGTGGATGTCTCCCTTCCCCTCGGACTTCTTACTGTCGTCACCGGAGTTTCCGGCTCCGGCAAGTCCACCCTCGTCAACGACATTCTCTATCGCGCTCTAGCCCAGAAGCTCTACCGCTCCATGGAACCTCCCGGTGCCCACAAAATCGTTCTCGGCATCGAACACATTGATAAGGTCATCGAGATTGATCAGGCGCCCATCGGGCGCACGCCGCGCTCCAATCCCGCCACCTACACGGGCGTTTTCGGCCCCATCCGCGAACTCTTTGCCATGTTGCCGGAATCCCGCGAACGCGGCTATCGTCCTGGCCGCTTCAGCTTCAACGTCAAGGGCGGACGCTGCGAAGCCTGTCAGGGTGACGGCCTTCGCCGCATCGAAATGAATTTTCTTCCCGATGTTTACGTCACCTGCGAAGTCTGCCGCGGCCGCCGCTATAATTCTGAAACGCTGGCCGTCCGTTACAAGGGCCACTCCATCTCGGACATTCTCAATCTGCCGTCTTCCGATGCGCTGCAGCTCCTCGAAAACATTCCACAAATCCAGCAGAAGCTGGCCACGCTTGTCGAAGTCGGTCTCGGCTACGTTCAGCTCGGCCAATCTGCCACCACGCTCTCCGGCGGCGAAGCCCAGCGCATCAAGCTTGCCCGCGAGCTTTCCCGCCGCCAGACCGGCCGCACGCTTTACATTCTCGATGAGCCCACCACCGGTTTACACTTCGATGATGTCCGCAAGCTCCTCGATGTTCTTCAGCGTCTTGTCTCGCTCGGCAACACCGTGCTCATCATCGAGCACAACCTCGACGTCGTGAAACAGGCCGACTGGATCATTGACCTCGGCCCCGAGGGCGGCGAAGGCGGGGGACGCGTCGTGGCTCAGGGCACTCCCGAACAGGTCGCCCGCGTGAAAAAATCCTACACCGGCCAGATTCTCTCGCGCGTCCTCGGCCTCAACGGCAACGGAAAGTCCAACGGGCACGGCAACAGTGATGGCAACATTTGACTCGCGCGGCTTGCGCCAGCTTCCGCATTCCGTTTAGAGTGTGAATTCCGCGATGAGCGTCTACCCCATCTCTCCATTGACCTTCGGCGACATCCGCACCTATCCGCTTTCCTCACGCAAAAGCAAGGTCTCCGTCACCGATTTCGCCAGGCCCGCCTCGCCAAACTCCTCCATCATGAAAGTTCTCGATTTCCTTCCGGACATTCTCGCCGCGCAGGATCTTCGTGCGTTGCTGGCCGCGATTCATTCCGCAAAAAAGCGTGGCGGAGCCATTCTCTGGGGCATCGGCGGTCACGTCATTAAAACCGGCCTCGGTCCCATTCTTGCCGATCTCATGCGCCGTGGTTTTGTCACCGCGATTGCTATGAATGGCGCAGCGCTCATCCACGACTTTGAAATCGCTCTCGCCGGCAACACATCGGAAGACGTCGCCGCCGGCCTCGGAGCTGGCGCATTCGGCATGGCTCGCGAGACCGGCGAATTTCTCAATCAAATTGCGGTGATGGCCTCGCGCACGCGCATCGGCTATGGCGAAGCAGCCGGCCAGTTCCTCGCGGCCCGTGATCTTAAAGCTGAATTTTCCTCCGCCAGCGTGCTCTTCAATGCCTACAAGCTCCAAATCCCCGTCACCATCCACCTCGCTATCGGCACCGACATTCCTCACATGCATCCCGCCGCCGACGGCGCCGCTCTTGGCTACGCCACGCACTACGACTTCCGGCTCTTCTGCTCTCTCGTGAAAGAAATGCACCCCGGCGGCGTATATCTCAATTGGGGTTCTGCTGTGCTCCTGCCGGAGGTTTTTCTGAAAGCCGTTTCCGTTGTCCGCAATCTCGGCGTTCCGCTACGCCCCATTACCACCGCCAACTTCGACTTTATCCAGCACTACCGTCCGTTGCAGAATGTGGTAAAGCGTCCGACAGCCTCCGAAAAGGGATTGAAGGGTCTCGATTCGCACGGTTACGCCATCACTGGTCACCATGAGCTGCTTCTTCCGTTGGTAGCCGCGGCTCTCGTGTCGGGCTGGCCCGCGGCTGCTGAGAAGCGCCAATCCTCGCGTCGAGGCCCGCGGCTAAGGAGAAAAAAATCCTGAACGACGACTACAATTCCTTTCCGCCACAGGATCCTCCTGCTTCCAATTCCGCACTTCCCGGCGATCCCCTTTCCCACGCCGCGGCGGACGCGTCTTCCAATGCGCCCCAGCCTCCCGATCCTTCCCTATCGCTGCCAGAGGATCTGCGCGTTCCCTGGTCCTGGGCCCATTTTGTGGTCTTTTTCATTTTTGGCGTGGTCAGTCTCATGGTGGTGCAGATCGCCTTTGCCATGATGCTCGCTCCGCACGCCCGTCTTTCTTCTCGTGAAGATATCCAGCACTACTTTCTCTCCAAGCCGCAATATGTCATTGGCACCATGCTCTTCTGGGATGCGCTGATTTTCCTCTTCCTCTACATCACCATCGCGGCCCTGCGCGAAGTTCCCTTCTGGCGATCTCTCGGCTGGAGAAGGCTTCTTTCCACCGATGTCGCTCCCGGAAATCCATTTCTCTATCTCCTCGCGGGTTGCGGCCTCTACGTCCTCGTGGCCTTGGCTACCTCGACCATGAAAACGCCGCCGAATGCCCCGATTGAAGATCTCTTCAAGTTCCGTGCTACCGCCTTCCTCTTCATGGCCATGGCCGTCTTCATCGCTCCCATCTTCGAGGAAACTGTTTTTCGCGGCTATCTCTATCCCTTGATCGCCAAATCGTTTGGCATCGTGCCCGGCATCGTCGTGACCGGCGTGCTTTTCGGTCTCATGCACGGTTATCAGCTCGGCTGGTCCTGGCGCCTGGTTAGCGTCCTCGTCGGCGTGGGAATCATCTTCACTTTCGCTCGGGCGCGCACCGGCACTGTGGTCGCCAGCTTTCTCATGCATCTTGGCTATAACGGCATGATCGCAGTCACCTCCATCATCGCGACCCACGGCTTTACCCGCATGCCTCCTCATCCCTGAGCTTCACAACCCATCCAATATGCGCTGTCATCGGGTATGATGGCTCCGTGGAGAAGTCTGCAGTTACCCGCATCGCTGTTGCGCGTCGCCGTCCTCGCCATGTCCAGCTTTTTTTCCAAGGAGCCCTCATGAGCCAGCCGAAAGTGGGTCCGGCCCGGTCGTTCTCGCCTTTCGCTCGATTGTTCCTTCTCATTCTCTTTGTTGGAACCTCTTCCTCGCATGCTCAAGTGATCACCAACGATCCGCCTTTCTACGGCCCTTTCAACGCCGTGTTTCTTCCCGACGGAGATGGCTTGAAGAAAATAGTTGTCGAGCACGATTCCGTCTTGCGCGCGGACTCGCCTTGGACGCTCTCCTGCTGGATCAAAATCTCCGAAGCGATCAAGGGTCCAACTCTTATGGCGGGTTTGGGCGATCCGGCCGACGAATATTCCCGTTATCTCGCTCTCGATGGCCAAAAACTTGTTCTCTGGATGGGCAAGGACAACCAACTTTCCGGTCCCGCTTCGCTCGCTCCCGGAAAGTGGCATTTCATCGCAGCCACGTTCGACGGCGCTGAATTTCAACTTTTCAGTGACGGCGTGCAAATCGCCAGCGGCAAACTTCTGCTGGGCAGTGTCAGCCCTGTGATTCATTTGGCCCCGCCGGAACCCCCTTGGCCCGAGGGCGAACATTTCGGCGGCCATATCGCTGGCTTCACGATTCTGCGCCGCGCCCTGAACGAGGAAGAAATAAGGAAGGACTTCCAGAATCCTCCCGATTACGCCACCATCGTTTTCGAGGAGGGCTCAAAATCATGGCCCGTGCAGACGCGCGGGCAGGCCGGCTACCGCGCTCCTCAAGATCCGTCCACCATGCCGGTCAGCAAAGCTCCGTATTCGGCTCCTGTCGTTCATCCGCTTCCCATCCTGAAAACGCCGCTGCAGGAAAATTCTGAAAATCAGTGGACCATTGCCGGAAACTGGACGCTTCGCCCCGCGCCGGAAGTGCACGCAGACGCCGCGAAGATTTCCGGGCGTGATTTCAGCACCAACGACTGGTGGCCTGCCACCGTGCCAGGCACCGTTCTTACGACCATGATTGATCGCGGTGTCTATCCAGATCCTTCTTATGGCCTCAACAACCTCGCGATTCCGGAAAGCCTGAACAAGCAGGACTATTGGTATCGCGACGAATTCACCGCGCCGCGCTCCCTTGCCGGGCGCCACCTCACGCTCACGTTTCAGGGCATCAACTACAAAGCCGCTGTCTGGTTGAACGGCGAATTCCTGGGAAAAATCACCGGCGCCTTCATTCGTGGCGTCTTCGATGTCACGAATATTCTTAAGCCCGGCCAAACAAATGTTCTCGCCGTCCGCGTTTCGCCGCCTCCGCATCCCGGCATTCCTCAGGAACAGTCCATCAAGGGCGGTCCCGGCGAAAACGGCGGAATCATGTGCCTTGACGGCCCAACGTTCGTGGCCACCGAAGGTTGGGACTGGATTCCCGCCGTGCGCGACCGCGATACCGGCATCTGGCAACCGGTCACGATCGAAGCCACACGATCCGTTTCCGTCGGCGATCCCCAAGTCGTCACGACTCTTCCTCTCCCGGACATCAACCGCGCCGATGTGAACATCACCGTGCCTTTGCAAAATGTCACGAATGAGGCTGTTCGAGGTGTCCTCAGCGCTTCATTCGAAGGAGTCAAAATTTCGAAGGAGGTCACGATCCCCCCCGGCGAGACCTTCGTAAAGCTCGCTCCTTCCGAATTCGCGCAGCTCACCGTCGAGCATCCGCGCCTCTGGTGGCCCAACGGCTATGGCGATCCCAATCTGTATCACCTGAAATTGACCTTCGAAGAAAGCGGCAAGGAATCCGATGAAAAGCGGCTCACTTTCGGCATTCGCGAAATCACCTACGAACTGAGCCTTCTGGATGACTCCGGCCATCTCCGCCGCGTTGAATATTCTCCGGCCACCGCGAGCACTCAGCATCAGTTGGTCGTGGATGTCACCCACGAAGGCATGCGCGAAATTCCTCCCGCGGATCCCTTTCCGGCAACTTTTCCCGCGGCTTGGCGCGAATGGTGGAAATCGTGGGTCGCCTCGCTTTATCCTGGAGCCGAGACCTCTCCTTCCATCCGCGTGCTCGACGACACCAAAGCCGCTCCCTATCTGGTCATCAAGGTGAACGGCGTGCGCATCGCCGCGCGCGGCGGTAACTGGGGGATGGACGACTTTCTCAAGCGCGTATCTCGCCAGCGCCTCGAGCCTTATTTCCGTCTTCATCGTGACGCGCATCTCAACATCATTCGCAACTGGGTCGGCCAGAGCACCGAAGAAGTTTTCTACGATCTCGCCGATGAGTACGGCCTTCTGGTCTGGAACGATTTCTGGGATTCCACGCAGAATTACAACGTCGAAGCCGAGGATCCCGCGCTCTTCCTCGCCAACGCACGCGACACCATCCTCCGCTTTCGCAATCATCCGTCCATCGTGATCTGGTGCGGCCGCAATGAAGGCGTTCCACAACCCATCATCAACGAGGGCCTCATCCATCTCATTAATTCGCTCGATGGCACGCGCTACTATTCACCGAGCTCCAATCAGGTCAACCTGCAGAACAGCGGCCCGTACAAATTCATGGATCCCAAGCTCTATTACACGACGCTCAATCACGGCTTCTCCGTCGAAACCGGAACTCCTTCCTTCTCCACCCTCGAATCGTTCAGTGCTTCAATCCCCAAGGCGGATCGGTGGCCCGTCAGCGACGATTGGGCTTACCACGACTGGCACCAGAGCGGAAACGGCGATGTCGCGCCATTTATGAAAGCCATCGAAGATGAATTCGGCGCCGCCACCAGCCTCGCTGATTTCTCGCGCAAGGCCCAAATGCTCAATTACGTCGAGCACCGCGCGATCTTTGAAGGCATGAACGCGCATCTCTGGGCCCCCAATAGCGGCCGCATGCTTTGGATGACGCAGCCCGCCTGGCCCAGCAATAATTGGCAGATCTTCTCGCACGATTACGATACGCCGGCCTCTTACTACGGCGTGAAGAAAGCTTGCGAGCCGATTCACGTTCAATTGGATGTTTCGAACGGTGAAGTCGCGGTCATCAACACCACAGATTCTTCACTCTCTGGCCTCACCGTTACCGCCGACGTTTATTCCATCGGGAACAAGCTCTTGTTTCACCACGAGGAAGAGAAGGACGCTTCCGCCGACGCCGAAACCAACGCCTTCAAGCTCGATCTCGCGCCCCATCTCACCGCGGGCATCGTCTTCGTCAAGCTCCAGCTTCACGACTCTTCTGGCAAGCTCCTTTCGGACAATTTCTACTGGCTCGGACAGGATGACGCTTCTTACCGCGAGCTGAATCATCTTCCGCAAATCGCTCTCGCCACATCCGCAACCACCCAAATGGACGGCACGATGCTTCACCTGCATGTGCAATTGCACAACGCCGCGGCTGCCGCCGCTCTTGAAGCCAAGCTCACGCTTCTCTACGCTTCTGACCGCTCGCGCATTCTGCCCGTCTACTACAGCGACAACTACGTTTCGCTTCTTCCCGGCGAATCACGCACCATCGAAATCGAATATTCCGCCAGCGCCGCTCGCGGCGCGCCGCAACTTGCTCTTCGCGGCTGGAATATCTCGCCACAAACTATCCAGATCCGCGCGAACTGATGAGTCCTCTACTCCGGCAGCGCGCCGTCCTCGTTTCTCACTCCTCTGAGCGGCTATCTCCGCTACAATGGGATTTTGCGGAGACGACATTGGAATGAACGTAGCGCAGCCCATCGCATGGACCGATCGCGGCGTGGTCATGCTCGACCAGCGCCGTCTGCCCAGCGAGGAAATCTCCCACACCTATACCGACTATCGCGAAGTCGCTCATGCCATTCGCGAAATGGTCATTCGCGGAGCCCCTGCCATCGGCGTCGCCGCCGCGATGGGCGTCGCTCTCGGCGTCCAGAAATCTTCTGCAAAATCTCTCGCTGAATTGCGCGCCGAATTTCCAGTCATCGTGGAAACGCTCGCCCAAACTCGCCCGACTGCCGTGGATCTTTTCTGGGCGCTCGAGCGCATGAAGCGCCGTTTCTCTGAAACCGCGGCCACAACGTCCGACCTTTCGAAAATCAAGCAGGCCATGATCGAAGAAGCGAAATCAGTTCATCAGGAAAAACGGGCGATTGATGCAGCCATCGGCCGCTTCGGCGCGGAATTCATGCCGCGCGAAGGACAGGTGATGACGCAATGCAATGCCGGGGCCCTGGCCACCGCAGGCATCGGCACAGCCCTCGGCGTCTTTCAGGTTGCTTTCGAGCAAGGCAAGGAACTGCACGTGCTCGTGCCCGAGACGCGTCCTTATCTGCAGGGGGCACGGCTCACCGCGTGGGAGTTGCACCGCAGCGGCATCCCGCTCACGCTCATCACGGATAACATGGTCGGCCATTTCCTCAAGACCGGCAAAGTCCGCGCCGTGGTCACGGGCGCCGACCGAGTCGCCGCCAACGGCGACGCCGCCAACAAGATCGGCACCTATCAGATCGCGGTCCTCGCCAAGGAGAACAACGTTCCTTTCTATATCGCCGCTCCTATTTCGACATTCGATCTTTCGATTCCGGATGGCGAGCACATCCCGATTGAAGAGCGTTCTTCCGCCGAGGTTACTGAGATTCGCGGCGTGCGCATCGCGCCCGACGTGCACGCCGCGCATCCTGCGTTTGATGTCACCCCACACCGCTACATCGCAGCCATCTTCACCGAACGCGGTGTGGCCCGCGCTCCTTACGTGGAATCTCTGCGCTCCCTCGCAAATGGAGTGCAGCACCGCGCCGTTTCGTGACGTCAGTCTCGCTCGACGTGATTGTCAGAGAACAGCTACATTGAGTTCCAGGCGAGGCTTTCGACATCGAGCGGGCCATTTTTCTCCTGGAACGATACAACTTGAGGTTGCCGATGAAAATCTTTCTGATGGTGTGTTGCGCCGCGGGAATTGTGATTCCGTACTGGTTTGCGCTTCCCTTCTTTCTGATTCACGGACCGAATTTCAGCCTCTTTTTGGAGGAGATTTTCGCCACGCGCATTTCCAGTTTTTTCGCGGCGGATCTCATCGTTTCGTCGGTGATTTTTCTGGTCTGGTCGCGGCGCGATGCTGCGGAGCGAAAGATTTCCGGGTGGTGGCTCGTTCTACTTGCCAATTTGGTTGTGGGGTTATCGCTCGCGCTTCCCCTGTATCTGCTCAAACGCCTCAACCAGCGTCCGGCATAGCCTTCCCGGGCAAAAGTCACCCACCTAACAAAGTTTCTCTTTCTGAACTCGACTTCAGCGCCGCTGTGTGAAAGCTGAGGTGGATTTGTAACGACCAGGCCGCCCTCCCGGTGCCGTGGCGACAGAAAGAGTGCGCAAATTGCTGATTCCACGGGAGTTGCAGGAGACCCGTCCGGCCAAACAGTGCGCAACTGATAGGAAAAAATAGGTTAGATGGCCTTACGGCACTTCTGACAGATAGAACCAAGCCAAGGGGAGCGGAAGGCATCGAAGAAAATCGAAGCGCGGCACGGTGTCGAGCGGAAAAGGACAAGGGAGGGGGAAAAGTTTCAGTCTGGGGCAACAGCACGGAGAACTGCTTTTTTCTCCGCCGCGTCAATTACAAACGCACTTCATCAGGATCACCCCAGATCGTCAAGAGAACGAGGGATTTGCGAAAGGAAGCGGATTGTTCGTAGCGAGGGGCTTCGACGGGATCGAGGGGTGGCAAAATTTGACCAGGTCCGAAAGTACGCGGATTGGGTGCGCTGAATATCATTGGAATCATGGAGCGGACGACGAACCGGCGGGATGAGCTCAACGAGGATGGCGAATTCGATCTGCGAGGGATCTCGCGCGATCCCGGGCAAT
>DATJAD010000021.1:0-43917 GCA_035516615.1 Candidatus Acidiferrum sp.
TTTTGCCGCGAGCATGATTTGAAAATGCTCACGGTCGCGGACCTCATCCGCTACCGCATGCAGCACGAACGCTACGTCCGCCGCGTTGCCGAGGCCGTTCTGCCAACGCGCTTCGGCGATTTTCGAATGATTGCTTACGCCAGCGACGTGGACCATGACCAGCACATCGCGCTTGTCCGCGGCGATCTGGAAGGCCCGGAACCTGCGCTCGTCCGCGTTCATTCACATTGTTTGACGGGCGACGTTTTCGGCTCGGTGACCTGCGACTGTTCGGAGCTCGTTTCGCAATCGCTCGCGGCAATCGCCAAGGCGGACCGCGGCGTTCTTCTTTATCTCCATCACACCGGCCGCGGCTTCTCGATCGAATCGCATGCCGAGTCGGGCACTCTTCCGCAAATTCATTTCCACGCGCGCGGCCAGCTCGACCGCGAGCCTGCCCGTCAGCGTATGGTTCAGCATGAAAGCGGCATCGGCGCGCAAATTTTGATTGATTTGGGATTGAAGGACATTCGCGTTCTGACAAATCACCCGAAAAAAGTCGTGGCGCTCGAAGGCTACGGCATCCGCATCGCCGATCAGGTTCCTCTGCGCATCGAATCGCCGCGCGCCACACACCAGGTATTGTGATGGCGAATCCGCCGCGCGCTTCCTGCGGCCGCAGGCTCTAGCGCCGCCGGTGTTCCCACCGTCAAATACGGCCGCCACTTCGCCAGTTTCTTTCGTCCGATTCCCTTGATCGCCAGGAGTTCGTCCACGCTCTTGAAGGGGCCGTGGACTTTTCGCATCTTCAGGATTTTCTCCGCTGTCGCCGGCCCGATGCCGGGAACTTCCTGCAATTGCGCCGAATTCGCCGTGTTGATATTTACGGGGTGCCGCGGCGGTTTTTTCTTGTCACCCGCCGCCGATCCCAAAGTCAGAAAGGAAACACAATTCAGAAAGGCAAATAATCGAAGGATCGGCCGCCGTCTCCACATCGCAGAATCATACTGCCAGCATTACGTAACTTTATCAATAACCTGCTGCCGGCCCAGGGCGAAGCAGATTTGTCCCGGCCAGGAATAACGGTTCAGTTGTTGAGGCGTTTGCCTTGCGCGTCGTAAACTTCCAGGTCGCCGAAAAGCGCGGCCTGTTTTTCAATTTGTTTGCGGTCGCCGACGACGACCATTTGCATGTTGGCCGAATCGAAGTAGTTTTGCGCTGCGGCGAGAACATCCTCCGATTTCAGAGCGCGAACTTTTTCGCGGTACGTCTCCAGATAATCTTCCGTCAGCTCATTCAGATAAACCGTGGAGAATTGCGAAAGCAATCCGTCCTGCGTCGCGAGGCCGAGAGAGAAAACGCCGGTCATGTAATTTTGCGCGTCGGCGAGCTCGTTTTCCGGAACGGGCAGCGAGCGGAGTTTGTCCAGTTCGTAGAAGATTTCCGTGAGCGAGGCAGCCACGACGTCGTTTCGAACGGCGGCGGAGATGGAGAAATAGCCGAATTGCCGCAAAGCGTTGACGCCGCTGCGCGGGCTGTACGTGTAGCCCTTGTCCTCGCGGATATTCATCACCAGCCGCGAATTGAATGCGCCTCCGTAAATGTTGTTCGACAGGGCGAGCTTGATCCAATCAGGATGTTTTCGGGTGATGGCGTGGCAGCCGACAAGTATCTGCGTCTGCACCGAGCCCGGAAGATCCACGAGATGCACCCGACGGCCGCGTGGTTGCAAGGGGGGAACCTGGGTCTTTTGTTCCGCTTTCTTGCCCGTCCAATTTCCGAGGATTTTTTCGATGGAGGCGAGCATGGCGGCGGTATCAAAATCTCCGACGAGGAGAAGGAGAGCGTTTTCCGGCGTGTAAATATCGCGATAGGCGCCGCGCAAATCTTCACGCTTGTACGCTTTCACTTGCTCTTCGGAGGGAGAGACTTGCGCATAAGGATGCGCGCCGAAAAGAACTTTGCGCAACCGTTCGCCAGCCAAAAAGCCGGGCTGGGTGCGCTCGAGTTTCACTTCTTCGAGTTTCTGGCGGCGCTCGCGCTCCAATTCCCCGTCGGGGAATGTGGCTTCTCGCGCTAGTTCGTTGACAAGCTGCAAGAGGGGTTCAGCAAATTCGCTCAATCCGCCGAAGCCGATGGCACTGGTGTCCTGCCCCGCGCTGGTGGAAAGATCTGCGCCGATGCGGCGCAAATCTTCCTCGATTTGGCGGCTCGGACGCTTTGCCGTTCCCGTGCGAACCAGAGTCGCCGTCATTTCCGCGAGAGCCGGAGCACGATCGGCGAGAGCCGCGTTACCGGAGCGAAAAAAGAGTTCGCCCTGAAACTTCGGCAGTGTATGGGACTCAGCAAGAACGACCTCGAGGCCGTTCGACAGCGTTACCTTGGTGCGCCTCGGCCAGTTTACCGGGCGCTCCGGCGCCAGTTCCGGCACTCCGGTGGCGGATTGCAATGCGCGGGTGGCCATTATGCAGCCTCCTTTGCGCCGGCGGTCGCGGGAGAGCGAAAAATGACCGCGCGGTTTTGAGGGAGGAGATATTTCTTTGCGACGCATTGAATTTCCTCCGCCTTCACGCGGAGAAATCCATCGAGGATGGTGTTCACCAATTGCGGCTGTCCGTCAAACAAGGTGAAACAGGCGAGCAGATGCATCAATCCGTATTTGGGCAGATAGCCGCCCCGGCCGCCTTCGAGCGTCGAATAGTAATCGGATTTCCATTTCACCTGGAGCTGTTCGAGTTCGTCCTCGTCAATGCCCTTTTCCTGAACCTCTGCAATGACCTCATCAAATGCCGCGAGCGCGGCTTCACCGGTGTATTCGGGTTTGTGGAAGATGCGGGTGACCATTTGCGTGGGACCGTTGTAGCCGAAGAGATCGTCAATGCCACCGTCAGCCTCGACGGCCACCTGCTTTTCCAAGACCAGCTCGCGATAAACGCGCCCGGCGCGGCCACCGTGCAGCGCCTGATCAAGAAGCGCCATGGCGTACCACTCATCGCTTCGCCGCGGCGGCACGGTGTAGCCGACAGCGAGGGCGGGAAGCGTGCCGAATTTTTCCTCGACTTCCCCACGGCGTTCCTCTTTTTGAGGGGGCTCCGTGGGATCGGCAAAAGGAGGAGGAGGGCCAGCAGGAATCTTCTCCAAATATTTTCTGGCGAGGGCAAGGCCCTCATCCGGTTTTACGTCTCCGAGGATCAAGAGAACCGCGTTGTTCGGAACATAGTATGTCTTGAAGAAGGACTGGACGTCAGCGAGGCTGGCGGCATCCAGATCGGCAAAATCGCCATAGAAATTGTGGGCGTTGGCCCAGTTGCGAAACGCGACGGGAGGAAGATCGAGCCAGGGAAAACCGCCATACGGCTGGTTGAGAACATTGACGCGGACTTCTTCCTTGACGACATCGCGCTGGTTGCGGAGGTTTTCGTCGTCCACCTTGAGGGCGCGCATGCGATCGGCTTCCAGCCAGAGGACACGTTCGAGAGCGTTGGAAGGGACGGCTTCAAAATAATTGGTGACATCATAGTGCGTGGAGCCGTTGAGGGTGCCTCCGCTCGAATTGATGAGCTTGATGTGCTGCATCTTGGGGGCGTTTGCGGAACCCTGAAACATCATGTGCTCAAAAAGATGGGCGAAGCCGCTTCGGCCCTGAGGCTCGAGTCGGAAGCCAATTTTGTAATAAACACCAACGGTGACGACCGGCGCCGCGGAATCCGGCGCGACGACGACGCGCAAACCGTTTTCGAGCACAGCGTCAGCAACCTGAATGTGCATGGAATTCAACCCTGGCCTCCAGTGGCTCTTAGTTTAGGAATTGTATCGCGCCGGATGCGTCCAAGCTGAGCGAGAATTTCGCTGGGGTCTTGGGCGAGGACGCGAGCGGCGAGATTGTTCAACGCGTCGTACGCTTCACTGTACTCGGGCGGAAATTTTTTCAACGCGAGGAGATGCGCTTCGATGACCCCATAATCGCCGCGCGATAGCGCGCCCGTCCAAGCGGCTTTTGGCCCCAGGCGCTCAAAATTCTGAAGCATCTGGCGGGTCAAGGGGGTGAGCGCCCTGACAGCCTCGCGCCGCTTCATCCCGATGGACATGAGAATACGCGTGGCCGCTTCTACAACGGCTAAAATTTGCCCGCAGGCCATCGTAGCGGCAGCGTGATATGCAGCCTTGGCCGCGCCACTGATGCGTACAGGCAGACCATCGAGATCGCGCGCCATCTGGCGTGCGATGCGTACGGCGGCGGAATCGCCGTCAATCGTGAAAATGCGGCCTTCCAGAGCAGGCAAGCCGATCCCGGTAAACGTCTGGAGCGGATGGATCGAGCCTACGGCTGCGCCATGCTCCTGCAAGGGAGCGAGAACGCTGGCGGATAGCGGGCCACTTGTGTGGAGAACCACCTTGCCGCGCAGCTCCGCTGTGCCAACGGCCGCCAATGCAGCGGCCACTTTCCCTACGGCGGAATCGGGGGTGGCGACAAGAATGACGCGAGCAGCCAAGACTACGGAGGATATCCCCGCCTGGGGCTGGCCGGCACCGATGAACCGGACGGCCCTACGCGCGTTGGCTTCGCTTCTGGCCACAACGGCCGCGATTTTCCAGCCTCGCTCACGAAGCTTCCTGGCGAGAGCCCGGCCTACGCGTCCAGCGCCGATGATGGATAAAACCGGTCTCATTCTCTATGCTAGGATACCTTGTACTCGTTGTTCGATACCAATTCATGCATATCCTTGGGCTGGTCCTCTTCGGTCTGATTGCCCTGTTCTGGCTCACCTACGGCTTGCGCTCCGCTTACGGGGCGTTCCAGTTGCCCTGGTTAAAGGATTTTCCGGCCGCGGTAAACGAGGCTTGTCCGCGCATTTCCTTGCTGTTTGCCGCAAGAGATGAAGAAGAAAAGCTGCCTGCGGCGCTCGCGACGCTTGAGGAGATTGATTACCCGAACCTTGAAATCATCGCCGTGGATGACCGCTCGACGGATGCGACGGGCCGCACTCTGGATGAATTTGCCGCGAGACATCCGCGGCTCCGGGCCGTGCACGTCGCGAGCTTGCCGGAAGGCTGGCTCGGAAAACCACACGCACTGCAGAGGGGATATGAAGAGTCATCTGGGGAGTGGCTGCTGTTCACGGATGCCGATGTTCGGTTTCGAGCGGACACGCTGCGCCGGGCAATTTCAATGGCGAACAGCCGAAAGCTCGATCACCTGACGCTGCTTTGCGACGTGGAAATGATCGGCTTTTGGGAAAAGGTGCTGGTCACGTTTTTCGGGTTCGGCTTTCAACTGGCGGCCGATCCTGCGGGGGCTTCCAATCCGCGCTCGCGCTCTTATGCAGGTGTAGGCGCCTTTCAGCTTGTGCGGCGATCCGCCTATGAAGCGAGCGGGACGCACCGGAGGCTGGCGCTGGAAGTGGTGGACGACATGAAGTTGGGGAAGATTTTGAAGCGGGCGGGATTTCGGTCGCAAGCCGCGGTCGCGCAGGATTACGTGACGGTGCGATGGCACGCGGGATTCGGCAACCTCGTTCGCGGAGTGACCAAGAACTTCTTTGCTGCCGCGGGATTTCGCTTGGACATGGTGGTGGCCCAACTCCTGGGACTTTTTTGCCTGGATATTTTGCCGTGGGCAGCAATCCCTTTCGCGCACGGCCGGGTGCTGGCGTTCGCCGCGATCAGCGTTTGCATGGCACTGGCATTCCATGCGGGAGTAGCCGTGGTGATGCGGGTCTCGCCGCTCTATGCGCTGACCCATCCTGTTGGAGCGGCCGTTTTCAGTTACATGCTAGTTCGATCCACGGTGGTTACGCTGTGGCGAGGCGGAGTGAATTGGCGGGATACGTTTTATCCGCTGGAGATTTTGCGCCGGGGGGTCGTTTGAGGGAAGTGTCACGCTGTCTATCTAGCGGCGGGAATAAGGTTAGGTTACGATTGTTGTGAAGGACTTCACAATGATCACTTGTCTCAAGGTACAGAATTTCAAGAGCCTGAGGGACTTCCAGTGCGATTTGGGACCGATCAACGTACTAGTAGGTCCAAACATGGCGGGAAAGAGCAACGTCATAGATGTGTTCAGATTCCTCTTCGATCTCTTGCACCCTGCTGGGGGGCAGCAGGGACTCTGGTACGCCCTAAACAGCCGCGGTGCAGAGTCGGATTTGCCTTGGAAAGGACCCTCCGTAAGCCTTGTCAACATCTCGGTCCAAGGTCTCCGAGAGGACGAGCCGGGCTCTCTGTGGAGTTATGAACTTGGGGTATCATTCCCGCCAAACGGGATCATACAGGTGCAGAGGGAGAGCCTCAAGCTTAGGCGAAAGGGGGAACAGCGGGAACTGATTAGTGAACGGCCGGCTGCTGGGACTTGGCTCGTGAACTATGACGGGCGAGAAATCGCGGGGGTACCTGGACGTGACCGCTCGGTTCTCCAGGGCAGGGTCACGAACTGGGACGGTGATTTTTTAGCTAGACTGATTGGCAGTTGGAGATTTCATCAGTTCGTGCCAGCGCTGATGAAGTCTGCCAATCCCACCGGACTGGGCCGTTCACTGGATCGGAGTGGCACGAACATCTCGGCTTGGCTGATGTGGATCCAGACCCACTACTCTGATCAGTTTGAGAAAATAACTCGTGCAGCTTGCGATCTCCTCCCTGGTTTCAGGAAACTCTTTACCTCGCCGACTCAGCAGGGTACGGTATTTATCTCGGCTCAAGAGTCAGGGTTGGCGGCACCGATAAACCTGTGGCAGATGTCGGATGGGGAAATCGCACTCCTCGCACTCCTATCTCTGATCTATTCTCCACCAGAGTGGGCGGGTAGCCTTTATTGCCTAGAGGAGCCAGAAAACTATTTGTATCCTAAGCTGTTAAACGCGGTTGTGAGGCTTCTCCGGCAGGTGCGAGAAGAAGCGGTTCAGGCTGGACTTCCTCTTTCTCAGTTAATCATCGCTACGCAGTCCCCTCAGCTCGTTGATCTTTTCACGCTTGACGAGGTGATTTGGCTAGAGAAAAGAGAAGGCGCAACAGTTGCTGTTCGCCCTCGAGATAAGCAGCATCTGAAGGAGCTCGTAAGCGATAAGGAGCTTGGGCTCGCGGATGTCGTTTATTCAGGCATTCTCAGTGAGCCAGGATGAATGCTGGAATAGTTGTTGAAGGTCCTGATGACACCGCGGTTTACAGAGAATTAATCAAGCGAATAGACCCCAGTATCGGTCGAGTTCATTCTCGTGAATGCATTGGGCGCCACAAACTAAGGAACAAATTCATTTACCTTCTCCACGAGTTTGCCCAAAATCCGGTTGCCTTTGATATTGGGAAAGTCTTTGTTATTCGGGACTCGGATTGCGCAGATCCTGGCCCCATAGAGCGAGAGCTACGAAGCACATACTTGAGTTCAGGGGTATGCCCCGGATTTGCAGTTGAATTCCACGCAACGAAATGCAAGGTAGAATCGTGGCTGCTTGCTGATGAGGAGGCAATCAGTAGAGTGTCCTTGAACCGTGGTGGGCCGGGACAAATAGCGAGAGTTGAGGTTGATCTTGAGAGTTTCAGAGAAGCAGATGATCTTTACCGGAAGATCCTTTCCCGAGCCAGGCTACAGGATACGACCGCAGTGATGACGGAGATCGCTTGGCAGGCTCGCCTGGAGACTATTGAGGATCGCTGTCCTAGGTTTCACGATTTCATTCGAAAAGTAAAGAGTGGCCACTAGCGCTGGTTGGTGCCGGAAGTTTCGAAGTCAGGCGGAGGCGGCGCCGGAGTCTGGGACTGGAGCAGGCTCGATGGAAAAAAGCCCGGCGACATCTTTCTGCTTAAGGCCGCGGATGCGGTCGCGCAGTTGCGCGGCGCGTTCGAATTCGAATTTCTTGGCGGCTTCGCGCATCTGGGTTTCGAGCTGCTTCAAAAGCTCGGCGAGCTGTTCTTCGTTCCTGATTCCGGATGCGGCAGCGTCCAGTTCCCGATCATCGAGGGGAACGGTCACATAATCGGCTTCGACGATGTGCGCCAGCTCCATGTCCACGCCCTTAATGATGGATTGGGGCGTGATGTTATTTTCCGTGTTGTAGGCGGTTTGTTTTTCGCGGCGGCGGTTAGTTTCACCTATGGCTTCGTTCATGGAGCCCGTGCGACGGTCCGCATAAAGAATGGCTCTGCCGGAAATATGGCGGGCGCAGCGGCCCATCGTCTGGATCAGCGCGGTGGTGCTGCGCAGATAGCCTTCCTTGTCCGCATCGAGAATGGCGACGAGCGAAACTTCGGGAAGATCGAGGCCTTCGCGCAAGAGATTGATGCCGATCAGCACGTCGAATTCGCCGCGGCGCAGATCGCGAAGAATCTTGATGCGATCGAGCGTTTCCACTTCCGAATGGAGATAGCGGCAGCGGACGCCGATTTCCGTAAAGTATTCGCTTAGATCCTCGGACATACGCTTGGTGAGCGTGGTGACAAGGACGCGCTCGTTCTTCTCCGCGCGAATACGAATTTCCTCTAGCAGATCGTCCACCTGGCCCTTGACGGGGCGGACTTCAACTTCGGGATCCACGAGGCCGGTGGGACGAATGACCTGCTCGACAATGACACCGCCTGCGCGAGTCAATTCGTAGGGACCGGGCGTGGCGGAAACGTAGATCACCTGGTTCAGGCGGTGCTCGAATTCCTCGAAGGTCAAGGGACGATTGTCGAGCGCGGAAGGCATGCGGAACCCGTAATCCACCAGAGTCTGCTTGCGCGAACGGTCGCCATGATACATGCCGCGCACTTGCGGAACGGTCTGGTGCGATTCGTCAATAAACATGAGGAAATCCTGCGGCACATAGTCGAGCAAAGTGGGCGGAGCTTCGCCGGGAAGGCGTCCACTCAAGTGTCGCGAATAATTCTCGATGCCATGGCAATAGCCGATGGTGCGCATCATTTCAATGTCGAACATGGTGCGCTGGGTTAAGCGCTGGGCTTCGACGAATTTTCCCTGCTTCTCGAGCTCCTTCTTCCACCAATCGAGCTCTTCCTGAATGGTGACGATAGCGCGCTCGCGCTGCTCCTGGGGCATGACGTAATGCGTTTTCGGATAGATGGGAACGCGCGAGAGATCTTCCTGGCCGGAACGAATCTCTCCGGTCAAAGGATCAATCTGGCGCAACGCGTCAATCTGATTGCCCCACATTTCGACGCGATAGGCTTGATCTTCATAGGTGGGATAGATTTCGATGGTGTCGCCGCGAACGCGAAACGTGCCGCGCCGCAACTCCTCGCCTCGTTCGTACTGAATGTCCACCAGCCTGTGGAGCAAAGCCTCGCGGGAGGTTTGCTGGCCTTTCTCCAGCATGACCAGCATGCCGTAATACGCTTCGGGCGAACCGAGGCCGTAGATGCAGCTAACGGAGGCGACGATGATGACGTCACGGCGCTCGAAGAGCGAGCGCGTGGCGCTCATGCGAAGCTTGTCGAGTTCGTCGTTGATGGTGGCTTCTTTTTCGATATACACGTCGGCGGAGGGAACGTAGGCTTCTGGCTGATAAAAATCGTAGTAGCTGACGAAATACTCGACGGCGTTTTCCGGGAAAAAGCCTTTGAATTCGTGATAGAGCTGCGCGGCGAGCGTTTTATTGTGGGCGAGGACGAGCGCGGGGCGATTGGCGGCCTGAATGAGTTTGGCCATCGTGAAGGTCTTGCCGGAGCCGGTGACGCCGAGCAGGACTTGATGTTTTTCTCCAGCTTCGATACCGCGGGAAAGCTGCTCGATAGCGGCGGGCTGATCGCCGCGAGGCTGATAGTTGCTCTTCAGCTTGAATTGCATGGAAAGGGCTCCTGCAGCTTTGCCGCTGCATGCGCGAACAACCATTATAGCGCGAGAGGCAAATCGAGCACGCGGATCAAGCTGCGCGGCGGGATTAGTGAGCGGAGGCCGAAGGGGCGGTGATGAGAAGCAAACGCGCGCGGCTCGAGGCCGTCATATCGTAGTGAACCTGGTTAGAGCCATCGGCAAGAGCGACGGTCACGTTCATGGATTGCTCGTCGGATTCGGAAGAACGCATGAGCAGGCCGGTGGAACGAGAAATGTAGAGAATGGTCTGGTTCGTCCCGACGGCGGTGCCGGAAGTTTTCAGATGGTTGAGCTTGTAGTCTTCGGGAGTAGCGTCTTTCGAAGAGGATTCCTGTTTGAGTTTCGCAGTGGTAAGAATCACGGCGCAAGACTCAGATTTGGAAACCGATTCGAGGAAGTCGCCTGCGGCTGTGCGCTTTGCTTCGGGACACGGCTCATCGCGAACGTATTGCGAAGTGCGATGCCAGACCAGGCCGGCGATCGGTGAAGGAGCGGACTCAGGCTCCAGCGTTTCCCATTTCTCGCCCTGCTTTACGCCATCTTTCGGATAGACCATCGAAGCCGCAAAACGCGATAGCCATTCGCGCCAGGCCAATTGCTGGACAGGAGGAAGTCCCGCGAGGCCCGAGAAAGACGAAACGCTGCCGTCCTTCGCAAGAGTGAAGTCGACCCAGTGCGATGATGAAGGTGGGGGCACAGGTTGGCTTTCGCCTGGGGCAGTCTTGCCGGCGGATTGCGGGGCAGCTTTTGGTTCGGCGAAATAGGTGCGAAGCCGAAAACCTGCGGCCTTTCGGCCAAGGATCTCCACATGCAGGGTCATTTCAAGAGTGAGCTTTCCCGGCGCCGGCTGATCCGGAGCCTGGAAACGGCTTTGCGCCTTGATGGAACGATCGAGATTGTAGCTGACGAGGTAAGCGAGTTTCTGGCCCGGGCGCAACGCTGGTGCAAGGCGAATTTGAGTGGGCTTTGGCCTCGCGGAAAAGCCGTGCGCAGCAGCAAAGCAAACGGCAGCAAGACTCAACAAGAAAACTCGCGTGATCGAGACCTTCATGCGGAGCTCAAGAGCTCAAGGTTGTGTAGAGCCGAATGAGGAGGTCTCGCCGCGGAGTTGGCGATCGAAGAAGTCGCTCGCAGCGCGGTAAGCGGCGAGCCAACTGCGATGCATTAGAAAGTCGTGGACCTCGTCCGGGAAAATGAGCTGTTCGATGTGGATGCCGCGCGGGCGGAGGCGCGCGACGAGGTCCACGGTCTGGGTGAAGTAGACGTTGCGATCGTCGTCGCCGTGGATGAAGAGAACGGGAGACTTCCATGTGTCCACGGCGGTTACGGGAGAAGAATCGTGCGCCAGCTTGACCAGGTCGGGCGGAATGTTTTTGCCATCCCAATTATCGGTGGGCCAATCGTGGACGCCATGCATGTCCACCCCGGCTTTGAAAATATCCGAGTTGCGGCCAAGCCCGAGAGCCGTGAGATAGCCGCCGTAGCTGCCGCCCCACAGGCCAATGTCCCCGGGGTCCACGTCCGCGCGGCTCTGCAGATACTTTCCGGCCGCGACGACGTCCTGATATTCCGACGCGCCGCGGCCCGCGCGGCCCGGCGCTTCACGAAATGCGCGGCCATATCCGACACCGCTGCGGTAGTTGATGGCGAGCACGACGTAGCCGCGGCCGGCGAGGTACTGGTTCAGCCCGTAGGCATTCGCGTAGTAATACATGTAATGCCAGCCGAGAAGCATCTGGCGCATGGGACCGCCATGAAGGAAAATCAGCGCGGGATGTTTTTCGCCGGCTTTGGCGGAAGCAGGAGAAAAAAGCACGCCGTCAATCTTCGTGCCATCCGGCGAATTGAAGCTCACGTGGGAAGGCTGGATCATTTCGTCCGAGGGAAAATCGGCGGGCCATGTTTCGGCCGCCAAGGGCTTGCGCGGCTGCATGCCCTGCACATCGGCGATGAAAGCTCGCGCGGGCATGCGCGCATCCGAAGCAAAATACGCCAGCGATTGACCGTCGCTTAAAACTTCAGGACTCCATTCGATGCCGGTGCCGCTGGTCACGGGCTGCGGCCGGATTTCGCTATTGAGCGCGACGCGCCAGATGTGACGGCGCAATGAGTCCTCACAGTTGGAATTGAAGAGAATTGTTCGACGATCGGGAGTGAAGGACCACTCTTCCACTTCGCAAGCGCCGGGAGTCAGAAGCTTGGGCGCACCGCCGGTCGCGGCAAGCGCGTACAAATGCTGCCAACCATCCTGCTCGCTGGCCATGACCAAGGCGTTACCCGCTGCCCAGTTGATGGCGCCGCCGCCGGTGTCATCCGCCATGTAGGGATAGGAATCCTGCATGGCCGCTCCGCTGTGCCAGATCTCCTTGGCGGCCCACGTCGCGGTGTCAGCAACCCAGATGGCCCACGGGTGCGGCCGATCAGGCTCGATGAAATATCCGGTTGGCGTATCGCGGGGAACAGCCGGCCGGCGAATGAACGCGAGTTGCTTGCCGTCCGGCGACCACTGCGGGAGGGAATCGGAGTCCACGGACGGCGCAAGAAAGTGAATGGAGTTTGCCGCGGTGTCATAGATTCCGATGAAGCTGTGATCAGTGCGCGAGGAAACAAAGGCGAGTTTCGTTCCGTCGGGCGACCATTGCTGGCTGAAATTGTCTCCGCGAATCACCAGCTGCCGGGGCTTATCGCTGCCGTCCAAAGGAGCGAGCCAGATTTGTGCGTCGCGCGTGTATGCAATGGTTCCGCGGACAGAAATCTGGGGATCGTGGCCTGCATCAATCTTTCGGGGATCGCCTCCAGTCCAGGCGATGGCCCAAACGTCCTGCTCGGCGCCCGCGGGATTGCTGGTCGGGTTCGGCGAAACACCCGCCCGGTTTTTACTCCCGCCGCGAACATAGATGATGTAACCCGCGCCTTCCGAAAATTGCAGCGAAGAAAGCTCCTGGCCATCGTCCTGGGAGTAAGCGGTAAGCCGGCGCGCGACAAAGTCAGGGCCCTCGGCAACCCAAATGTTGCGCTTCCCTTGTTCGTTCAAAACCCAGGCCAGGCGGCTCTTCGTCTTGGCGGCAGCGAGATTGTCCGGAAACGGCGCACTCAGCACTTGCTCCAACGTGAACTTCTTTTGCGCATGAGCACTGGGGAGTGCAATCGCAAGCGCGACCACCAGGCCGAGGACGATCCGCTTCATTGATTCCTCCATTTCTTATCGCAAGAACAGCTGCGCGGTACCTTTTCAGTTCTCCGCTTTACTTCATCTGTTCAGATCAGTCTCCCGGCTGCTGAGCGACTCGCGCGGCAAGCGAGACGCGGAGGCGGTCCAGTGGTCCAGCGAGATTCAATACATGATCTGAAGAGGCAATAGGCCCCTTGCGATTCTCCTCGTTCGCTGATTCCAACGTCAGATTGGCTTCGCGCCGGAAACTCACGCTTCCCTTAAGAACGACAGGAGCCTGCGGCGCATTCAACCGGAGAAGACTAACAATGAATTCCTGATTGGCAATGCGAAATTTTGCATCTCCGCTGGACCAACGGGAAGACCCGGAACGTGGAGAGCCGCTCGCGAGGCTGGCCGCGACGTCCCAACCGCGCAGTCCCACGTTGCTCAATCGTACGTTTCCCTCGCCCTGCATTTTCTGCAGAAGGATGTCGCGTCCGATTCCCTCGGTCTGCAGCGCAAGGGAGCCAGTGGCCGAACCGCTGACTCTTTCTTCGAGGTTTCCGGCAAACGGAATTTGCGCAAGATTGACGCGCTCGAATTTTGCCGCGGCAGTGTATTTCGGTTGAGGCGAAAAATCCGCGGAAAGCGAGCCCTGAATCATCCCGCCCGCCCAAGACGCGGTGGCATCCTCCACGCTCAGCTTCAAGTCCTTCAAAGACACCTTGGCCAGCAATCGTTTGAGTTTCATCTGCTCGAGATTAAACTCATCCGCTTGCAATTCGCCGCGCGCATCGAGCAGCCGAAGCAAGGCACTGGCGGGTGCGCTGGCGGATCCGCCGCCCAACAGCGAATTCATCAGCCGCTGCAGCCAGTTTGGGCGGGCGCGCGGGCCGACCCAGCGATCCAATTCCTTCGCATCCAGGTGATCCGCATGCAAGTTAAAGTGCCAGGGCACACTTTTCCCCGAAGCACTCCCATCTTCTTTGATCGTCCCTGACCATGCCGCGCCAAATCCCTCCACCTTGCCGATACGCGCGGTGCGCTTGCCTGCTTCCCACTGAAGCTTTACGTCTGCAAGCTGCAGAGGCAGGTTCAATCCGGCAGCCTGTAGCTTGGCGCCATCGAAATCAACCTGGCCGTTCCAGCCCTGCGCTGAGGGTTGTCCCCAGCCCCACAGAAGTGAAGCTCGAACAGGGCCGGTCAAATCCCACCCATGATTGAATGACCTTCCAAAAGCATTGGCAATCTTGAAGACATCTTCGGAATGTTCGATATGTCCGGTCAAAGTCACGACGCCGACCCTGGTTTCAAAATCATGCATCAAGCTAAGAGAGATTTCGTCTACGCCGGGCGTAGCTCGGGAGCCCGCCGTGCGAGGGGAACTTCCGGGTGGGGGAGGTTCGGAAACTTTTTGATTTGCAATTGTGAAAACCGCCGGCTCGACGGCAAAACGCCGGCGTTCCATTCCTCCGCGCAATGGGCCAATACGGATCGGATTTGCAAAACCAGGAACGGTTAAAGTGCCCCCCTGGGTCGAAAATCCCGCGGAATTGAGGGAAAGCGGGAGGCCGCTCAGCGACAATCCGCCGGTGAAAAAAACATGTGCGGCGATTCCCTCCGAAACACCCGGATGAAACGCGCGATACCATTCCAGTAGATCCGCTGCCTGTATGCCGGACGAGTCAATGTGAATCTCCAGCGAAGTCTCTGGCTTAGTCATGAGACTTGCGGAGCCGCGCAGATTCGACTTCGGGGTTTCCAAGACCAGTTCCGAAGCCCTGATGCTTCCCCGGGCCGGATCCCACATCCCTTTCAAGTCGAGATTCACGCGCGGATTATCTGGACGCTCGGTCAAGTCCCACCGGTGAATCTGCGTGGCCCGGGCTTGCAAGGAATAGCTCCATTCGCCAGTGCGCTCGGTTCCGTCGTTCATCACGCCGCTCTCCGCCATTGCGTCCAGCGCGAAAAGGCCGCGCACCCCTTTGTCCTGACCCTGGAGAAGACGAAACAGATCCGCCAGAGAGACTTCTCCCCAATGAATTCGCAAGCTCGCCGGTTGCAATCGCGCCGAAGTCCCTGCGACTTCGCCCTGCACCCGGAGCGTTCCTGTGGACTGCAATTGGACTCCGCTGCGCCAGGGCTGTGCTTCCAAATGCAACTCCCATCGGCCCGGGGACATCTGCTCGATGCTGCCGGAAACGCCCGTGAAAGCAAACGGCTGCTTTACATCGCCGAGTTTGAAATCCAGCCGGCCGTCATCAATGTCAATTTTCTCGAGGCGGTTCGTGGTCTCCGCAGCTGCGGCCGGTGCGGCCACACCGGGGCTCGACGGAGAAATCGCGCGCCCCGGAGGAAGCCATCCTTCGAGATTCCAGCGGCCTTCCTCGTTGCGAGCGAGGATCAAGCTTGGACGCGAGAGCGACACGGTGCCGAATTCAAAGCGTCCGCGAAGAAGTCCAAGCCAGCGCAAACCGGCGGAAAGATGTTCCGCCCGCAAGAAGTACTCGTTCCCAAAAGCCGGATCTTCGCTCACCGTGATTCCGCCTGCATCGAGCTGCGGGCTTGGCAACAAGCTCACCGTGAACTCCTCAACCTCCACGTGGCGGCCAAAGGTCCGCTCCAGCTGGGTAATTAGATAGCCGCGGACATGGCGGGTGCGTACCAAACCCGACGCAGCCAACTGAAGGGCCAGGACCGCACCGGCTAAAATCAGAGCGGCCTTCCAGCGTTTCGCTCTTTGAGTCACGAAGGAATCACTCGCGCGACACGAAGCTCTTTCAAGATCACCCGGAGAATTGTAGTCGAACGGCGGAGAGTTTTCTTTGACTTCCTAATGCACGGTATGGAGCATGCGGTTCCACCGCGTCCGCTCGGGAAGATGAATCAACGTGTCCAAGGTGCTGTCCAAACGTTGAAGAAAAGTGGATTGGCCATAATCGCTCGTGGTGGCGTTAATGGACCAATAGATCAGGAATGGCCGGCCCATGATGGCGCTTTGGTCCACAAATCCCCAGTAGCGGCTGTCATCGCTATCATCGCGATTATCTCCCATGACGAAATATTTACCCGGCGGGACGACGAGCTCGTTGCCGCGGATGTAGTTGTGGATCTGGCTCGCCCACTCGGGCCGCATGCCATAGGTATACAAGACGCCCGCCACCAGGGGGAAATCATAATTCAGCGGGTTGGGAGTCATCGTGGGATCGTGAAAGACGTATGGTTCGTTCAGCTTCTGACCGCCGACGTACACCTGTTGGTCCACGAGCTTCAGGTGGTCGCCGGGCAGCCCGATCACGCGCTTCACAAAGTGCTGATGATCAGCCAAGGGGTACTTGAAAACGATGATGTCGCCGCGGCGCAGGGGCCGGTAGGGCAGGATCTTCTCATACCAGGCTCCGTGTCCCCCAAAAATGAATTTATTGACCAGAAGATGGTCCCCGACCATCAGCGTAGGTTCCATAGAGGGGGAAGGAATTTTGAAGGCCTGAACAACAAAAGTGGTTCCAAACAAGGCGAGAATCACGGTCACGAGAAGGGATTCGAAATATTCCGAGACCGTGGTTTGGTGCCCGCGCGAGGCTTGGGAGGCACGATCAGGAGAAGTCTCGCGAGTGGAAGCGTTTACGGAGCTATCCGGCGGCGCAGGGCTCACTTCCTCGCCTTCGGATAATGCTTCTTCCGCCCGTCCTTCGGCTTCTTCCATCATTCTTCCCGGCTTTGCGCTTCGTCCTGTTCGAGACGTTCGAGAGCGGCGCCTGCCGCTTTCTGTTCCGCTTCCTTTTTGGTGGTGGCCTCTCCGCTGGCCAGGCACTCACCCTGCGACCAGACTTCCACCAAAAAAAGTTTGGCATGGTCCGGCCCGCTTTCCCCTACGATGCGGTATTCCGCGGGGGGATGGCCGCGCCGCTGCAGAAACTCCTGCAGCGAAGATTTGCGGTCGGAATCCGCAAGATGATCCCCGCGCTCTTCCAGCGCATGCTCGAAAAGAACGCGACGCAGCACTTGCCGCGCACCGGACAATCCGCCATCCAGGTAGATCGCGGCCACGATCGCTTCCAGGGCGTCAGCGAGGATCGCAGGCTTATCCCGACCGCCGGTTTTTTCTTCGCCTTTGCCCAGCAGGAGAAATTCCCCAATATTCAGCCGGCGCGCCGCCTCTTCCAGCGCCTGCGCGTTCACGATTCTCGCGCGGCTTTTGGAAAGGCGCCCCTCGCTCCAGTCCGGAAAATTCTCCAGCAAATATTCGCTTGCCAGTAGATCGAGAACCGCATCGCCCAGAAATTCGAACCGCTCGTTCGCTTGAATCCGCGTAGTCTCTTCCTCGCCGGTCCCCGCCGCCGCGCGAAGTTCCGGCACGGCCGAGCTGTGCGTGAGCGCACGTTCCAGAAGGGCCGGCCGCAAAAACCGGTATCCGAGCTTCTCCTCGAGCGAGTCGTCTTTCCTGCCATTCATGAATCGGTCAATCTGGAAGCTGCGACCGGGAGCGACTCGCGCCGAGCTTACCGCCAAAATTCTCAAGAGGTCCGGGCTTTTCCGGTTCCGCATCCGGGAAAGCTCTGCCTGCCCTCGCGGATCAATGAGGGGCGCTTAATTGAGTCGAGCCTTGTTTCTTCGCCTCTTCCGAACCGCTCTTGCAAGCCTGCTGGAGACTGCTGGGAATCGCGGCGCACTTGTCATACGCGGCCTGGGCTTCTTCGAAGTGCGAGGTCTTCACATCCGCCAATCCCAGGAGGTAGAGATTCACGGGATCGGGATCTGGGACGAGCTTCACGGACTGCTCGAGTTCGGGAATCGCTTCCGCGTACTTTCCACGCCGAATGTCCACAAGTCCCAGTCCGCTGTGCGCCATCGAGAGAGTCTGGCTCTTCGCCGCGGCAAATTTTTCATCGGTCAGAGCCGCGGGCTTCGGGAGCGTTGGCACGATATCCAGCGCACGTTTTCCGTAAGTTTCCGCCTTTTCCAGTTGCTGCTCGGGGTTTGGGGTGCTCCCATTCATGGCTCTCGGAATGGTCTGCGCTAGAATGGCCAGCGTCTGAACATCGTCGGGCTTGAGCTGGATTTCCTTGTCGCCGATATCAAAAGCCTTGGCGGACTGCCCTGTTTGGACGTAGGCGACCGTGAGGATCGAATAGATGGGAGGACGATAGCGGCTCTCGGGATATTTCTGCAAGAACTCCTCGCCCGCTGAAATCTTCTTGGCCACATCGGAGTTGGGCAGAGCGTCAAACGCCTTGTAGGCGGCTTCCTCTTCCGCACTGACCGGAGGAGGAGCGGCGTCCAATGTGAGACCGGTGGTATTGCTGATGGCAGTTCCCGGCTGATTCTTGCTGCCCTGCTGTTGAGCGGGCTGACTCTGGTTGCTTTGGTTGCTCTGTGTGCTCTGGTTAGCCGGGGCGGTCTGTGCGAAAGCCGCAGACGAGCCCAGTGCCAGCAGAACTCCGAGCGCCCCTATTCCTATCCGTCGTTCCATGATGCCCTCCATCTCGTTTCTCCCCTTCTCAGCTTGGCTGAGTCGAAATTGCCATATCGCTAGAAATTCCTGCTACGGCCTCTCTCCCGATTTTAGACGATCCACCACACTTAAGCCCTTTTGAGCCGCCTCGCGGGCGCGCTCCGGTCCTCCCGTTACTTCCAGAGCCGCTTGGAACTCGGCCTTCGCCTTGTCCATATTCCCCTCATCGCCATAAATTCTGGCCAGATAAACATGGGACCACGTCAGGACCAGGGGATCCTGCGTCGCCGCGTGATCTCCGGTCGTCAGACGGCCAAAGACTTCCTTGGCTTTTGAACCATCATGCTCCAAAAGGGCCACCAATCCCAGACCGTACCACGCCCTGGGCTGATCCGGATATTTTGCCAGAACTTTCTTGAAGGACAGCTCCGCAGCTTGTGGATTTTTTTCGGCGATTCGGCGTTCCCCTTCGGTCAAAGCCGCGATGGCGTCTTCGTCGTTTGGAAGCGTGGGAGGGGCCTGGAACTTCCTGCGAGCGACCGATTCGCTGGCTGTTGCACCGGGGTTTGCCGCTGGCGCCGGCGCAAATTGGATTTGCGCAACGCGCTTCTCTTCCGCGCCCTCGTCAATGGATCTCACCAGATCAGGAAAAAAAAGCCGTATGGAAGGTGCGGACTCCTCGAATTTTGTCAACGAATTGAAGAGCGGCCGAACCAGTACGTATCCCGCGGAATCATCCGTTTCCAGGACGACTTCCTTTTCGCTGGGTGACAAACGCTTCAGTCTCAATTCCACCGCGCGAACCAGGCATTCCGCGAAATAGGAGGAAAAATCGTCACGCAAATCCGAAGAGAGGCGCGGCGCGCGCGCGGCAAGATCATAGAGCGGCCGCTTGACGGCCACGACGTGGGGATACTGCAGAGGCAGCGGGTCAAGCAGAAAATGCAGGAAAGCGTGGCGAACGATATCCACGGGCAACTGGTTCGCTCCGCTCAGAACCAGCGCGTAATGATCGCCGAAATTGCGTACGTTCGTGAGGCGCCCCACCAGGGGCTCAACGATGATGGTAAACGTTCGCTGGCTCTCCGGCTCGAGCATCACACGCAAGTATCCGTTGGTCACGAAGATGGTCTGCGCCACTTCGTCGTGCAACTGGGAAATTTCCCGATTGTAAACGGGTTGGACCTGGCGCCACAGCGCGCCGATATTTTGTTCCTTGTAATAGTTCGACAGGATTTCCTGAAAACCTTCCAGAGCAATCACATCGGGAGGGAGCTCATCCCTGCGAAGGACTGGATCGAAACTGGGTGCGGGCCCGCTGACCAGCCCGAACCAAATAAACCGCGAAAGCGTCGCTTCGGGGTCATCCAATTCGTGTTCCTTATAGAATTTGCGCAAAGCGTCCACGGCAGGTCCCTGCTGATGCTCAAGCCGTTCGCGCATCTCCGCGCGGTAGGGGCTCCAGTTCGAGGAGTTCACGTCGGACTCGAACCCTGCGGCGAGCAGCGCGCACATGGTGGTGAACATGGCCTCGCTGCCGTCCACGGTGACGTTGGTGTCCGGCGCGCGCTGGGGAGCAGGACGCGGGAGGGGTTCTTGCGCAAGCGACGAAATGGCCAGTGAGAATACAGCGAGCAGGCCCAGTAAAATCTTTAGCTTAGTTCTCGGCATGACTTCTGTTTTAGATTTCACCCAGCCGTTTCTGGTGCGGCGTCCCCGGAGGTCGCGGTCAAGCGCCTGGCCTCGGCGCGCTTCCCGTAGTTTCGGCATGCGGAAACTTTTTCATCCGCCGCGCAACTGCGGCATGAAGCCAATTTACAGGCGGCCCTCCTTGGAGTCAAGGAACAGACGCGGCTGGCCCGCGGTTCGGGACGGCCCCGCACAGGCCAACACTTGCTCGCCGCGGACGCATCTGTTTAGAGTAAACATGCGCAAACGTTACGGCAGGATGGATTAAGCCATGCCGAATTTCCTCACGCGATGTCTGAGCGCCGGAATCTTTTTCGCGGCGTCTTTCGCCTGGCCCGGCGCGCTACCCGCTCAGTTGGTACGCGAGGACGCCACACCTTCCGACATGCAGAGCGACGCCATCCAGTCCGCGCAGACGCTTTCGCCAAAAGGTAAAAAGCGTATTTCCAAGGATTTTACGCTCAAGGGCGACTCCCACTGGACGGACACGAAGATTGACGTGCATCCCGGCGAACACGTCGTCGTGACCGCCAGCGGCAAGATGCGTTATCAGAATGCGAAGGTCGATAACGGGCCCGATGGTCTGGGCCGCAGCTTCAAGGATCTATTGAGAGTTCTCCCCTTCAACGATTCGGGCCGCGGCACCTTGATCGGCAGAATTGGCGATGCGGACATCGCGCAGCCGTTCGTCCTCGGCGCGAGCCGCGACGTCCTGGCTCCCATAGGCGGCCGGCTCGCGCTCGGCATCAACCAAGCCAGCGATGACTCTGCGGATGGGTCTTACCTTGTTCATGTCGAAATCTACGCACCGGATGCCTCTTCGGGTCAGGCAGTTCAGATCGTCGCCAGGAAAGTAAACTCGATCCCCGGCATTGACAATGTTCTGTTATCCAAAATCCCGCGTCGCGTTTCAGACAAGGCCGGCGACCCTGGCGACATGGTCAATTTCCTGATCCTAGGCTCGGAAGACGAAATGCAGAAAACCTTCAGCGCCGCGGGATGGGTCAAGGTGGACGCCGACGTTAAGGAAACGCTGCTTCGCGGCGTTCTGGACAGTCTTTCGAAAGAGTCCTACCTCACGATGCCCATGAGCCAGCTTTATCTCTTCGGGCGGCCGCAGGACTACGGCTGGGCGCATGCCGAGCCGATCAGCGTCGTGCGCTCCCGCAATCACCTGCGCATCTGGAAAGCGCCATTCACGGTAAATGGCCAGACACTCTGGGTTGGCGCCGCCACCCACGACATCGGGTTCGAGCGAGATGAACGCAACAACGGAATCACGCACAAAATTGATCCCGACATTGATCTGGAGCGTGATTACGTCGAGAAATCGCTCTCTAGCACCGGCCTGGTCGCCGAAATCGCGCACATTCTCCCGGATAACCCAATGAAGGAAGCCCGGACGGCCACCGGCGGAAGTTTTCATTCCAACGGCGAGATCCTGATCTTGAAGCTCGTGCCTGGCGAGGTGAACTCCTCCGCCACGGAAGCGTGGAACTGAGCTAACGCGAAACGTATCCTCTGAAAATTGGGGGTTTCTCGCGATTAGGAAGGAGGGCTGTCCAGCGCGTCAAACAGCGCGATTTCCTGATCGCTCTGGAAATCAGGCTGGCTCTCCAGCAATCGCACGCAGCGGTTCCACCGCAGAATGGCATCATCGTTTCCCGGTGGGCGTATCTTCTCCGCAGCGGCGAAACATTGCAACGCGCGTTCCAGCAGCGGAAGCAGTATGTGAGCCGAGCGTCCCGTCCGCAACTGCGCCTTTACTCTCCGCTCGTGCAAAATCCCCGTGTAGTATTCGCGTTCGTAGGGATCCGCGAGCCCCTGAAAAATCTTCTCCACCTCTCCGTACCGGTCGCTTGGCGAGCCGATGAACTGATCGGTGATTGCCAGGCCAAGCGTCCGTAAGCCCAGCATGTGTTTCGGGTCGGCGGCAAGAATATCCCGGCAGATGGATTCCGCCTCCTCGGGTTCGTTCAGGTATCGGTATAGCTCGGCTTTGGCAATGGCTTCCGGAATACCCGACTTCGAAATCGTCTTCAGATTGAGATCCATGGCCCCTCCTTTTTGCCGAAGTTCCCCTTAGGTCAAGCCTTTGGCACCCCGCGGATTTTGCGCACCAGCCACACCAGAGGATCGTAATACTCGTCTACAACCCGCTCCTTCAGCGGAATGATCGCATTATCCGTGATGTGAATCTCCTCGGGACATACCTCCGTGCAGCATTTCGTGATGTTGCACAATCCTATTCCCAATTCCTCCCGCAGCAATTCCGTCCGCGACACGCCGTCGAGCGGATGCATCTCCAGCCCGGCCACCCGCACAAAAAATCTCGGCCCCCCGAACTGTTCCTTCTTGTCGTGATCGCGCAAAACGTGGCAAACATTCTGGCAAAGGAAGCATTCGATGCACTTGCGGAACTCCTGAACGCGGTCCACGTCCTTTTGATAAATCTTCCATTCCGTACCCGGCCGCTGCTGAAAAGGCGGAATCTTCTTGTTCACTTTGTAATTCCACGAAACGTCCGTCACCAGGTCCTTGATCACCGGAAACGTCTTGATCGGCGCCACCGCGATCGGCTTGTCCAGCGGCAGCGCATCCATTCTCGTCTTGCATGTCAACCGCGGCCTTCCGTTCACTTCCGCTGAGCACGATCCGCACTTCCCCGCTTTGCAATTCCACCGCACGGCGAGATCGGCCGCTTGGTGCCCTTGAATATAATGGAGCGCGTCAAGCACGACCATTCCCGGAGCGATCGGCACGCGATACTCCACGGCTTTCCCGCCTTCCGGGCCTCCTCGCAGCACGTGCATCGTCGCCTCTGCCATTCATGCCTCCACTACTTCTCTGCCGCCAAAATCTGTGTGAGTTCCGCGGGCATCTCCATCACGGCGTCCTGGCTTACCGTCGGCCCGGCCTCGCCGCGCCGCGTAACATTGTGTTTCTTGCCCCACTCCCCGCTCAGATCCGGAAAATCAATCCGGCTGTGCGCTCCGCGGCTCTCCTCGCGGGCGAACGCGCTCCGCGCCACCGCTTCGGAAACGGTCAGCATGGACTTCAGCTCGAGGCACAAATGCCAGCCGGGATTGAACATCCGCGATCCTTCCACGCTCGCGCTCAATCGGCGCTTCTTCAGATCCTCGAGTTCCACCAACGCGCGCTGCATATCCTCGTGCGTGCGGAAAATTCCCACGAGGTTCTGCATCGTCTCCTGAAGATCGCGGTGAATCGCGTATGGATTCTCTCCCCCACTCCGTTCGAACGGCGCGAGTGCTTCCTTTTCCGCCGCTTGAATTTGCCCATCATCCAGCTTCGGCGTGGCGGTCTTCTTTGCATGTTCAGCTGCCGCAAGGCCCGCTCTTCTTCCAAATACCAGCAAATCCGAAAGCGAATTACCTCCCAGCCGGTTTGCACCGTGTAATCCAGCTGCCGCTTCGCCCACCGCGAACAATCCCGGCACCGTCGTCTGTGCCGTCTCTGCCTCCACCCGGATTCCTCCCATCATGTAGTGGCATGTCGGCCCCACTTCCATCGGCCCTCGCGTGATGTCCACGTCCGCCAGTTCTTTGAACTGGTGGTACATGCTTGGCAATTTCTTGACGATGTAGTCCGCCGCCTTGTGCGAAATGTCCAGGTACGCCCCGCCATGTTCCGTGCCCCGCCCTTCTTTCACCTCGGTGTAAATCGAGCGCGCCACAACATCCCTCGTCGAAAGTTCCATCCGCTTCGGGTCGTATCTTTCCATGAAGCGTTCCATCTTCTTGTTGAGCAGGATTCCACCTTCGCCGCGCACCGCCTCCGTCACGAGAATCCCCTGCACCCCCGGCGGCCACACCATTCCCGTCGGATGAAACTGCACGAATTCCATGTCAATCAAATCCGCGCCCGCTTCATAAGCCAACGCCATGCCGTCGCCCGTGTATTCCCACGAATTGGACGTCACCCGATACGCCTTCCCGATCCCGCCCGTCGCGATCACCACGGACTTCGCTTTGAAGATCACGAATCGCCCCTGCTCGCGCCAGTACGCGATCGCGCCTACGCAGCGCTCTTCATCCTTCAGCAGCCGCACCACCGTGCACTCCATGTACACGTCGAAACCCAGGCTCACGCCGCGGTCCTGCAACGTTCGAATCAGCTCCAATCCCGTTCGGTCTCCCACGTGGCACAGACGTCGGTATGTGTGTCCGCCAAACGCACGCTGGAGAATCTTCCCGTCCTCCGTCCGGTCGAACAGCGCGCCCCATTGCTCCAGTTCTCTTACTCGCTCCGGCGCTTCTTGCGCATGCAGTTGCGCCATCCGCCAGTTGTTCAACAATTTCCCGCCGCGCATCGTGTCACGGAAATGCGTCTTCCAATTGTCCGCGCTGTCCACGTTGGCCATCGCCGCGGCGATTCCACCTTCCGCCATTACCGTGTGTGCTTTGCCGAGCAGCGATTTGCACACCACGCCCACGCTCGTCCCGTGCGCCAGCGCTTCGATCGCCGCGCGCAGTCCCGCGCCTCCCGCGCCGATCACCAGAACATCATGTTCATGCGTTTCGAATCGGTCGCTCAAAAGAGCCTCACGTCGCGGATCGCCCCGCTCGCCACCAGCCGCACGTAGAAATCAGTCAATCCAACGAAAATCAGGCTCGCCCACGCCAGCAGCATGTGCCGCTCGTTCAGCGTCGTGATCCATCTCCAGGCTGTGTATCGCGGTTTCCCGAACGTCGCGCATGAAAAGCAATCCAGTTTGCCTCCTGCGAGATGCCGCAGCGAATGGCAGGAGAGCGTATATGTCGTCAGCAGCACCACGTTCACCAGCATCACCAACGTTCCCACACCAGCTCCCAGCTTCCCGTCAAAGAAAAACGCGCGAATCGCGTCTCTCCACAGAAAAACCAGGAACAACACCGACAAATACAGAAAGTACCGGTGCGCGTTCTGCAAAATAAAAGGAAATCTCGTCTCGCCGCGATAAGAATGTCGCGGCTCACCTACCGCGCAAGCCGGCGGATCGAGAAAAAACGCTCGATAGTACGCTTTGCGGTAGTAGTAGCAGGTTGCCCGAAAGCCCAGCGGCCCGCCCAGAATCAGAATCGCCGGGGACCACGGCCACCAGTGATGATGCGGATCAATCAGCGGCGAATAAAACGGCGAAAGATACGGCCCCCACTCAAAAAACTTTCCTTCAAACGCTCTCCATGTCGCATAAAGCCCGAACCCACCCAGCAGAATGATGACGGGAATGATTTCCGCCCACCAGAAGTCCCGCCGTGCCGTGCTGCCCAACCCACCCACACCCGTCAACGGAGCCTGAGCCTCTGCCATCGCCCCACCTCAACGACAGCTAGCCTATTGAAAAAACCTCTTCTTGAAAACAGTTTTTCCGGCGGCCTAGAAATGCAAGGTCAGGTTCGCTTCAATCGTGCGCGGCTCGACGAAATGCGTTCCCGAGAAGCTAGAGAGGAAGTTGTAGAGCGCAACCTTGTTCGCGATGTTGACTACCGTTACTTTCACCCCTACCGCGTACTTGCCGGTCTTCCAGAGATTGTCCGCTCCCGCTCCAAGATCGAACAAATTTCTCGGCGCAATCCTTGTCGGATTGGTGTCCGGATTGAATGTCCCGGCGGGAACGATGGAAATGAGCGTGGCTCCAAAGTTCGGCGAATTGCACGACCGCAGCGGCATGTTCACCGTGGCGAACACGTTGCCGCAATACAATCCAATCTGCTGCTGTTCGTCTCCCGTCAAAGTCAGCGCCGTCGCATAATCCGGCACGCTCACAGCCACGAGCCCGCTGTCGAATCGCCACGTCGCAGCAATCCACGGCCCTCGTTCCCCGAATTCGTAGCGTACATAGGTCGTCTGTTGAAAGTTCTGGTCGTGATCAGGCCGCGCCACTGGTGCGTATTGTTGCCCAAAATCAATTCCCCCAATCTCCGGGCTGAACAGCCGCGACCTTGTATGCCCCAGGCTGGTGAACGCGCTGAATCCGTGGATCGGTTTCAATGTGACTTGCAGCATCCCTCCATCAATCTTGGCCTTGCGGAATTGCACGGGAAACGCCAGCGGCGTATTCAGGATCACGTTGAAGTCGTACGCCCCTTGCGTGAATTTCCAGAAATACTCGCCATTCACGCTGACATTATTCCCGATGGATTGCTCGAAGCCGGTATTGAACTGATTGCGCCGCGCTGGGAATAATGGCTCGACCGTGGCCGTCCCGAGCGATCCGTTTGCCAATCCTCCCTCGCCTGTCGCGCTCGAAAGCACCAGATTCTCGTTATAGGGAGTGAGAAAAATCCTCGCGTAGGAAATATGAAACCCGGTTCCGGTGCTTCGAATACCGTAAGAAATCCCGCCGCGGGGTTGCACACCGCTGCCGCTGCTCAATCCAGAGTAACTGTCAAACCGCAATCCCAGGTTCAACGTCACCGGACCGAATTTGCTGCTGTCCTCTGCATACGCGCTGCCTTCGTAGATGTTTGCCGCTCCTTGAAAATTGAAGAGCGTTCCCCCGCGCGTTAAGTCGTACGCTACGAGCGCGGGTTGGAAGCTTCTGTTCGCAGCGTATCCTTGACCGGAACATTGAGATGTTTCCGTGAGCGAGGGATCGCCCACCGGAACTCCCTGCGAGTCCACGCAAGGCGAATTGAACGCCGGATCCGTGAGTCCCGTGCTGAACGCTTCCGAAAGCGGGGTCGCCTGCACCTGGATTCCTGCTCTCGCGGTATTCCTCCCGCGGCTATATGACACGTCGGCTCGCGCTCCGGCATTGGTCAGTCTTCTCGATTGCGAAAGAGTGGCCGGCTGGTCCGCCAGTAAATCCGCTGAAGCAAAATATTCCACGCGATCCTGGCGGGCCCAGGCATTCCCCGTCAGCAGCAAATCCGGATTCAGCACCCGCGAATAGCCCAATGCCGCATTGAAGCTGGCCATGTGCTGTCGCTGGTCCTGCGCCGCGCTCTCCTGATCGTAGGTATTCGGGGTCTGAAACCACGAATGCGCAGCAGAGAGATCCACGTGAATTGAAGTCACATCGCTAGGCCGGTAATCACTTCTGTCGAAGAGATTCTCCGCGTTTCCGTGCGCGTGCAGCGGCACAAATTCCGGTGTATCCAGGAACCGCCCGCTGTTCACTCCGTCCAGAGCCAGAAAATTCCCGAGCCGCTCGCTGCCGCTGGCCAGTGTGAGGCTCGATTCGCTCGTCCCGAAAGAACCATAACCTGTGGAAAATGTTCCAGCCAGTTTACCTTCATTCAAGCCCGACCTTGTCGTCACGAGCGCGATCAGGCTGGTCTTGTCCCCGAACTCCGCCGTGGGCGCACCCCGAAGTATCTGCATGTCCTGAATCGTGTCCAGGGAAATCTGGTTCGAAAAAATCCTGCTTTGTTGATCGGAGATGGGCTGGCCATCCACGCTGAAGGAAGTCTCTGCGTGTTCTCCAAGCGGATGAAACACGCCGTTGGAATCCGCAGCCACCCCGGGGGAAGCCAGCGTCATGATCGAACTCAGCGCCGCGTTTGTGCTCTCGCTCGGCAGCCGCGCGATCAACGTGGACGTTACATCAGTGCGCGCGGTCTGTTGCGCTTCGATTCCGCCCGCCACGCCTTCCACGGTTACATTCTGCGAGATGGTCTCGAGTTTCAACGAAACCTCCACCCTCCTTTCCTCACCGCTCCGCAATTCGATTTGCCGCCGCCCTGGGCGGAATCCGCGCGCCGTAATCTCCAGCGTGTAATCCCCCGCAGCCAGATGAAGAATGCAAAAGTTCCCCGATTCGCCGGTGGACGTTTTGAAGGTTTGGTTTTCATTCGAGAGCTTCAGGCTGGCGGAGGCGATGCCCGCATTGGTTGGATCGCGCACCGTGCCGCACACGCTCGCGCTCTTCGCTTGCGGGAATGCTCCGGGCCAATGCAATGCCAGAGCGGAGGCCAGTAACCAGGCTCCGGTCATGAGTCCTCTCAGAGAGGGCCATATTAACTGTGGTTAATACAATTTGTACAGTGAAATAAATGAATGACGTTTCTGCAGCTTTACTCCTCAGCTGGCCGCTGTCAGCGCGCTTGGCTTCCTCGACTCCTGCCACAGTGCGATATACGGCTTCAACTCCTCCATCATCTTCGTGAACTGCGCGATATCCAGCGACTGCGCCCCGTCGCTAATCGCCCTTTCCGGCGCCGGATGCACCTCCACAATCAATCCATCCGCCCCGATCGCCACTCCCGCCCGCGATAGCGCCGGCACCAGACTCCTCTTCCCCGTCGCGTGGCTCGGATCGAGAATCACCGGCAAGTGCGTCAACTGGTTCAGCACTGGGATCGCCGTAATGTCGCAGGTATTTCGCGTTTCCGTCTCGAACGTGCGTATCCCGCGTTCGCACAGGATCACGTCCGCATTTCCGTGCGCCACGATATATTCCGCGCTCATCAGCAATTCCTTCACTGTGCTGCTCAGCCCGCGTTTCAGCAAAATCGGCCTCCCGCATTTTCCCAGCGCCTTCAGCAGCATGAAGTTCTGCATGTTCCGTGCCCCGATCTGCAGAACATCCGCATACTTCGCCACCATTTCCACGTCGCGGTCGCTCATCACTTCCGTCACGATCGCCAGACCGGTCGCCTTCTTCGCTTTTTGCAGCAGCTTCAGCCCTGCCTCTTCCATGCCCTGAAAATCGTAAGGAGAAGTCCTCGGTTTGAACGCCCCGCCCCGCAGCAATTTCGCTCCGGCTTTCGCCACTCCTTCTGCCGCGCGCATGATCTGCTCTTCGGATTCCACCGAGCAGGGCCCCGCAATCACCACGAAATCCTCGCCGCCAAATACCGTTCCATTCACGCGGATTCGCGTCTTCTCCTTGCGGAATTCCTTGCTCACGAACTTGTACGGCGCGGTGATCCGCACCACTTTTTCCACCTGCGGCATCGCTTCGATGGATTCCATGCACGCGGTCACGTCTCCCACGCCCACGACGCCGATCACCACGCGCTCTTCGCCCTCGATCGAGTGCACTTTGTATCCGAAGCGCTTCACTTGTTCCGTCACCTCGTCAATCTCTTGCCGCGTGGAATGCAGTTTCATGGAAATAATCATTGTGATTTCCTCGTTGCCGCTCGCGCTGGGTCTTCTCCAAAAACAAAAAAGGCCCACTCTCTGCGAGTGGGCCGAATCTCTCGTTTTCTTCCTTTACCTACAGACGCGCCCCTCGCCGCGGTTCATGAAAGTCCGTAAATCGATACCAATAAAAGTTGGGCGCGAACGTCATGCGCATACTCTACCGTGTCTCCTTGTCGGAGACAACATTTTCTTTGGGTCCCCTGATCAGTCCGCAGGAAGATCGCAGCCGTTTTCGCACGTTGCCGGTTTTCTGCTCCGAATGCTCTGGTCCTCGGCCGCGCTTTAGGAGTCAGGACTACAAATTAGCGCCGGCTTGATGTCGATCACCTGCGTGCCGTCAATCACCTCGATGGGGCCAATCCTCAGCCGGTGTTTCTCGATTTTCCGAATCGTCACTCGGTGAAGTCCAATTGGGTTTGGCCGGTCAGGGGACCGTGTCGCAAAAACTCCTGTCAGCGGGCGCTGCGGGTCGGAGCGCGGATGAACCTTCATCACATCGCGCCGCGCCTGGTGCAACCAGGTCAAAACGATGATCTCGTCGCCTGCCTTCAACCCTTCGAGCGCTTCAACGGCGAACGGTCTCACTTCGATCCACGCATCCGGCGCCCCTTCCGCTCCCTGCTTCGGCGCCTCGCTCCGTTTCTTCAGCGTGGATCGAATCACACCAATCGGCCGAAGACGTACAAGTCTGCCACTGCTTTGTCCCTTCGCCACGGTTCGTTACGCTCTCTAATTCGATATCAAAAAAATAGTAGGCGCAAATTTTATGCGTATGCTCTGCATGAAACAACACTCTCTCTGCCTGCTAAACCATCTCCCGAGAAGCAAATCGTTCCCCCGAAAGCGTAATCTTTGACATAAATTCCGGCGGCAGGCGCGAAATCGGTTTGTTCATGTCTTGGCGTGTTTCACGCCGAGTTTGGACCTTATCGTCCTAAGCAAGCCTCACTACGAGGGATCAAGGTTGCACGATGCCCAGCCGCACCGCGTAGCGCACGAGGCTGGCCGTCTCATGAATATCCAGTTTCTGCATCAATCTCGTCCGGTGAGATTCGGCGGTCTTCACGCTGATGCCGAGCAACGACGCGACCTCCTTGGTGGATTTCCCTTCTGCAATCAATTGAAGCACCTGTCTTTCGCGAAGTGTCAAACGAATCCCGGATTTCTCGGTTTTGGAGCGGCAAGTCTCCATCACGGCCCGAGAAACGCCGGGGCTCAAGTACACTTGCCCGCGCGAAACCTGCCGGATGGCATGTAACAAATCGCTGGCGGCCTGACTTTTCAGAACATATCCCTTCACGCCTGCTTCCAGCGCCTCTGAAACGTATTGCTCCTCATCATGCTGGGTGAGCAGGATGGTCTTGACCTTAGGGAAAGATCGCGCCAGTTCTCGCGCGGCGTTGAGTCCGTTGAACCCAGGCATTGAGATATCCATTATGGCCACATCAGGGTGCAATAATTCGACTTCACGAATCGCCTCCTGCCCGTCCGCCGCTTGCCCCACCACCTGAAATCCTTCGCGCTCAAGTAGCGAATTCAATCCCTGACGCACGAGCGCGTGGTCATCTGCCAGCAGGATGCGAATTGGCATGAGCCTTCTCCACCGATACCTGAATGAGTAGCTTCGTTCCTCTCCCGGAACCGGATTCAATTCGAAGTGTTCCGCCGACTGCGTTTACCCGTTCCTGCATGGCGATCATTCCAAGCCCTTTCCGGCCCGAAGCAGCCAGAACCCGGTCGGTGTCGAATCCCGAGCCATCGTCCCGAATGCAGCAGCAGACTGCGGATTTCTCGTTCCACGCCTCAATCCATACATTTCGTGCATTCGCATGTTTTACGGTATTGGTCAGGGCTTCTTGCACTGCTCGATAGAGCGCCGTCTCGGTAGCACTTGGCAACCGGCGGGAAACCGTCGAACGCACTTGGATTCTCAAATTCACGCGTTTTGAAATCCCCTCTGCCAAAAATCGGATCGCCGGTATCCACCCGAGATCATCCAGGATCGTCGGGCGAAGTTCGTGGGAATATCTCCTCAAATGATTTTCGACTTCCTTCAACAAATCCGCTATGTGCTTGGCCTGTTCCTGCTGGGGCTTGCGCAGTTTCCGCGTCAAATCTGCCAAAGCAAGGTGCACAGCTACAAGCAGTTGTCCGGCTTCATCGTGCACTGCGTACGCAACGCGCTTGATCTCTTCTTCAAGCGTCTCGTTCAGCCTCCTGAGTGCCCCCACCGCATCCTGAAATCCCCGGTGAGCCATCTCGTACGGCGAGAGGCACTCCGCAAGGAAATCGCAGCTTATCTGCAGCACCCTTCTTCGCCGCTTCTCATCCATTCCCTCCCGCAGCAATCCTTCCAGAGCTTGGTGGTGCATGGTCGCGAGCTCCACCAGGCTCTTCCGCTCAAGTAAGGCTCTCCGCCCGAGCTCGTATGCTTGGCGCAACGCAGCTTCGTTTTCATGATTTGCATACCCGTTTAACAAAGCTTCGTACGACGTTTCGAAACTCGCCTTCTCCTTACTCTTACGTGAAGCGGCCGGCTTCATAGGCGAATCCCGGTCAACCTTGATACCAGAACCAGTGCATCATCATTTCCACTGCCGAATTCCTTGAGAATTCTGTCGGCGGCTCTCTGCGGATTCTCCCGCGTCGTCAGGCTCTCCACAAAGTTACTTCGTATGCCATCCGTGGCAAAGAACAGCGTATCTCCCTGCGTGATCGGAAGGACAGCCGCCTGTAGCGGCGGCAATTGCGCGCCGACGACCCCTGCCCGGAGAAGCAGCACCTCCTTTGCGTTTCCTTTTGTGGTGTCGCTACGCATCAGCACTCCCTGTACATTTCCAACGCCGAGCCACGTCATCATCCCATGCGCCGGGTCAATCGAAGCCACGCTTAATACCACACCGCGCGTGCATCGAAGCCTTTCGTGGCACCCTTCCACCAGTGAGATAATCGGCTCATTGATATTTCTTTTGAGAAATAGAGCCGCTGCGCTTGCCGCATCAGCGGCTTCTTCTCCGTGCCCGATCCCATCGATGGCGGCAATCAAGATTCCGCATTGGTTGCAGCGCAACAGGTGTTGATCTCCCGATTCGGTCTGGCCAGGAAGCGCACTGCTGGCTACTCCGTATTCCACCAGGGGCATCTTTATTGTCTCCACTTCTTCACCACCACTGTCGTTCCCTGGCCGGGTTGGGAAGTGATGCCAAACTCGTCCATCAATCGGCGGACGCCCGGCAGGCCCAGGCCGAGACTCCCGGACGTGGAAAAACCGTCTCTCAGGGCTTGGTCCACATCGCGAATGCCGGGCCCTTTATCCGAAGCCACTACTTGGATTCCTATGCGGCTCGGGCCTTGCATTCTTCTTATGACGATCTTGCCGTTTCGAGCGTAAGACAAGATGTTTCTGGCTAGCTCCGAAATTGCGGTCGCAATGAGTGTGGCGTCCCCTGAAGAAAAGCCCAGTTCTATCGCCATCACACGGCCCTTCTGGCGGGCCAGCACAATATCCTGGTCGGAGCTGATGGCCACCTCGACTTCTTCTGCCGGCACTGTGGGTCACCTTCAGTTCGTGGTCTTGAATTTCTCGTTCAAGTACGCTAGTCCTTCCTCCAGGTCCAGGGCTGTGGCGACTCCTTCCAGTGTTAAGCCAAGCTGTACCATCGCGAAGGCGACCTCTGGCTGTATGCCCACGATGACCGTCTCTGCACCGCGCAGCCGGATAATATGAGCGATCTCGCGAAGCGTTCGCGATGCGAAGGAATCCATAACATCCATCGCGGTTACGTCCACAATGACTCCTCGCGAGCGGAATCTTACGACTTGTTGAATCAAGCCGATGCGCAAATGATTGAGATCTGCGTCCGAGAGAGCCGCCTGAAAAGTGGCGATCAGGAACTCTCCTTGCTTAAGAATGGGGACTTCCACGGTTGGTTTCTCGCTTCAGTTCAGCGGGGCTCGGCCGAGGGCACCACTTTATATCCAAGCAACCTTTCTGCTTGTTCGATGCCGCCCTGCAAGTCCCCCACGGTGTTCATTTTGCCGAGGTCCACTCCGATGGTAACCAATGTTTGAGCGATCTCTGGAGATAGTCCGGTCACAATGACCGTGGCGCCAAGAAGCCGCGATGCCTCGACCGTTTGCACCAAATGGTTTGCAACCGTGGCGTCCATCGCCGCCACGCCGGTGATGTCAATGACCACGACCTTCGCGCGGTTTGTCCGGATTCCGCGCAAGAGCTGTTCTGTCAATTGCCGGGCTCGTTGCGGATCTATCACGCCGATGATTGGCAGAATCAGCAGCCTTTCGCGCACCTGCAATACCGGTGTGGAGAGTTCTCGGATCGCTTCCTGTTGTTGACGGATGACGCGTTCGCGCTCCTGAACAAAGCTGATCGCGACTGTGTTGGCAATGCGGTTTGCCGCCGGCTCGTATGCGTCAAGAATCCGGTTGAGTTTCTTGAAATCGGTTTGGTATTTCGCGAACAGCGAGCGTGCCAGCACGTCGCGGAGAAGAAGAACAATACCGACGACTTCGTGGGTCTCGACGCCTCGAGGAATGATGCGTTCCGAAAGATTTCGTGCGTAGGCTTGCAGCGCCTCAAAAGTCTCGGTTTCAAGAGCTTCCACGTAACTGTCGTAAACCGACGTCGCTTCCGCGAAGATTTCCTCTTTTGTCATCGCGGTGAGCAATCGCGTCTCGGCGATCCGGCTCACCCACTCCTCGCGAAGCTGGGTCCGGTTCTGCCGGAGGTGTGCTACCAGTTCGCGAAGAAGCTCGGAGGAAGCTTCCGTGCGCGCGAGATTTGCCCCTTGATTATTCCGCGTTCCGGTTTCTTGCGTACCGCCGTCTCGTTTGGCCATCACATTTCGCTCCTCGCGTTGAATGGGCCCGAACCACCCATTTCACCCCATTAGTCTCCTGCGGATTCGATGTCGAATACCATACCTTACCCGCCCTATCAAACGAGGAAACCCCTGCAAAGGGACTCAGGTAAATACCTGAGTTGCTCACACCTTTCCCTTTCGAATCAGGCGGCCTTCCTCTTACTCGTCGAACTACCTATTTGCCTCTGGCCCGCAGGTACTAAGGGATTCACCCTCCTGGACAATGCGGTCCCCACCCGCTTGTCGGTCACCACTGCTAGTGAAACGATATGTGCTCCGGCGAGAAGCGTTTTCGCTCTTGCTGGTAGGAGGAGCAATGCGATTACAAGAATCGCAGAGCAATACGGGCTCTCAGCCCGGCCGCATCAGGGCTAACCTCATGACCCAATCGTCCAGGCGCAGAATTCTTAGCATTGATCAAAAGAATCGTACCGCGGAGACAGGTCTCACCGAAAGTCTCTCTTCCGCTTTGCAGGCTGCGGATACGGAGTTTGGTGACATTTTGCATGAGGTGGACGAGATTTCTAATCTTCTCAGGTCCGGCCATCCCGATGCACAAACGATGAGAGTTGCCGCCCACCCGGCGGTCTGGTCTGCCGTCAAGCAAGCCCTTCTGGACAGAGAACTACGATATCTTGCCCTTACAGACGATCTGACCTGCCTGTACAACCGTCGTGGCTTCTTTGCTGCGGCGACTCAACAGCTCAAGCTCGCCCAGAGAAATGCTCAGGGGCTTCTCTTGTGGTTTTGCGACGTTAACAACCTCAAGAAGATAAATGACACTTACGGTCATCAGGAAGGGGATCTGGCGCTGATTCGGACAGCGGATGCTTTGGAGCAAACTTTCCGGAGTTCCGACATTGTTTCTCGTCTTGGCGGCGATGAGTTCGTTGTACTCGCGCTTGAGGCATCCAATCAGACCGAGGAAGTGATTCAGCGTCGCCTGGAGAAGAACCTCAAAAAGGTGAGTGCAAGCGAACAGCGTTATGCATTGTCACTTTGTGTCGGCGTGGCGCGCTTCGATCCCAAGCGGGCTGTTACGCTCGGAGAACTCATGGTGCAAGCCGACAAAGCGATGTATGAGAAAAAACACAACGCCCACAAGTCATGTGGGGCCACTTCGTAGGAGATCTCGGCTGGCCCATCTCTCAAAGTGGGCCAGTCTCGGGGAAATTGGGCCAAATGCGCTTGGATGGTAGAACGGAAAGGCGTGTCACGAAGGCAATCCCGGTATGCCTCGTAACCGTGGGAAACCTGCATGTCGCCGAGCAGGTGGTCACTGTCAACCTTAGCCCCCATGGCGCCCGCGTAAAAACGGGACGTAGGTGGCATCCCGATGAGCGCCCCCGGCTTGCATCAAGGTCAGGCAAGCTGTTGACGCATACGAGGATTGTTTACTGCCAGCCTCTTTCGGATGGGAATTTCTGCATTGGGCTGAAATTCCAGTCGCCCTTGCCTGAGTACGAAAGTTAGAAACCGCGTCTCGAATCTCCGCCGAGAGATTTCAAAATTCGAGGAGTATTCGATGTCCTGCGCACGGCATTCCCGTGTGGAGCGCCAATCCATGAGCCTTGAAGGGCTGTATGTAGCCAGCGGTATCCAAACTTCCAGGACCCAAATTGCGTCAGTACAGCAGCACCGCGATCCGGTAGCGCGTAAACCCGCCTGATGGTGTCGGCTCGCAAGCGCCAACTTCTGCCGTTCGAAATCCGTCCCTCGCGATCATTTTCACCACGCCGTCAGGCAGCGCCGTCAGATCTGCCGTTTCGAAATGCGCCACTCCGCCAGGCCGGCGATCGGGATAGTCCCCATTCGAACGGCATGCTTGCCGAGCTTCGGCGTTTCCTCGCGCGACTCGCAGTCCGCGCTTTTCCAGCAATTTTGCAATCCTGTCTTCCTGCTCGCTCAAAGAAAGGTCCGGCACGGCAACGGAAAAATCCTGTGTCGCAAAATACACTTTTCCGCGGTGCTCAACCGCAATTCCAATCGAGGTGAGTTTCGCGCTCAAAATATTCGCGCGGTGCGGCGGTGAGTGCATCCACCCGTAATGCAGGTCCTCCGCCTCCGAGGCTTCGCCGATGTTTTCTGCGATTTGAATGAATCGCGCCGCCGCCTGTTGTGCGCGTACTTGCAGCTCCGCTTCTCCCGGCAGTTGGTGGGAAAGCGTATGACGATCCGCCATGAGTGTGGTGTGGCGTCTCGCCGCTTCCGCAAGCGCGGCATCCCATTTCAATGCGCGCAACCCGCGTTCGGCCCGTTCGTGGTTCACTGCATCGAACAAGTATTTTTCGTCGCCGGTCGGAGTCTGGGCCTGCGCAACTCCCAGCATTCCATGGAAGAGAAGAACGGCGGTGGCAAATCTGCAAAAACGATGGATGCAGGAAACTTTCATTCTGAAAGGATAAACCCGAATCCATTCCGAGGGTTTCGCGCCGTTGCGCCGCAACGTTACTCTTTCGGTTCCAGTTCCAGCACGATCACGCGGTCTATCTCATTCGGCTGAGCGTCGGGCAGTTTGAGCTCCAGGCTATCCGTGTCTGCATGGAACGAGACCGCGCCGCCATCGCCAAGCAAATGCGCGGATTTGATTTTGCGAGACGGCAGCGAAATCGCCAAAACCGGATCGTTCCAGTCGAGAACGTGTATATAAATTTTATCCCCGCGATGCGTCGTAACTCCCCACGGTCCCGGCGCGATCGGACCTCCGCGCGTTCCATGGATGGATTCGCCGTATTTATCCATCCACTCGCCGATCGTGCGCAATCGCGTCACGAATTCCGGCTGAATTTCGCCATTCGGCATCGGCCCGACATTCAATAAAAGATTCGCGTTACTGCCTGCGGCGCGCACCAGCAGATTGATGAGTTGCGGCACGCTCTTATAGTGGTCATCGGTGATATTGAAGCCCCACGAATCGTTCATCGTCTCCGCGGTTTCGAGCGGCAGCGTACTCACGCTCTGATCCTGGTTGAAACCGGAAGTGTGCCCGCCCGGCAAATCCTTCTCGAACATTTGAAAATCTTCGCCGGGAAAAGGCGTGCGGTGATGGTTCGATCCGATCATAGCCGCGGGCTGCAAACGGTGAATCAGCGCGTACGTTCTGCCGAGCTGCCAGTCCGCGTTTGGTTTGTCCCACATCCCGTCGAACCAAACTCCGCCGATCTCTCCGTAATTTGTGAGCAGTTCCGCGAGTTGCGCGTCCATGTAATCGAGATACTTGTTCCAGTCCCCGGAATTGGGACGGCCATTGTTGCCCGTCTGCCCGCGTGGAAAATAATCCGGGGAATGCCAGTCGAGCTGCGAATAGTAAACGAACAGTTTGATTCCCTGTTTGTGGCATTCCGCCGCGAGCATTCCCACCACGTCTTTGCCGTAGGGAGTATCATCCACCACGCTCCAATCGGATTGCCTGGTGTGAAACATCGCGAATCCGTCGTGATGTTTCGCAGTGATGGTGATGTATTTCATACCGGCAGCTTTGGCGAGCGCGACCCACGCGGCAGGATCGAATTTTGCGGGATTGAAAAACGCCGGCAATTTTTCGTAATCGTGCAGCGAAATCGGCCGCTGCTGCATCACCCATTCTCCGTTGCCGAGCACGCTATACACGCCGAAATGAATGAACAAACCGAACTTCGCGTCCTGGAACCACTGGCGGGCCTTGAGATTTTCGGGTGAAGGTTTGTAGCCGACCTGGGCGAAAGCGGGGAACGCAAACGAAGCGCAAAGAAAAGTTAGAAAAACCGCGAACGAATTGGCGGTCCGGCGCGGCCGGATTCTAGCCACGGACACGCACCGCGCTGAAGCTCAGCACGACGTGGCCACCGGCCTTGGGAACGCCGAAACTGTACATCGGACGGAAGCGCGAGAAGAGCAGCATCTGATCAAGCTGGCGGCGAAGCTCGGGGCTCTTCGGCCCGGAAATAATTTCGTAACCCGACATCTGGCCGTGCGCGTCCACCGTCACATCCACGAGCAATCCATGAGGCAACGACAGTTCGGCATCGTGCTGCTCGGGCGCCCAGGATTCCGGATAGTCGGAAAGGGCGAGGAGTTCCGCAGGCTGCATCAAATTCAACGGAACGTCATTGGGATCGGCGCGGACGACGATGCCCGGCAGAATCAACTGCAACGCCAGAGTGAAGATCACGACCGCGGAGAAAATTCCTCCCGTCGCCGGAAGCGTGATCGGCCGGAAAACATTGTCGAGAAGAATCTCCGCACGGTCGCGTACCCGATGCCAACGGCTACGCAGACCCCGCTTGGCGGCGGCCTGCGCCGCGGCAACCTTGATGCGGATCGCCAGATCGGAAGGAGGAACGATTCTCGGAGCGCCGGAAAGAAGCGCTCCAAGTTTGCGGTAACGCTGCAATTCTTCGCGGCAAACAGCACAGGATTCCAAATGGGCGCGCAATTCCACGCGATCGGCGGATGCTGCTGCGTTCGTTGCGGCATCGTCCAAATATCCAGCCAGCGCGTGTTGTACCGTGGAGCACTTCATCGGGGTTCCTCGAGTCTCTTTCCGGAATCCGCGGCGGCTGGCAGTTCCACGCGGATTCTTGGCGCGGCATAAGCAAGCGCCTGGGTGTTCGCATTCAGATTTCTCAGCGAGAATTTCGGAGGCTCCGCAGGAACTTCGATGCGGCGTTCCGTGGGACGATCGCCGAGCAGCGGATCGAGCAAATCCTTCAGAGCGCGTCGTCCGCGCAGGATGCGCGACTTCACCGTGCCGACGCTGCACTCGAGCACTTCCGCGACTTCTTCGTAATTCAATCCTTCGAGGTCGCGGAGAATCACGGCGCTGCGAAACACTTCCGGAACTTGCTGCAAAGCTCCTTGCACGACGGCCTGAAGTTCGCGTGCAGCGAGCTGATCGAAGGGAGAAGCGCCGTTGTCTTCGATTTCCAGCGCGGCTTGACCGTCTTTGGGTTCGGCGTCCATGGAAATGTTTTTCTGCAAGTGCCGCCGGAACCAGCGCCGCTGATTGAGAGCTTCGCGAATGGCGATGCGGTAGAGCCAGGTCTTCAGCGAACTGCCCCGGCGGAAACTGCGAATTCCTTTGAAGGCCTTGAGGAAAACTTCCTGCGTGGCATCGGCCGCGTCGGAAGCATCTCCCAGCATGCCGAGGACGAGATTGAACACCGGCCCGTGATAATAGGTCACCAGCCAGTCAAATGCGGCTTCCGAACCGCCCTGCAGTTCGGTCACGAGCACCGACTCGTCACTCCCCCAAGGGAGAGCTCTCACCCAATCGGACACTGCCGGCCTTTCCGGCCCGCTTCCCTGCTTGCTCCTGCGCGAGAAGGGCGAAACTTGCAGCCCGCGAGGAACAGCCTGGGCCCTTTGGCACTTTTCGGGAGGCGCGGAAGCGGCGCTACCCGAGGTCCGCTGTCAGTAGAGTTGGACACCGGGGAAAGCGGACTGGTTCCCCGGATAGGGGCAATTCTTGCACCAAGAAGCGAAGGCTGCAATGGCCTTCCGGGGTTAGTACGGAAGAGATGGAAGAGCTTGCGGGGAGGAGCGGAGATTTGGCGGGGTGGTTGGTTGGAAAGGCCAAGGCCATCCCCTCCCCCCACCCTGTTTTTCTGTAAGTGTTGATTCCAAAGGGGGTTAAAAACGGCGTTTTTGTAAGTGTTGAATCTAAAAGATTTGCAGGCGCGTTTTTCACAAGTGTTCATTCTGCGGGAGTTAGCTCTAAGCAAGCCGGCCGTGTCTTCGGTGGATTTGTGGGTAGGGGTGGCGCGGAACCGGGAAAGGCGGGGCGGGAAGGACTCCGGGATGGCGGCGGGTGACTCGGCTCGGGCGACCATAAACAATGTTAGCAAATCGTAACCGATTTGTCAAGTCCTTTCGCGATAATGGCCTCCTGTCACACGGAACCGTAGCTCGCTGGACTGAGGTCTGTTGGTTGGGGGGCGCGAAACTCCGACGGCTTCAAAGTGAGGCAACGAGGTCCTCCAAAATGCTAACGATTCCATGACCCAGTGACTGAAAAAATGAGACGTAATCCCGAATGTCGTTTGGCGTGGGAATGCTGTTCGCAGTTCCAGTATGCGCGCATTCGTTCCGGAGATAAAGGAAGCTGTCTAACTGGAGCCTTAGCGTTCTGGACGATTTTCCGATCTTTACTGCCAACTGATCCCACGGCGAGGTAATGCCGTACCTCTTCAGGTACTCGGCGACATTCTCCGAACCCGGGTTGGATTGGGTTTCTGCAAATCCCTCCCAAACCAAGTTGTATGGGTTGGTTGCCACGGAGAAAAGCCGGGAGGATATGTCCCCGGCTGTCGCCGCGATTCGACTTGGCCGGCCTGTTCGGTCGTCCTTGGCCCTAATGGCGAGCGCCCTGCCGCCGAGTTCGTAGTGCGCGTGTCGTATTTTGTCTGGAAGGGTTACGAATGGTTTGTTGAGTGCGCAGATCGACGCTACGCATCTTTCGGCCAGGTTCCGGAGGAATGATTCGAAGTAGCCGCTGAGGATCACCATGGCGGAGCACTGCATGAATTCGAATCGCCTGCGAATGACCGGGTCAGTGAGTGCGGTGGAAATGTTCGAGTCTATAAAGTCTGCGACGTCCCTGACACAGCTGAGGGAACTACTAAAATCTGAGAGGACGGTTCGCATGTCGTCCCGGCCGCCTGTCAGCGCAGCAGCTCGTCGACGCAGGCCCGAGCAATGCTGACTCTGTTCGTAATGGCGCCCTTTCCGTTCGTGCCTGCGGTGATGGCCTTCCGAAAAGTCTGATTCCTGATACAGAGGTCGAGGAAACCATCCTGGATCCGGCTGGCTGTTTCAGGTGTGATCTTTTCTTTCGGAACACTCGCCAAGGCTGCCATTTGAGCGTCCGCCAGAGGAGCTGATTTCTTTGAAAGGAATTCTCGCTTCTCGTTTGGTTTTCGGAACGCAGACGCGCCGAATACGCGCCACACGTTTGTGACGGCCGTCGTAAAGGCTCGCGTGTCGTCCTGCTGGAGATCCGGCTTTTCCTTGTATGTCTTGTTGCGTTCGTCCATGAACTCGCTCAGGTAGTCCTTGAATCTAAGGTCGATCTCCTCTGGCTTTAGTACCGCGAAAAAGCGCAGAACTAGCTCGAGATCGTCCATCCGGGAGTAGGTGTTGTTTCCTTCGGCTTCAAGCTCTGCCACGGGGATCTCCCAAAGGCGCCTAAATGTCTCGTCCCTGGACAATCGGTGTAGCAATTTGTTGAACGCGCCTTGATATATGGCGTTCCTGATTTCCATCGGATTTGCGATCATCCCGCCGGTGTTCAATCTGTCAAATACGTCGTATTTCACAATTGGCGAGGACTCCTTAAGAACCACGATTGCCGGTACGAAGCGGCGGGTTATTGCAGGGGCTAGATTCCTCTTTTGCAGGTCGTCGAAGTTTGTGCCGTTGAGCTCATTCCAGATAGCAAGGCCCCTGAGTCGGTAGGTGTTCTTCATGAACTCGTTAATGGCCGTCAGTCTTTGGCGTCCGTCGAGCACCACGTACTTGCCGTATTCGTCTTCACCGAGGAAGACAGGTGGAATTGGAACGTTCATAATGATCGATTCTATGAAGCGCGAGCGTCTATCCTCATCCCAAATTGCCCTTCGCTGAAATTCGGGGTTGAGGTTGATCTGTTCCTTGATCATTAGTGGTAGCGTCGAGATGGGCAGGTCGATCTTCTGCGAAACAATCTGGCGCATCTGTTTCCTATATTTTTCCTCGAGCGGTATTTCGGGCTCGGCTGGCGCCTCTTCTCCAAGGTCGATTTCAGCCTGTTCAAATTGGTTTTCTGCCATTTCAGCTAAATCTCCTTTGACGACCGTCGGCGGAATGGGTGTGGTTGAGAGGTGAATTTGGTCGTTTTCCAACTTGCTGCTAGTGACGTAGTAACAAGACTACCACCAGTCCTTGTGGATTAGTTAGTCGCTCAGAGGTGGGGTCGGCTTCCTGGGTTTGGTAAGAAGGTGAGCGCGCGCGAGGAGGGAGGCGATGAATTTGTCGAAGGTAAGCTCGGAGGCGGGTTCGCAGTAGGCGCCTTTGGCACCGTCCTTGGCGTTGGAAAGCAGGAAGCAGGCGGAATCGTACAGACGCTCGCGAACGAGTTTGGTGAGGAGAATTTCGTAGCGCTTGGCGTAGGATGCGGCCTTGAATTCCGAGAAGACCTGAAAATGAGGCTCTTCCGCCCGTACGGGGCGGGTTGAGCCGGGGGCTTCTTCGAGCAGCATCATGTAACCGAGCCAAGGACGAGCCGAAGGCTTGAAAGCGCCTTCGCGATAGGCGGCCCAAAGATCAGTGGCGCTGCCGATCGCTTCTTCGGTGCGATTGTTGAAATTATTGCCAAAGGAGCCGATCTGGGATTTGAATTCGATCCCGGCGATCAGCTCTCCGTTGGCGACGATCAACAGGTCCCACTGTTTCTCCGGACGATACCAGCCGGGGAGTTCAATCGCTTTGCGACAGAATACCTGCGCTTTGGCGACTCCGTTCCTGGAGAGTTGATCACGGACAAGATTCACAAAACCATCCATCTGGCGCCCGCCGGTGACGGCGGTTCTCGCTCCGGCGTCACGCTCGCCGGTCTTTGCTCCCTGCGCTTTCGCCTGCCTGCGACGAGTCAGCCAAAAATGCCGAATTGCTCGCCGCAGTTCCCTTTCGAGATCGGGGTGAAGAGCCATGTCCGCGGCTAATCAGAGCCAGTGGAGTGAATGGTGGCGCTGGTAAAGAGCGAAGAGGTTTCTTCGGAGATGCGCCTGTGAGCCATTTTGAAATAGTGGGCGTCAATTTCGTAGCCGATGCTATTTCTTCCCCACTTGGCGGCGGCGACCGTGGTTGTGCCCGTGCCCATGAAGGGGTCGAGGACTGTATCGCCAACGAAGCTGAACATGCGGACCAGCCTTTCGGCCAGCTCGACGGGATAGGGAGCGGGATGCTGTTTCGTTGAGGCGCCGGTGAGTCCGGTCCAGATCTGCTGGAACCACTTTTTGTGATTTTCGACGGAAATGACGCTTAAGACTTTTGTGGAGATATCGGGCGCGCGATAGCCGCCAGGCTTGCGCTCCATGAGGATGAATTCGATATCGTTCTTGATGACGGAATTCGGCTCGTAAGGCTTGCCGAGGAAGCTCGAGCCGCCTTCGACTTCATAAGCGGCGTTCGAAATTTTGTGCCAGATGATCGGAGCGAGATTGTCGAAGCCGATTTTGCGGCAATGCTCCTGAATCGAAGAGTGCAGCGGAACGACGGTATGGCGGCCACCATTTTCCCGCCGCGAGAGACAGACATCGCCGACGACACAGATCAACCGACCGCCGGGAACCAGGAGTTCGAAGCAGCGCTTCCAGACCTTGTCGAGTTCGATGAGAAACCAATCGTAATCCTGAATGTGGCCGAGCTGGCCATCGGAGTGGCGGTATTCCTTGAGTGTCCAGTACGGAGGAGAAGTCAAGATCAGGTGGACGCTTTCGGGCTGGAGGGCGGGCATTTCGCGGGCGTCGCCGAGATTGAGCCAATGCGATGTGGGGATCTGGTGAATGGCTCGCTCGATTGCGGCGATGGATTCCGGATCTTTGGCGATGCGGGGGATGGCGGTTTGAGGATCGTCGAGTTTCGAGAGTTCCTTGGGAACGTAGCGGGAAAGATCGGATGGTCCCGTTTGCGGGTGGTCAAGCTGAATTCTGCGCTTGGCGGGGGAGTGCATGCGTCGGGGCCATTATCCATGATTCGGGATTGGGTTAGAAGAGGCAGGAGGGGTGCGGCGGTGTCCGACGCTTCTTCAGGGGCTGAAGCCCCCACCTCCCAGGAGGCCGGAATTGCAGCACAAATTGCAGATCGCAGATGGCGAAGTAAATTCGGCGCGACGAGGGCA
>DATJAD010000022.1:0-7213 GCA_035516615.1 Candidatus Acidiferrum sp.
CCCTGCCTTCTCCACGCAAAACTGGAAGTGTACCTTAACGCGAGCCGGGAAGGAAAAGAGATGCCGCACTGGCGAATGGATAGTTCAGAGGTCGCCCCCGCCCGGCAAGCCGGTTCGGGAGCCGCGCTCTCCGCCTGCCGCTGCCTGGCGCGCAGACGTCCCACTCTGTTCCCCGCGCTCGTCCAGACGCCCGAAGATCATCTTTCCCGCCGGCGTTTGGTGTACTGACGTGACCAAGATGTCCACGGTGCGGTTGATCAACCTGCGCGCGCCGTCCACAACGACCATCGTGCCGTCTTCGAGATAGGCCACGCCCTGGTTGGCTTCCTTGCCCTCGCGCAGGATGAAAACACGCATCGCTTCCCCGGGCAGCACCGCCGGGCGCAAGGCATTGGCAAGCTCATTCACGTTGAGCACGCTAATACCCTGCACGCTGGCCACTTTGTTGAGGTTGAAATCATTGGTGACGATCTTTGCTCCAAGCCGCATCGCAAGTTCGATGAGCTTGTGGTCCACATCAGCGTTCTGCAAAGCTTCTTCATCTACGATGCGCACCTGAAGATGAGCCATCTTCTGCATCCGTTGCAGAACCTCAAGCCCCCGCCTGCCGCGCTGTCTCTTCAGCGTGTCCGAGGAGTCAGCCACGAGCTGCAGCTCCTTCAGAACGAATTGCGGCACAAACAGTGGACCATCCAGGAAATGTGTTTCGCAAATGTCCGCAATGCGGCCGTCAATCAGCACGCTGGTGTCCAGCAGTTTCTCGGTGGAACTTGTGGTCGCCGGGGCTCCGGCAAGATCCGCAAATCGGCTCGTGTGGCTCCCAAAAATCTCATTTCCTATCCGAGCCCCTAGAATCGTGCCGAGAAAGCCAAAGCCGAGAAGCATCGCGTATTCGAGGAAGGATTTCGTGGACTGGGATTGCATACCGCCCAAAGCGGCCGCGGAAATCAGCACAGCTGCAAGCAATCCGGCGAGCAAACCGAACGTCGCCCCAATCAGGCTGCCCGAGCGGACGCTCTTCAGCAGCAATTCGGACGCGAAAATTGCAGTCCCGGCGAGAAATCCAGCTGCGCTGGCCGTGAGGCTCGGGAGACCAAACGGATGAAGCACAGCCGCCAACAGGGAGAGGCTGGCGACCAGGCACAATCTTGCGGCCCAAAGGGGCCATCCCGCGCGCGCGCCGCCGGGCATCCCTCTTTGTGACTGATTCGCGTAATTCGGTGGCGGGGCCGGACGGCGCGGCACTTCAGAAAGAACGCGGCTCATACGACCTCACAGGACAAGCAATTCACTGCAAAATCGGTACAGCCTTCCCGCCGAAGCGACTGGGGCACGGACCAGAGCGGGACGAAAATGGGGACTGCCAGTTGCCGAAGTTTATATATACCTCTTGAGAGATGGCGTCAAGAAATGCCCCGCGGTCTGTCCGGCAAAAAATTGATTCCAAACAGATTGGAGGCGCCCGGGAACAGCCGGTTTCAGGAGAGATAAATGCGCGGCACTCGTTGGGTGACGGCGCAGAGCAAGTCAGAAGTGACGGTTCCAATGCCGCGCGCGACTTGATTCGCGGGAAGCACGTCCGCGCCGTCGGTTCCGTAAATCGTAGCCACATCGCCAACCTTCACGCCTTCCACTCCGGTCACATCTAACATCGTCACGTCCATGGAAACGATCCCCACGATGGGGGCCAGCTTGCCGCGTACCAGCACGTTGCCGCGATTCCCCAGTGAGCGGTGGATGCCGTCCCCATAGCCCGCCGCGAGCACCGCAATCCGCGAGGGTTTCTGCGCGACGAATTTTGCGTTGTATCCCACGCCGCTGCCCGCAGGCACTTCGCGCAGGCTGATGATCCGCGACCGCAGGCTCATCACCGGCTTGAGCGGCAAATTTTTTTCCGCTTTAGCGCGCAATTCAGCAGGTTCGTATCCGGGATGATAGCCGTAGAGAATCACGCCGGGCCGCACCATGTCGCCCCAGGTTTCCGGACGCGAGGCGATGGCCGCGCTGTTTGCAAGGTGCACTATTCCCGGATCCACTCCAAGCGTTCTCAGCCGTGCCAGCGCCGCGTGGAAACGCTCTTCCTGTTGCTGCGTCTGTTTGCCCACCGGCGATCCGTCAAATACTTCCGACGAAGCAAAATGCGTGAACACGCCTTCCAGCCGGAGATGCGGGCACTTCGCCAGGTGTCCCGCGAAACATTCCACGTCGCTTGGCGAAATCCCCAGCCGGTTCATGCCGGTGTCAATTTTCAGGTGGAAACCAACGGAGTTTTTGGCCATCTTGCGGCGCTTTGCGGCGTTCTCCAGCGCCATCAGTTGCTCGCAGCGAATGACCGCGGGCGAGAGTTTGTACTCCAGCAATCGCGATTCTTCGCCCGGCCAGAAACTTGTCAGCACCAGAGTCGGCTTGCGGATGCCCGCCTCGCGCACTTCGATTCCTTCGGAGGTGCACGTCACTCCAAACCAGTCGGAACCTGCCTTTTCCAGGGCCTTCGCCACTTGCGTCCCGCCGTGCCCGTAACCGTTGCCCTTCACGATGGACAAGATTTTTCGCGGCGTTTTCCGCTTCTCTTCTTTCGGGTTCACAAATTCGCGAATCGTCCGAAGATTGTGCACCAGCGCCGGAAGCGATACTTCGGCCCACACCGGCCGCCCTTCAAAGCTGATTTTTGTTTTTCGTGATTGAACCATGAGCCATCCGGAAAACATCAAGTTTACGCCAAGCGCGCGGCGCGGACAGAGTCCGCCGCAGCATGCCGCGAGAATGACAACACCGTCATTGCAAGCTCGTTGCCGCCTCCGAACCCTGCTCGTGTTTCGGCAATGCGCTGAAAGTGCAGCCTTTATGCCCAAAGGAAGGCCTGCAAGGCGCAAACGGCAGGCCCGGCCAGCGCGGCTCTTCTGCCGCAGCGCGTCAGATTTTACATGTCGTCAGGAGAGAATTGGGAGAACGCGTCCGGCGCCGCTTCCTCAAAACGCGTGAGGCGGCTGCGGAACACGAACTGCACTTTATCCGTGGGCCCGTTGCGCTGCTTGGCGATCTGAATTTCCGCCTGGTCGCGCTCTTCCGGCGCCGCGCCGATTTTGAAGAAATGCGGCCGGTAAATGAACATCACCACATCGGCATCCTGCTCGATCGCGCCCGACTCGCGCAAGTCGGAAAGCTGCGGCCCGCGTTCTTCGCGCTCCGGCGCGCGCGTCAACTGGCTCAGCACCAGCACAGGGATTTGCAGCTCTTTTGCCAGCCCCTTCAGTCCGCGCGAGATGCTCGCCACTTCCTCCTGCCGGCTGTTAAATCGTCCGCGCGCGGTGATCAGCTGGAGATAATCAACGATCAGCAGCGACATTCCCTTGTCGCGTTTTAACCGCCGCGCCTTCGCGCCAATCTCCAGCACGCTGTTCGAACCGGCATCGTCAATCCACAGCGGGGCGGCCGCGATCGAGCCCAGCGCTTCGGTCATGCGGCTCCAATCCTGCTTGCTCAGGTGCCCCGTGCGGAATTTGTGCGCATCAATCTGCCCCACGGAAGCCACCAGGCGCTGCAAGAGCGATTCCTTGGACATCTCCAGGCTGAAGATCGCCACCGGCAGCCCCGCGCGCATGGCGATGTTCTCCGCGAGGTTCAGCGCCAGCGCCGTTTTCCCCTGTGATGGCCGCGCCGCAAGAATGATCAGTTCCGACGGCTGCAAACCGGAGAGTAGCTTGTCCAGCTCGGCGTAACCCGTGGAGATCCCCGTGATGCTCTTGCCTTCCCGAAAAATCTTCTCGAGTCGCTCGAAGTTGTCGCGAACGATATCTTTCGCCGGGATCAGCCCTGCTTTGACGCGGTCTTCCGCGAGCGCAAAAATAGATGATTCCGCATTGTCAAGAATGGTGTCCGCGCCATCTTCTCCTTCGAGCGCTCGCTGCTGGATGTTGTGCGTGGCATGGATCAAATTCCGCAGCATCGCTTTTTCCTTCACGATGCGCGCATAGTGCTCCACGTTGGTCACTCGCGGCATTCCGTCCGCAAGCGCCGCGAGGTACGGCGCTCCTCCCGCTGCTTCTAGCTCGCCGCGCCGGTGCAGCTCTTCCGTCAATGTAACCAGGTCAATCGCCTGCTGGCTCTCGCCCAGCGCGATCATCTGTGTAAAGACGCGCCGGTGCTGGTCAAGGAAGAAATCCTCCGGCTTCACGCTTTCGATCGCCGCATTCAGAGCGTGGTTATCCAGCAGGATCGCACCGAGGATCGAGCGTTCCGCATCCAGGTTTTGCGGCAAGGGGCGTTCGAGAGTCGCTTCAGCAGCCATGGCCAGTTTTTCGCGTTCGCCTTTTCTTCGCTTTATAGCACTTTGCGTCTGCTTGCGCAAGCGCCGCTTCCCGGAGAAATCTTTTTCGGTTGCGGATTCGGCTCAGCGGACGCACACAAATTCTTTTTCGGTTTTCACTCCCGCTCTGCGTTCGAATGGGATGCGCGTATTGTGGGCATTCAAGCCGCACGCGTCAAATTTCTTTCTGTGAATCGTTTCGGAAATCTTTGAAAAACTTTTTTACGGCGCTTTGTGGCAACATGTGCGCTGCGCCTTCTTCGTGCATGTCCGTTCCGTGGAGGACCCGATGCAAATTTCAAGCGGCCGTTTCAGAAAATCGCGCTCATTTCCAGGTGCCATCCTGCTGCTCGCATCCTCTGGCGCGTGGACTTTTGTTCCGCAGGCAGCGTGCGCGCAGACATCAGCCACTGCGCCCGCGACTGCCATTCATCAGGCCTTCACTGAAGCCCGCGCGAATGCGGACAGAATCGGCGCGGAACTCATCGCGCGCGGCATTCCCGGACTCGCGATCGCCGTCGCCGTGGATGGAAAAATCGTGTACGCCGAAGGCTTCGGCTACGCCGATCTCGAGCAGCGCGTCTCCGCCTGGCCCACCACAAAATTCCGCATCGGGAGCATCTCCAAGCCGCTCACCGCCGCGGCCATGATGAAGCTGGTCGAAGCGGGCAAGTTCGATCTCGACGCTCCCATCCAGAAATACGTGCCTTCTTTCCCGGACAAGGGCGTCCTCATCACGCCGCGCCTCGTCGCCGGCCATCTTGCCGGCATCCGCAACTACCGGGGCGATGAATTCTTTATCCAGCGCCACTATGACAATGTCTTGGACGGTTTGAAAATCTTCGAGAATGATCCGCTGATCGCGCCACCCGGAACAGAATTCAGCTACTCTAGCTACGGCTTTAATCTCCTTAGCGCAGCCGTTGAATCCGCCTGCGGCGAGCCATTTCTCGCCTGCATGCAGGATCTTGTTTTTACTCCCCTCAATCTCCGCGACACCACGGCAGACCAGAACCGCCGGATCATCGAGCATCGTACGCGCTTCTACACCCGCGAGAAGGACGGCGCGATCGAAAATTCTCCGTACGTGGATAACAGCTACAAATGGGCCGGCGGCGGTTTCCTATCCACTTCCGAGGATGTCGTACGCTTTGGTTCCGCGCTTCTTGAGCCCGGCTTTCTTAAATCCGATTCGCTAAAACTTCTTTTCACTTCGCAGAAAACCAGCGCGGGCAAGGAAACCGGCTATGGCATCGGCTGGTTTGTCCACAAATCCGCGAGCGGCCAGGCTATTTACGAACACGCGGGCGGCTCCGTCGGCGGCAGTTGCCAGTTGATCATATATCCCGAATCGCGGGTCGTTGTCGGCCTGCTTACGAACCTTGGCGAGAACCTTTGGAAAATCGAGGACGTCGAGGCCATCGCCGAACCTTTTGCAAAAAAAATAAGGGGCGCCACCCGCTACTGCGAATCGCGCCCCTCTGCTGCTCTCCTGAAGGCCCCGCTCTGAAATTTAAGCGGCTTCCTTCTCGACCTGCACCTTCACATCCGCCGTCACGTCGCGAAACACCTTGATCGTGACCGTATGCTCGCCGATGATCTTAACGGGTTCTGCCAGCTGAACCTGCCGCTTGTCCACCTTGAAACCCTGCGCGCTGAGCGCTTCCGCAACGTCCGCTGCGGTCACGGACCCGAACATCTGGTCGTTCTCGCCGGTCTTCCGCGTGAATTTCACGGAAGCCGCGCTCAGCAGTTCGGCCTGCTGCTTTGCGGATTCGATCTCCGTTGCGGTTTTCTTCGCCAGTGCCCCGCGAATCCGCTCCAGCGCTTTCATGTTTCCGGGCGTCGCCGCGATAGCGATCTTCCGCGGCAAGAGAAAATTCCGCGCGTAACCCGGCTTCACCGTCACCACGTCTCCGCGGTGCCCCAGCTTTTCCACGTCTTCCTGAAGAATGATCTCCATGGGTTTTTTCCTTTAGCTCCTGATTCTCTGCTCTCAGCTCTTGTGCGCTTCCACGGGCCTCGGCGCCGACGTCCCCGCCGCGCTTCCGGCAAAAGGCAGCAATGCGATGTTGCGCGCGCGCTTGATCGCCACGCCCAGCCAGCGCTGGTGCCGCGAGCATACTCCGGTCATCCGCCGCGGCAGGATCTTCCCGCGCTCCTGAACAAACTGCGAAAGAATGTCCGCGCGCTTGTAATCAATCATGTCCATCTTCTCGACGCAGAACTTGCAAACCTTCTTTTTGCGAAAATACTGGCGTTTGCCACGCCGCGGTCCTCCGGGGCCTCCGCCCGGACTACCTTCGCGACGTCCGCCCCCGCCGGGGCCGCCTTCGCGCCGCCCGCCCCCACCACCGCCCGGGCCGCCGCCTTCGCGCGCCGGAGCTCCCGAAGGAGCGTGTGCTTGCCTCTGTTCTTCAGCCATGCCGTTCACCCTTTCCTCGAATTCCATTTTCCATCAAGATCCGTAATCTCTAGCTTGCCGCCGTGGTTTGCTCCGCGGCCGGAGTTGGTGCAGGCGCGGGAGGCGGTGTTTGCGCTGGACGCCGCGGCCGCCTTGCAGCGCGCTTCTCTCTCCGGTCGCCCAGCTTCTTCTGCCGCTTCAAATCCTCGTCGAGACGAATCGTTAGGTACTTGATCACGCAATCCTGCACGCGCAGCCGCCGCTCCAGCTCCGCGATCAGCTCGCCGTGCGAAGTGCGAATCTGGTGGTACACGTAAATTCCCTCGCGGTGTTTGGCCACGCGGTACGCCAGCTTGCGTGTTCCCCAGTTCTCCGTCTTCTCGATCTTTCCGCCCTTTTCCGCGCAGGCGTGTTCGATCGCAGCCTCCACTTTCTTGACTTCTTCTTCCGGCGTGGCCGGCCGCGCGATAAAAATCAGGTCGTACAAACGCTCTTCCATGGTT
>DATJAD010000023.1:0-8232 GCA_035516615.1 Candidatus Acidiferrum sp.
TCGTTCGAACCACGCGCGGTGGTTTGCACGTGCTTCTTTTGATTGGCGACGATGCCCACTGCCCAGCCGCCGACGCGAGCATAACCGCAAAGCACTGTTTCACCATATTCCGCGCGGTATTCCTCGAATTCACTGGCGTCCACGACGCGCGCGATGATTTCGCGCATGTCGTACTGCTTCGCGGAATCGCTGGAAAAGATTCCGTAGATTTCCTCGCCCGGATAGAGCGGTTCTCGCGGAGCGACATGGCTAAAAACCGGCGGATTCCGCGCGCCCATCTTGTCCACCAAGGCCCGAATTCTTTTCAAGCACGCTTCGTCGTCCAGCTCGCGAAAATCCACTGTCCCGCTGATCTGCGAATGCATTTTCGCGCCACCAAGATCCTCGGCGGAAGTTTTTTGGCCAATGGCTGCTTGAACCAGCGCAGGTCCGGCCAAAAACAAACCAGAGCCTTCGGTCATGAGGATGTGATCGCACATCACGGGAAGATAGGCGCCTCCCGCGACGCACATGCCCATGATCGCGGTCATCTGCGGGATGCCCATTGCGCTCATCACCGCGTTGTTGCGAAAAACGCGGCCAAAATCGTCGGTATCGGGAAACACATCTTCCTGAAGCGGGAGGAAAATTCCAGACGAGTCCACGAGATAAATCGTGGGAATGCGGCTCTCGATGGCGATGTTCTGGGCACGGATGACTTTTTTCGCGGTCATCGGGAAAAAGGCGCCGGCCTTCACAGTGGCGTCGTTAGCGATAATCATGAACTGCCGCCCGCAAACGCGAGCCAGCCCGGTGATGGTTCCCGCCGCGGGGGCGCCGCCCCAGTCCTCATACATTTCGTACGCGGCATAGATGCCCAGTTCAAAAAAGGAAGTTCCGTGGTCAATTAGCTTGGCGACGCGCTCGCGGGCGGTCAGACGACCCTTTTTATGCTGGGAATCAATGGCTTTAACGCCGCCGCCCTGGCGAATTTCCTCTTCTTCGTTCTTGATTCGCGTCAGAAGTTCGACAACCCGGCGGGTATTCTTCTCAAATTCGGGCGAGGCGGTCTTCGCGGAACTTTTCAGGGCACTGGCGGACACGCAGCTTCCTCACAGAACATTCGATCCTGGGGCACAGTATACGGGTTCGGCCGGAATACTGCGAGCGGGCGCGGATAGAAGAGTGGTTGTAAAGGCAACCAGCGAACCTCGGCGCATAAATTGACTTGAGAAGAATCTGGAAACGAACAGCGTCAGCGAGTAAACTTCGCCAGCTATGGAACCGTTCCTACTCAGCCGGGAACTCGCGCAGCGCATCGAACTTTCCGAAGCGAAGGCCGCTGCGAGCGCAGCAGGCTCGATGGAAAAGTTGGAGCCGGGGAGAGCCGCGTTGGCAAGGATTGCCGGAGGATACGCGGTGTATTGCGGCCCGCAGTCGCCAGTGACACAGGCGATCGGGCTGGGACTGGACGGTCCCATCAGCGACACAGAATTCAATCTTCTGGAACATTTTTACCGCTCGAGGAACGAAGCGGTGCGCCTCGAGGCGTGCCCAATGGCGGATGCGTCGCTTTTCGAGCATCTGGGGGAACGATGCTACCGCGTGACGGAATTTTCCAACGTGATGGCGCGGCGGTTGAATGGATCCGAGGATTTCAGTTTTTTTGGGCAAGGGATTACGGTTGATCTCGTGCAGCCGGGCCAAATTGATCCGTGGTATTTGACGGTGGCGCAGGGATTTTCAGAAGGAGCGCCGGTCAGCCAAGAGATTTTGGACGTGATGAAGGTATTCGCGATGGCGCCGGAAAATGAGTGCTATTTGGCGCGAGTGGACGGGCGCATCGCGGGAGGAGCGACCTTGTCTCTTCGCGATGGAGTCGCCGGGTTGTTCGGGGCAAGCACACTTCTGCCGTTCCGGAACCGCGGGGTGCAGACCGCGCTCCTGAATGCGAGGCTGGCGCGAGCGACGAGGGCGGGATGCGACATTGCCGCGTGCCTGGCACAACCGGGCAGCAGTTCGCAGCGCAATATCGTGCGCAAAGGATTCCAGGTCCTGTACACGCGCGTGAAATTTGAGAAAGAATGGGAATCGGAGTAATTTGCGTAACGGCGTGTACTTCAGATGGAAAGGAAGCTTGAACTTATGAAACTTCAGAGGGCACTGCTTTTTGTAATGGCATTGGGTTTCGGTGTGACCGCAGCCGCATACGCGCATGGCAAAGAAACGAAAAGAAGCGCTTCACGCGTGCCCAAGCAGTCCGTGAATCCGTACCTCGGGCGCTGGGATTTGACGCTGAAAACTCCTGAACGCGAAGCTCCCTCCTGGCTGGAGCTGACCGAGGAAGACGGGCAGTTGAAAGCGCGCTTTGTGGGCCGCTGGGGAAATGCGCGGCCGCTTCCGAAAGCAGAGCTTGCGGAAGGAAAATTGACGTTCGTGTCGCCCAAGGAGGAAGAGGGAACCCCGGAAGATATGGTTTTCACGGGGAAACTTGTGCGTTCGGTCCTGGAAGGCACAATCACGGGGCCAAAGGGGCCGCAGTGGACCTGGAGAGGAGTTCGCGCGCCATCGCTCAAGAGGAGTGGCGAACCAAAGTGGGGAAACCCCATCAAACTATTCGATGGAAAGAGCCTGAGCGGCTGGAAAATGATGCCGCCCGGCGGAACGCCGATCTGGACGGTGAAAGACGGAATTTTGACGAGTCCAGGCAAAGGGCCGGAGCTAGTGAACGAATCGAAGTTCGAGGACTTCAAGCTGCACGTGGAATTCAATTGCGGGCCGGAAGCGAACAGCGGGGTCTATTTGCGCGGGAGGTATGAAGTGCAGGTGGAAACCAATTCGATCCAGGAACCGCCCAGCCATCATATGGGCTCGATCTATGGATTCATCGCTCCGGAGCCGGAGCAACCGAGAGCGCCCGGAGGCTGGCAAACATACGACATCACGCTGGTGGGACGGACCGTAACGGTGGTGCAGAACGGAGTGACGATCATTGATCATAAAGAGATTCCGGGCATTACGGGAGGCGCGCTGGACAGCCATGAAGGTTTGCCGGGACCGATTTATCTGCAGGGGAGCGAGGAAGGAACCGTGCAGTTTCGGAGCGTCGTGCTGACGCCGGCGATGAAGTAACCGCTCAGTTTTTTGGGAAGCGTTGGTGGATGAACTCCACGATGGCATGCGTGGAAGTGCCAGGGAGAAAAATTGCCGCGATGCCGGCCTGCTTGAGCGCGGGAATGTCCGCTTCCGGAATGATCCCGCCGACGAGGACAATGACGTCGCTCATGCCTTTTTCGTGCAGCAGCTTCATGAGTTGTGGGCAGATCGTATTGTGGGCGCCGGATAAAATAGACAGGCCGATAACGTCCACGTCTTCCTGGGCGGCGGCGGAAGCGATCATCTCCGGAGTTTGGCGCAAGCCGGTGTAAATCACTTCCATACCGGCGTCGCGCAGTGCGCGGGCAATCACTTTGGCGCCGCGGTCGTGGCCGTCCAGGCCGGGCTTGGCGATCAGCACGCGGATCTTTTTATCCATGATTGGTCATGTGATGGCGACTTCTTCATAGGTGCCGAAGACGTCACGGAGGGCGTCGCAGATTTCGCCGAGGGTGGCGTAGGATTTCACGGCTTCGTAAATGGCGGGCATCAAATTGTCCTTGCCCTTCGCGGCGGTGCGCAAGTTGTTCAAGCGGCGCGCGACTTCGTCCGTGGAACGGTCGGCGCGGAGTTTGCGCAGGCGGTCTGCCTGGCGATGTGCAACGGCTTCGTCAATTTGCAAAATCTCGAGCGGCTTCTCCTCGCTGATAAAATCGTTCACCCCAACCATGATTTTTTCTTTTTTGTCGAGCTCACGCTGATAGCGATAGGAAGCCTCCGCGATTTCGCGCTGCGGGAAACCGCGTTCGATTGCGGGAACCATGCCGCCGATGGCGTCGATCTTGCGAACGTAGTCCCATGCGCCGCGTTCCACTTCGTTCGTGAGGGTCTCGACGAAGTAGGAGCCGCCGAAGGGATCCACGGTGTTAGCGACGCCGGATTCGTGAGCAATGATCTGTTGCGTGCGGAGCGCGATGGTGGCGGCGAATTCCGTAGGCAGGGCCCAGGCTTCATCGAGCGAATTCGTGTGCAGGGATTGTGTGCCTCCAAGAACTGCGGAAAGCGCTTGCAGCGCGGTGCGAACAACATTGTTGTACGGCTGCTGCGCGGTAAGAGAACATCCCGCCGTCTGGGAATGGAAGCGCAGCGCCCAGGAGCGCGGATTCTTCGCGCCATAGCGTTCCGTCATCGCTTTGTACCAGATGCGGCGCGCAGCGCGGTACTTGGCAATTTCCTCGAAGAAATCGCTGTGCGCATTAAAGAAAAACGAAAGCTGCGGACCGAAATCGTCCACTTGCAGACCGCGGCGGAGGGCATATTCGACATATTCCATGCCGTCCCGAAGCGTGAACGCCAGCTCCTGAATCGCCGTCGAACCCGCTTCGCGAATGTGGTAGCCGCTAATGGAGATGGTGTTGAATTTCGGCGTGTTCTTGACGCCAAATTCGAACGTGTCAATCACCAGCCGCATGGAAGGTTCCGGCGGATAGATGTATTCCTTCTGCGCGATGTATTCCTTCAAGATGTCGTTCTGGATAGTGCCGGAAATCTTCCGCCAATCGGCGCCCTGCTTTTCCGCAACCGCGAGATACATCGCCCAAATTACCGCGGCGGGCGAATTGATGGTCATGGAAGTGGTGACGTTGGAAAGAGGAATCTGGTTGAAGAGAACTTCCATGTCCGCGAGGGAACTGATGGCCACACCGCACTTGCCGACTTCTCCTTCGGAGAGAGGATGATCGGAGTCGTAGCCCATCAGCGTTGGAAGATCGAACGCGGTGGAAAGGCCGGTCTGCCCCTGCGAAAGCAAATAGCGAAAGCGCTGGTTGGTGTCTTCAGCGGCGCCAAAGCCCGCGAACTGGCGCATGGTCCAAAGCCGGCCGCGATGCATGGTGGCGTGAATGCCGCGCGTGTAGGGCGGTTGACCGGGCAGGCCGAGGTCGCGCTGGGGATCCCAGCCGGCGAGATCCGCTTCGGTGTAGAGTCTGTGAATCGGATGGCCGGAGATGGTGGTGAATTCGGCCTGGCGCTCGGAATTTTTTTCGAGGGCAGGTTGCAACGTGTTTGTCTCCCAGGCATGCTCGCGCTCGGAAGGCTTACGTCCAAGAGCGGAGTCCGCTCCCGGAAGCGTTTCCGTTTTCGAGTTTTGTCGAGGGGCCATGATGAGACGGGCAGAGTAGGTTGATCTCTCCAGCGCAACGTTTAACTGAATCTTATGCTAGTTGAAAGCCAGCGTGCGGGCAAGAAAAGCAAAATTTCCGAAATGCAACAGGAAACCAGCAGGAAAATGCTCCCGGCGGCCTGAGAATCATCTGCCGTTGGTTACTTCTGATCGCCGTAAGAAGGCAGGCTCTTGAGCAACTCATCCGTGCCGATAACCTTTCCGTTCAACGTGCCCGGAATGAGCGTTTCGGGATCTTGGCCGCCGGATTTGGCGTCGGCGATGCTCACGTGATTCACGTCGAGGGTGCGGCCGAGCGCGCGCTCGTAGTTGGCTTTGGCCTCGACGAGATTGGCCAGGGCGCGAAGCTCGGTGCCTTGCGCGGCCACATAATCGCGCTGCGTCAGGATGACGTTGTACACGGTGGAAGCTCCGAGCTGATATTTTTTCTGTTCGGCCTCGAAGGTCTCCCTCTGGAGCTGGCTCGCTTTAACAGCCGCGTCCACCTGCGCGCGGTCTTGAACCAGCGCCACGTAGGTATTGCGCACATCCAGCACGATGCTGTTCTTCAGCTGCTGCAATTGCGTCTGCATCTGGCGTTGCGTGAGGATGGCGTGCTGGTTGTCCGCCTGCGCGGAACGGTTGCGAATGGGAATCTGGATGTTCACTGAAAGTTGGTAATCCGGAAAATCATTGTGAAACGCCTGGCTCGTCGCGGTGCCAAGGCCGTCCTTGCTGAGCCCAAGGACGGTTTGCGAAGAGGTGGGCACAAAGATCGGCACGGGATTGCCGTTGGCGTCGGTGACGATCACGGGCAAGCCCGCTGCATCCACCACAGCATTTCCCGCCACGGTTGTCGGCTGGCTTAGAATGGGCGAATTTCCGGCGAGGCCCACGGTGCTGTACTGGCCGGAAATGGTGGCCGTCGGGAGCAGCGCCCTGTGGGTGGCTTTGACGTCGAGATCGGCGTTCTGCAAATTCAAATATTCCTCCTGGAGGTCCGGGCGTTTGGCGAATGCCTCCTTGACGGAGTCTTCAAAGCTGGGAGCTTCGATAGCGGCGGGAGGAGTGGGCTCGTCGGTCGGTATAACCTCGACATGGATCAGATTGGGCGCCAGGGGATCCTTCGCGATGACGTTGATCAGCGCCTGCTGCTGCTGCAATTGCGCGGTTTGCGCGACGATCAGGTTTTGTTGATCGGTGGCCAGTTCGGATTGCGCGCGCGTCACGTCCAGCGGCGCCATGGTGCCGATTTGCAGCTGCTTCTGGTTGTCGTTGTACAACTTCTGCGAGACCTCGACGGCTTGCTGTTCCACTTTCACATTTTCCCGCGCATAGACGAGTTCCCAATACGCGGTGATCACATTCGTGATGGAGGTAATGGCCTGCTGAGTAAAAGCCATGTCGGCGATCTTGCGATTGGTCTTGGAGATGATGATGTTGCGCCTGTTGATCCAGGTGCCGAAACCGTTCAGCAGTTCTTGCTGGAATCCAAAGTTAATGCTGGACTCAACAAATGGATTGAAGGTGTTGAATGCCGAGCTCGAACTTCCACGCGTATTATCCCAGCTGGAAAAGATGGAAGTGCCGGTTGCGAAAGACTGGTTGTATTGCAAGTTGAATGTGGAAGTATGCGAGATGACCGCGGCAACAGCGGAAGTCCCCGTACCGGCCAGGAACGGGTTGTTGACCGGGGTGCTGCGATCGTCGAAGGAGACAGTGCCGGTCAATAGAGGATCGAAATTCAGCGTGGGGATGTTAGCGGTGGAATTCGCGAACAGAGCGCCGGTGGTTCCGTAGCCGAAACCGCCTGATTCGGTTTTCAGAATAGAAGTATCCGCGAGCCAGGGGTTGTAGCGGGCGACGGCAATGTCCACGTTATTGGCGAGCGCCAGTTCAATGGCATCTTGCAAACTCAGTTCGAGCTTTCCGTCATGAATCATCTGATCTATGCGCGGGGCATTGGAGAGTTGAGGCGCGGGGACGGAAATCGGACGATACGGCGCGAGAAGATTTGGAAACGGCCGTGGCGCGTGAGTATAGCGGTATTGCGCCGTGCCAAGGGAGACGGGGGGAATCGTCGTCTCGGTATGCGGAACGGGCGCGCTCGGCGGCGCCTGAGGAGCGTTTTGCGCAAAAACAGGCGCAATCGGCCCTGCAGCCAGCGTACCGGCCAGCAGAACGGCAAAAATACGGCGCGTCATCGGCATAGTCATCGTATTGTCATCCCCTCAAGAAGTGGTCCCTTCGGGACAAGTCTCCGTAGTGCTCAAATCTGTAAAACGTTAGCGGACGGGGATTTGTTTCATCCACCCGGCCATGGGAGGGCGCTTTCCGGGAAAAAATGCGAACCCGCCTGAACGCCAAGTCTAACAGGGCAGTCGCTTTCTTGACAACGCAGGGCGCCGCAGCTAGTCTGCTGACATTTCGACGGTTAGGAGCAGCTGCGGTTAGCATGATGCCATGGATTCGCGCGAGGAATTGCTCAAACTATTCGAAGCGGCCGGAGCCATCCGGCACGGCCACTTTGAGCTTTCGAGCGGGCTGCACAGCGGCACTTATGTGCAATGCGCTCTGGTTCTGCAATATCCGCGCTACGCCGAAAAGTTGGGCCACGCTCTTGCTGCCCTCTTCTCTGATGCATACATTGAAGCTGTCGTTTCACCCGCGCTGGGCGGAGTGATCATCGGCCAGGAAGTGGCCCGTGCGCTTCCCGAGCCTAAGGGCGGGAAGGGGGGAGGAGTTCCCGCGCTTTTCGTCGAGCGCGACGCCAGCGGCACCATGACCATGCGGCGCGGTTTTCATTTGAGGCCCGACCAGCATGTTTTGGTGATCGAGGACGTGTGGACCACAGGCGGCTCGACGCAGGAGGCCATCCAAGTTGTCGAAGAGGCTGGCGGGCGCGTGATTGCCGCGGGCGCCTTGATAGATCGCACGGGCGGCAAGATCGAGTTTCCGGTGGAGTCCCAGGCCTTGATTGGCTTGCCTATCGAGAG
>DATJAD010000024.1:0-29835 GCA_035516615.1 Candidatus Acidiferrum sp.
CCCAGCCCGCCCGCTTCCACCAAGTGCGAACTGGCCGGCGGAAAATCCATCACCATTGACTACTCCAGCCCCCGCATGCATGGCCGCAAGATCTTCGGCGGCCTCGTTCCCTACGGCGAGGTCTGGCGCGCCGGAGCCAACGAAGCCACCACCTTCGTCACCACGGAGAATCTCAAAGTCGGCGGCAAAGAAGTCCCCGCCGGCAGCTATACCCTTTTCGTTCTTCCCACGGCGGAAAGCTGGACGCTCATCATCAGCAAGAAAACAGGCGAGTGGGGCATTCCCTATCCCGGCGAAAAAGAGGATTTTCTTCGCCTCCCGATGAAGCTCTCGTCTCTGCCATCGGAAGTCGAGGATTTCACCATCTCGTTCGACAAAATGGGCAAGGGCTGCGCTCTGAAAATGGAATGGGAGAAAACCCGCGCCACCATCGCCATCGAGCCCATGTGAGAGGCTATGGAAGTACAACAAAGGAGGACTTAGCTAATCACAATTAGGGAACGGCTCGGAGGCGGGCCATTCCACGATCCACCAGAAAAACTGCGCCGACGACCAGCGCCGCGGAAATCCCGACGTTCAGCGTCATTTTCTCACCCGCCAGAATCCAGCCGAGGAGGACCGCAATAATTGGATTGATGTACGTGTGCGTGGAAACCAGCGTCGGCGAAAAATGCTCCATCAGCCAGTTGTAGCAACTGAATGCCACAACCGAACCGAAGATCACGAGATACGCCAGCGATTCCCACGACCGCAAGCTCACTTGGGAAAGGTGAAATCCTCTCGCTTCGCCAAGAACTGTCCCGGCCGTGATCAGCAGCACCGAACCGGAGAGCAACGATAGCGCGGAGAGTAGCAGAGGATTCCCGGAAAGATGCGACCGCCGCGAATACACAATTCCGATGGACCAAGACACAGCGCCGGCCAGGCACGCGACCGCGCCCAGAAACATCGAAGGACCCTGGCTCCAGATGCCCCGGCCGAGCAGGAGTGCCACTCCCGCAAGCCCGAGCACCACGCCACCGATCAGCGGCAAATTGACGCGAAAATGCCGCGCTACCGCTTCGGACAATACGAACACCCAGATCGGTTCGCTCGCGATCAGCAACGCGGCGAGCCCGGAGGGCAGGCGCGTTTCCGCCCAGTGCAGAGAGCCGTGGCCGATCAGAAAAAAGAAAAAGCCGATGACGATGCTCGCGCGAATTTGATTCCAGGTCGGGCGAAGCCCTTTGGCAAGGCAGATTGCAAGAAGAATAATTCCGCCGAAAAGATGACGGAATCCCGCGGTGTAAAGCGGGGGAATCGTTTCGACCGCGTAGCGAATGGCAAGATACGTCGAGCCCCAGATGAGCCAGATCGCGAGAAAGGAAGAAATAACGAGGAGACGATTCGCGGGAGCGGATTTTGCAGTCGCGGAAGTTTCGGGTTCCTGGCCAGGAAGGAAAGAGACTGCGGAATCGGTTGCCATGACCAAAAGTAGCGGCAATCGCAAAAGGTGTCCAGCGCCAAAATGGCGCGTTTGAACTCATCTTTCTTTCGGACGGACGAGGGCCAGAAATTCGTCGCGCGTTTGCTTGTTGTGGCGGAAAGCGCCGAGCATGGCACTAGTAACCGCGCGGCCATGCTGCTTTTCCACTCCACGCATCTGCATGCACAGGTGGCGCGCTTCGATGATTACGCCGACGCCCTGCGGGGCGATTTTTTCCTCGATGGCCTTGGCGATCTGGCTGGTCATGCGTTCCTGAATTTGCAGGCGTCTCGCGTACATGTTCACCAGGCGCGCGACTTTGCTGAGGCCGAGAACTTTTTTGTCCGGCAAGTATGCGATGTGCGCTTCGCCGAAAAATGGAAGAAGGTGATGTTCGCACAAGCTGAAGAATTCGATGTCTTTCACGACCACCATTTCGTCGTAGCACACGCTGAAGGTCGCTCCATTCAGAACGTGGTCGAGATTCTGGTGATAGCCGCTCGTCAGGAATTTCAGCGCCTTTTCATAACGCTCCGGAGTTTTGCGCAATCCTTCGCGGCCCGGATCTTCGCCGACGAGCTTGATGATTTCCCGCACGTGACAGGCGATGGTTTTCGCATCCAGCGTTTTGTTTTCGTGGAGCAGGAGTTCTTCCGTATCTTTACTCACAGTCGTATCCTTCCGGCTATCTACCAGTGTACTCGAAACTATTGTTCGCGGTCTCCTGGATGCGCACGGATTCCAGCCTCGCCATCGGAAAGTTTTTCAGGCGCTCGAAAATCTCGATGCACAGATTTTCCGTGGTCGGAATCTTCTCGCGAAATGCTGGAACATCTTCGTTCAGCGAATGCTGATCGAAATCTTCGAGCACTTCGCGCCGCACGAAGGAATCGAGATCGGCAAGATTCGCGATCATGCCCGTTGCGGGATCCACATCGCCGGAAACGCGGATTTCCAGGACATAATTGTGGCCGTGTCCATATGGGTTGTTGCATTTCCCATAGACCCGGGAATTTTCTTCCTCGGTGAACCGCGAATTATGCAAACGGTGCGAAGCCGCAAAACGGTAGCGGCGGCCGAGTTCAATTTTGAGTTCGCCGCTCATTTCGTGCGGGCTCCGCCTGCGCCGTTGCGGTAGCAATCGGCGAAAAGATCCGGCGATTCGTAGAGCCGCACGCGATGCAATTTGCCCTGCTTGATCTTCGGTTCCAGCAGATTCCAGATCACCCGGGCGATATTTTCGCAGGTGGGAATCTGGCCCTGGAGCTCCGCGACTTCGTAATTCAAGTGGCGGTGGTCCATTCGCTGCATCACTTCGCGCTCCAGAATTTCCTTCAGCTCTTTCAGGTCAAGAACCATGCCGGTTGCCGGATCAGGTTCGCCGGCAACCGTTACTTCCAGCTTGTAGTTGTGGCCGTGACCGTGGGGATTGTTGCACTTGCCGAAAATTCTCCGGTTTTCCTCCGGCGAGAAAGCCGGATTGTCGTACCGGTGGGAGGCGGAAAATTCGATTTTGCGCGTGAGATAAACCATGGCTGCTACTTCGATGCTCCGGAAGCCCCCACCGGATATTCTCTGCCCTTCCAGCGGACGCGGCCTTTCGAATGGCAACGAAAAGAGCGCCAAAGGACCAGGGAGTACAGAAAAACCGCCGGCAAGTAATAAATGATGAGTCGAAACGAATATTGGTTACGGACAAGTTCCCTACCGTAACTGAGTTGGCGGAAGAGGATGAGGGCAATGCCAAGAAAAGCGGCAATGGGGATTTCGAAACCGAACAGAAAGATTGCCAGAGCCATCCAAGGCAGGACCGATTCCAGCTCTCGCCAGAGCGCGACAGGCGTTCCGCCCATGAGGAGGTAGAGGTTTTTGGTCCAGCCTTGCCACATGGTTCGAAACGAACGGTACATTCTGGCCTGGACAACGCCTTTTCCCGATCCGAACCAAATCGGATACCCCGCGCTCTTCAGCTGCCAGGCTACCGCGACATCCTCAAGAACTTCGCCGGCGATGCTGGCGTGTCCGCCGACGGATTCGTAGGCGTCGCGGCGAACCATGAGAAATTGACCGTTGGCGGCGGCAATTTTCTTTGCGGGATCATTGACCTGTTCGAACGAGAACTGGCGGGCCAATCGGCAATACACAAAAGGAATAAGAGCCCTCTCGTACCAGTGAACGAGGATTTGCTCGGGCGAGAAGGAGACCATTGCCGCTTTCGATTCTCCGGCAATTTCGAGGGCTCTTGCGGCCGCGCCTTCCAAATGAAACGTGTCCGCGTCAGTGAAAAGGAGCCACTCGCTTTTAGCCTGCTGAGCGGCAATCCAGACGGCATGACTTTTTCCAATCCAGCCCTTTGGCAGCGCATCCGCCTCAATGAGCCGGAGCTGAGGAATTTTCGGGATCAGTCCACGGACAGTATCCGCGGTTTTATCCGTGGAATGGTCGTCCACGACGAGAATTTCGGCGATTTCAGGCTGGCGAGCGAGCGATTCGATGCACGCGGAAATCACCGGGGCTTCGTTGCGCGCAGGAATGATGGCGGAGATGATCGGAGTATCGGACATGGTCGAAGGATGCCAAACCGTTTTTCGGCTGGGGGCGAATCGTTTAGTATAGCAGTTAGAAACAAGATGACTTAGGAGATCCGATGCCGCCGGAACCAGCCACGGAAAGGTCCATGAAGTTGATTCGAAGGATCATGGCGTGGTGCGCAATCGCGTTTGGCGCGGCCGTCATTCTGGTCTTCGCCCTGCCAAGCTACCGGCAAGGAGAAGCTTCCATCGCCGGGAAAACTGCGTACCGCGATGCTCACTGGTACTCTCCCGATCCGAAGCTGGATTTTGCTCTGGAATTGGACGGAAAGCCGGAGCATCTCTCTGATTTTCGCGGCAAAGTGGTGGTATTGAATTTCTGGGCGACTTGGTGCCCGCCGTGCGTGGAGGAAGCTCCGGCGCTAAACCAATTGCAGAAATACATCGCGCCCAAAGGGGGAACGATTCTTGGCGTGAGCGAGGATGAAGATCCTTCAGCCTACGCAAAGTTTTTGGTTGATCATGGAATTGATTTTCCGACCTGGCGCGATCCCGATGTGGATGGAAATAATTGGAAAATCGCGAACGAGTATGGAACGAAGATGATTCCCGAAACTTACGTAATTAACCGGCAGGGGACGATCATCAGAAAGATCATCGGGCCACAGGATTGGAACTCACCGGAGATGCTGAGCTACTTTGACGCCGTCCTGAAGCAGTAGAAACGTACAGGACACACGGAATCCTCCCTAGCCGCCTGACAACGCAGCCCAGTTCTCACAGCAAAACGGCTGAGCGGAAATCCGCATGTTGAGGCAGGCAGACGTCAAGCGCGCAAGATTCACACCTACGCCTGCTATTCAATGAAACGTACGCGACGATTATCCGGTTGCAAATTGGAATTCGTACTTTGCGAAAGCGAAACCAACGGAACTGCGTTTGCGTCCCTTCAACAGGGGATGGTGAGCCAGCGAAGCGGAGGTGGCCACCGATGCGAAAAGTTTTACCAGCAATGCTGATTGTGGGGCTGGCTCTGGCAGTGGAAGGTCCAGCAGGAGCGGCCGCGCAATCCAACCTGCCGAATTCACCTCCCCAGGCGCAGGCTCAAGGACAATCCAATCTTACGCTGCCGGCAGAGACGCACGTCGTTCTGGCGATGACGAGCCCGGTCTGGGCCAAGAGTGCACAGGCGGGGGATCCCATCTATGCGCAAAGCGTATTCCCTGTGACAGCGAATGGAACCATGGCCATTCCGGCGGGAACCTATGTCCAAGGTCGAATTGACGCACTGGAGCGGCCATCGCTTTGGTCGAGCCGGGCTGAGTTTCAGATTCATTTCGTACAGCTCATCTTTGCAAACGGCTATACCGTCCAGTTGTCTGAGGGCGCCGCGGCAAATGGGGGCGTGTCGGCGCGGGGTGGACAAGCGACCGCGAGCGCGGACGTACTGGTAAGCGTGAGCGCCGCGAGCGACGTCCTGCTTGATAACGGAACACAATTCGAAATGGTGCTGCAGACGCCGCTCACGCTGGACGCGAAGAGAGTTGCGGCTGCGGTGAGAGCATCAAAGCCCTTGCCCATCGCCAAGGTGCAATCGGCGACAAAGTGCCGTCCGGTCCCGGCAACTCCAGGGACGTCGCCAACGATTATTCCAGGCACGCCAGCGACGCCTGGGACTCCGGATACGGTGATCCCTGGAGCACCAGGGATGCCGGACACGGTAATTCCGGGTACGCCGGGATCGCCCGGTACACCCGACACAGTGATTGGGGGAACGCCGGGGACACCGGGGATTTCTTGTCCTGGTCCACCGGTGGTGATTTCGAGTCTCAGCGGGCCGTGGAATCACTCCGGCAATTTCCGGCTGGCCTCCGAAGTAACTGTGGCAGGACAAAAGTTGGCTGCGGGAATTTATAAGGCGGTCTGGCAAGGATTGGGTCCACAGGTGCATACGAGCATCCTTCTGAACGACAAGGAGGTAGCGCGAGTACCGGCGCTAGTGGTGAGTCTGAAGAACAAGCCCAAAAAGGATTCGACGACGACGAACCAGAATCCTGACGGCACGGCTACTTTGGAAATGCTGCAGTTCTCCAACAGCGACTTGGCACTCTCGTTTCCGGGAAGTGGGGCCCCAAACAACTCCCAGGGCGCGGCCAATGCGCCAGATGGAAAGCTGTAGATTGGCAATAAGCTTGATCTGGTTCTAATGCACGGAGGGGATTCCCATGCGGATCTTATTGCTCGCAGGATTGCTGACGGCTTCGACCTGTCTCGCCCAATCGCCGGCGCAAGAACCTCGGACACCAGCACCGGAACAGACCCCGGCGGGAGGCGCAAACAGCGATGGAACGATCACCATTCCGGCGGGGACGCACGTCCCGGTGACGCTGACAAGCCCCCTTCGGCTGAAGAAAGCCCGAACGGGAGATTCTGTCCGCGTAGCCACAGCGTTTCCCGTCACCGTGGGGACGCAACTCGCCATACCGGCAGGTACGTACCTCGAAGGCGTGATTGACAAAATCCAGCGGCATGGCCGGGGAGGGGACGTCCATCTTCAAATGAGTTTCACGCGAATGATCTATGCGAACGGATACGAGGTGGCGCTGAGCGGAGCAAGTGTCACTTCGAAAGCAGATGGTCTCGACGAACCGGATCCGGGTCATGGCACGAAAACCGGCTTTTTTCCGATGAGCAACGGTTTCTTGCCCCAACAAACGCCGGTCCCTCCGCCACCTCCTCAGGTTGGGCCGAGCAGAGGAGCGGTGATCGGGGTAACTGTGGGAGTGGCCGCCGCAGTGACGGTGATCGGTATTCTCATCGCGCATCATAACGGGGGCGGAAATGAAGTGGTTCTTGATGCCGGTACGCAATTCGATCTGATTTTTCAGTCGCCGATTTCCGTGGATGCAGCTCGAGTCGTTCCTGCCGCGGGAGTAGAGTAGCAACCGGATGGGGATTGGCAGGAGCGGAAGAGGCGATCGAGATCAGCTGTCAATTTTCTTGAGATCCATCCGGCCAACAGGAACACACGAGCAATGTGCAACGATATTGGCCTTCAAGTGTAGTTCGAGTCCTCCCCTCCGTGACTGACCTGCGACCTTCCGGTCAAGATGGCGACGGATGCCGCGGGAACGGACACTCTTATCACTGGAATCTGTTGCCTTGCATCGTGATGCTGATGAGGTAGCATGACGGCGTAGTTGCCACCCGGGGAGGGAGCGTGGCGTGACGCCGAAATTCACGATTGAATTCATACTGTGGCTGCTGATCGCCGCGTCGCTGATCGCGGTGATTTCGGAACGGCTGAGGATCCCGTACACGGTGGCGCTCGTTCTGGGGGGACTAGCGCTCGGATCCGTGCATTTTCCGGCAGTACAAGACTTCCTGAGCCACCGGCCGGAGTGGCTTTCTCCCGATGTTAGCCTGGTGATTTTCCTTCCCGCGCTGTTGTTCGAAGGCAGCCTGAAATTCCAGATTCGCCACCTTCGGCAAAATCTAGTACCCATCTTTCTGCTTGCGACTGTGGGAGTGCTCGTTTCGACGCTGGTGACGGGCTTTGCCGTTCACTGGTTTTTGAGCGTGCCGTTGTTGATCGCGTTGCTGTTCGGGACCATCGTCGCGGCCACAGACCCCATTTCCGTCCTGGCGATTTTTCGCGGCATGTCCGTCAACAAACGGCTTTCCACCATTGTCGAAGGGGAAAGCCTCTTCAACGACGGCACGGCGGTGGTCCTTTTCACAATTTTGCTGGCGGCGATTGCCACGGGCCACATCAGTGCATGGAGCGGAATCCGCAGCTTTTGTGTGGAAGTCTTAGGTGGAGTGGCAGTAGGTCTAATGCTTGGCTATGTGTTCAGCAAGGCGACGCAACGAATCGACGAGCCGCAGATTGAAATCACCCTGACCACCATCCTAGCTTATGGATCGTACCTGATTGCCGAATCGCTGCACGTATCCGGAGTCATGGCCACAGTGACGGCTGGGCTCATGATCGGCAATTTCGGCGCACACATCGGGATGAGCCCGCGTACGCGGATCGCACTATGGTCGTTCTGGGAATACGTTTCGTTCGTCATCAACTCTCTGGTGTTCCTTCTGATCGGATTTCAAGTGCGCGTCGGGGAGTGGATGCAGAGCTGGAATGCGATCCTGCTGATCATCGGCGTGGTGGTCGCGGCCCGCATGCTCGTGGTCTATGGATTGCTGCCCGTCAGCAATAAGTTCACGGAGAACATTCCTGGGCGGTGGGGACACGTTCTGGTTTGGGGAGGAATGCGTGGGGCGCTCTCGCTGGCGTTGGCGCTGAGCCTTGCGGATGATTTTCCCTATCGAAGCCAGATTCTGTCCCTGACCTTCGGGGTTGTCGCGTTCACGATTGTAGCCCAGGGATTGACCATCAAACCGCTGCTCCGCACTCTTGGAATGGGCACTGCCAGGGACGACGACTATTCCCGCGCGAGAGTGCGGCAGATGGCGGTTTCCGCGGCGATGGGCGATCTGGACGAGATGTTTCAGAGCCACATGGTTTCCGGTCCGGTCTACAGCGCACTGCGGAGTGAACTCCAGAGCAAGATGGAGAAAACGAACGGGGAGATTCAGGAGATTTACGGGAAAGGGACGCGGGACTTTGCGGGCGAAATCCGCCACGCCAAGCGGCGGCTGTTGTCCGCGGAAAAGAGCGCCATCGAAGAAGCCATGCATAATGGATTCATCACCGAGCAAACGGCAAGGAAGATGATTGATGAAGTGGATCAGAGACTAGATCAACTTGCAGAAGAAAAGCCGTCAGAAGGGCCTACAGAAGAGCAGGAAACCAACGACTCGGGAGAAGCTTCAGATCCCGCGCCGAAGTGAATCGGCAAAAAGTGCGACAGAAGCCGGGACGTGGGCGCTCGGGCTTGCGGATACGTCGCGTTGACGGCCCGGGGAAATCGCGAGAACATGGGCGATTTGGCGAGGTGGAATGAATGGATTTGGGGCTGAAGGGCCGCGCGGCGATTGTGGCGGCGGCGAGCAGCGGACTGGGGCGTGCTGTAGCGCGAGAACTGGCGCGGGAAGGGGCGCGCGTGGCGATTTGCGCGCGTACCGCGGCGGATGTGGAGCGCGCGGGAGCGGAAATCCGCGAGGAGACCGGATCGGAAGTTCTTGCGCATGCTTTGGATGTGAGAGACGCGGAGGGAGTGGGCAAGTTTGTAGCCGCTGTCGAAGAGCGGTTTGGAAAAGTGGAAATCTGCGTTGCCAATTCCGGAGGGCCGCCGTCTAAGCTTTTTGCTGACACGAAACCTGAAGATTGGCGGTCGGCGGTGGATTTGCTGCTCATGAGCGCGGTGTTTTTCGCGCGCGAGACGCTGCCGCGCATGGCCAAGAATCGGTGGGGGCGATTCATCACCATCACTTCCTACGCAGTGAAGCAGCCCGTGGATGGCCTACTACTTTCGAACTCAATTCGCGCCGCAGTTACGGGGCTTGCCCGAACGCTGGCCAATGAATATGCTGCGCAGGGAATCACGGTGAATAACGTGTGCCCTGGATACACGGGCACGGAGCGGCTGGGCGAACTTGCCGAGACGATCTCGGCGCGGACGGGAACAACGCCGGAAGAGGTTTTTGCGGGTTGGAAACGGCAGATTCCGGGTGGGAGAATCGGGACTCCGGAGGAGTTTGCGGCCGTAGTGACATTTCTGGCGTCGGAGCGCGCGAGTTACGTCAACGGGACATCCATCGCGATAGACGGGGGGATTGTGAGGGGCTTGCTCTGAAACCCAGGGAGAACCGAACGCGAATTTTGCGCTTCGTAGAGTGAATCATCGGCTGACAATCACCGTGCACCCGAACGCATACGCGATCTGCCGATTGGAGGCGGAAGAGGCGGTACCGCGCTGGGCAAGTGGAGGAGAGTTCCTCTCCGTTACGCGAACGGAGAAGGAGCTTTCGATTGTTTGCGAGGAAACGCCGGTTCCCGGTGAGGTTCACGCGGAACGAAACCGGCGGCTGCTGCAGATCGAAGGAACGCTGGGGTTCACGCTGACGGGGGTGCTTGCTTCGGTAGCTTCGCCGCTGGCCGAAGCGGAGATCAGCATTTTCGCGATTTCGACGTACGACACGGATTACATTTTGGTGGCACAGCAAGACCTGGAGCGGGCCAGCGCCGTTTTGGAAGAGGCAGGCCATAAGGTGCAGAAGACGAAGTAGGCTTTTCACATTTTTCCATCACAGGAGAAAAAAAGAATGAGAAGGAAGCTGACGAGTGTGTTTGCAGAAAGAATCATGCGGCGTGCCGTAGTGCGGCTGGCGTACGTGGTGTTGCTCTTCGCCGCATGTGTTCCGTTGCGTGCCGATGAGCCATACGCGCGAAGCCGGAAATACGACCTGCAGCATTCGCGGATCGTCCTGCGATTCGACACGGAGCAGAAAAAGGTGATCGGAGACGTGACGCACACGATTTCCGTTTTTCGTGATGGAACTTCGGAACTGGCTTTCGATTCCAGCGGACTGGACATCGAGAGCGTGACGGTGGACAAGGCCAAAGCAAAGTTCGAGGTCAGCGGAGCGAAGCTGGACGTGACGCTGCCGCATGCGGCGAAGGCAGGCGAGACGCTCGAGGTGGAAATTCGTTACGAGGGCAAGCCGAAAAAGGGGCTCTACTTCATCCTGCCGGACAAGGATTATCCCACTCAGCCGAAGGAGGTCTGGACACAGGGCGAATCCGAAGACACGCATTTCTATTTGCCGACCTATGACTACCCGAATGACCGCTTGACGACGGAGACGGTTTTGACGGTGCCCGCTTCGTGGATCACCGTGGCGAACGGGAAACTGATGAGCGTAACGGACGCCGGAAAAGGGATGAAAACGTGGACCTGGAAGGAATCACTGCCGAGTTCCACGTACCTGATCACCGTGGTCGCAGGCGAGTTCGATGAGGTTAAGGATTCGTGGAGGGGAAAGCCGGTCACCTATTACGCGCCCAAGGGAAAGGGAGACCGTCTGAAGGCCAATTACGAACGCACGCCGGAGATGCTGGAGTTTTTCAGCAAGACGCTTGGCGTCGAGTATGCCTGGGAGAAGTATTCACAGGCGATGGTGGACGATTTTGTGGCGGGGGGAATGGAGAATTCGAGCGCCACGACGAACACCAGCATGTCATTGAGAGATCCACGCCTCGTGCCGGAATTTTACACTGATGAAGACGGCCTGATTTCGCACGAACTGGGGCACCAATGGTTCGGCGACCTGGTGACCTGCAAGGACTGGGGAGACATCTGGCTGAACGAAGGATTTGCCACGTATATGAATTACGCGTGGATCGAGCATTACTATCCGAAAGATCAGGCGGAGTACGAGCGGTGGGCGGATGCGCGCGGCTGGTTCGGAGAGCAGAATCTGTATGAAAAACCGATCGTACGATTCGATTTCAACGACTCGAGCGAGTTCGACGGGAATGCCTACACGAAGGGCGGGTGGGTGCTGTACATGCTCCGGCACCAGATCGGCGAAGAAAATTTCTACGCCGGCTTGAAACACTACTTGGAGGTGAACCGCGGGAAAAACGTGGTCACCGCCGATTTAATCAAGGCGATTGAAGAAGCGACACACATCAATGTGGACCGGTTCTTCAACGAGTGGGTATACGGAGCGGGAGCGCCGAAATTCGACTTGAGCTACGCGTACGACGACGCAAAGCATCAGGTTGCGTTGACGGTGAAGCAGATGCAGAAGATGGAAGGGCGCGTGGGATTATTTGAAATTCCCGTGGACGTGGAGATCACGACCGCGACCGGACCGAAGCTGTATCCGATCACCGTTTCGAAGGCGGAAGAAGTCTTTACGTTCCCGTCAGAGAGCGCGCCGCTGATGGTGCTATTCGACAAGGGCGGGCACGTGCTCAAGTCGGCGGATTTCCATAAGGAAAAGAAGGAATGGCTGTACCAGCTGAAAAATGCAGCGGACTTTGCCGATCGCGCGGACGCTGTAGAAGCGCTCGGAAAGATGAAAGAGGATGACGTCGCGGATGCTCTCGGAGAGGCGTCACGCGACGACAAGGACTGGGGCATCCGCGCTACCGCGGCAGACACTCTGGGCGAGATGAAAACTCCGGCGGCGGAGAAGCAGCTGATCGAGACGCTCGAGAAGCAGGACAAGCCGTGGGTGCGCAATCGCGTGGTAACGGCCCTGGGTAATTTCAAGGAGAGCCCGGAACTCGCCGCGAAATTAACTTCCGTGGCGAATAACGATTCATCCTGGCGGGCACGCGCGGCGGGCTTGCAGGCGCTCGGAAAAATGAAAGCGCCCGGGGCGCTGGACATTCTGAATGCCGCAGTGGCGGGAGAATCCCCTGATGGCTTCCTGCGCAACGCGGCACTGAGAGCAATGGGTCCGCTTGGAGACGACAAAGCAGTGCCAACGCTGCAAGCCTGGATCGTTTCCGGCAAGGAGCTTGAGGCCCGGCAAGCGGCGATCAGCAGCCTCGCGCAACTGGATAAGACCAACAAGCAGATTACGCAACAGATCGCGGGCTATCTGTTCGATCCTCATTTTCGCATTCGCATCTCGGCCATTTTTGCGCTGGGCGGACGCGGAGATATCTCGGCCGTTCCCTCGCTGGAGGCGCTGCTAAACAGCAACGACCTGAGCATCGAGATCGCGCCGATGATTAAGCGCCAAATTGCGCGGCTGAAGAAAGGGCCAGAAGGAAAAGGCGAAGGCGCGGAAGGAAATGAAGGCGTCGCTGCAGGACAAGCCGGAGTCGAAAAACGGCTGGACCAGCTCGAAAAATTGATGGAGCAGATGAACGATCGGCTGAAGACGATCGAAAACCGGCTTCCGCCAAAGAAGTAGTTCTGCATTTCCATTGAAAACAAAAAGGGCGGGTGTTCGCCGCCCATTTTGTCAAGCGGCTGGAGTGCTGCGCGGAGGCTAACGGGCTTCGGCGAGAAAAATGCGCAGATCGCGGAGATTGTTTCCGGTGGGGCCGGTTTCCACGGTGTCGTCGAGACGTTTGAAGAATGAATAGGCGTCGCTCCGGCGGAAATAGTCGCGCGGATCCAGCCCAGCTGCTCGGGCGCGATCCAGCGTGGTCCCGTCGGCCACAGCGCCAGCCGCAGGACTGTTGCCATCCAATCCGTCGGTTCCGGCGCTTAGCACTGCAATGCGTTTGCCCGCGATTTTTTCGGCGCACGAGAGGACAAAAGCCGAATTCCTGCCTCCAATTCCATCGCCGGTCACAACTGAGCTGAGTTCGCCGTCCGCGATTAGGGCGACGGGAGCTCCGCAGTTTCCTCTTTGAAAATCGTCTAGCTGGGCGAGCAGCGAGTCGGCGGCGCGCTCGACTGGCCAATCGTCCATGGAATTGTCACAGCAGGTGACAAAGCCTTCAGCTTCCGAGGCGTGGTGAGCGCGATGAAAGAGATCATGCATGCCGAGAAGTAGTGAAAAACGGGCGTCAACAAAAGCCGGATGATCCTGCTTGGGCGTTTCCTTCATACTGCCGGAGTCAAACCAGAGGCGGATTCGGTCCGGAAATTTTGGAAGCAGAGAATATTTGTGCAGGATTTTGAAAACGTCAATGCAAGTGGAGGGATCCGGAAGCGTAGGGCCCGAAGCCAAAGCCGATTCCCTTCCGACAGGTACATCCGTGATCGCGAGCGTGATCTTTGCGGCGCGCGCAGCAGCGACGGCCAACCGCCCGCCCTTCACGGCCGAGAAATGCTTGCGAACTATATTGATTTCCTCGATCGAGGCGCCGCAATTTACGAGGGCGCGGTAGAACTCCCGCACATCTTGCAGGGTGAGCGATGGATCCAGAGGAAGCTCCATCAGGGAGGATCCTCCTCCAGACAAGAGAAAGAACACGAGGGAATTTTCCGTACAGTCATGCAGGGCGGAAAGAATTGCCTGAGCGGCCTGGAAACTGGCTTCATTGGGGAGCGGATGCCCGCCCGTGAAATAGGACAATCCGGGCAGAGGAGCTAGCGGCGCGGTCGGCGCGGAGACAACGCCGCGGAACGCAACATCAGGAGCGAGAATGCGCACAAGACCATCCGCCATAGCATGCGACGCTTTGCCGACAGCAATGACAGTTACATCGCGAAAATTGTCCAGCGGGAAAACGGAGTCCTCCAGACAGAGCTGACGGCCGTTGCGTACGAGGATGTTTTCGATTGCCAACGGAATGTCTATCGCAGCCAAGGTTTCGCTGAAAATGCGGCGCGCGAGTTGCTTTAGGTCGGCCACGGGAGAAGGACCACAAATCCTCAATCAACCTGAAGCGCTTCGGGGTTGAGCATGTTGGGAGGGCGCTGCCCTTTGAAGAGCGCGACAACATTCTGTGCGGCCATGGAAGCCATCTTGGTCCGCGTTTCGAGGGACGCGGAAGCGATATGCGGCGCCAGGACGACGTTCGGGCGCTTCAGGCCAGGATGGATGAACGGCTCATTTTCGTAAACGTCCAGTGCCGCTCCCGCGATTTTTTTTGTTTCGAGCGCATGAACCAGCGCAGCCTCGTCCACGACGGGGCCGCGCGAAGTATTGATGAGAAAAGCCGTGGGTTTCATGCGGAAAAATCTGGGAGCGTCGAAAAGGCCGCGCGTATCGGGCGTTAAAGGAACATGAACGCTAATGAAATCTGCTTCCGCGAGCAGAGCATTCATGTCGCGAAATTCGGCGTGAACTGATCTTTCCGTTTCCTCGGGAGCGCGCACAGCGTCGGTATAAATCACTTTCATCTGAAAGCCGGAGGCGCGGCGGGCAACAGCGCGCCCGATGCGGCCAAAACCGACAACGCCCAGGGTTTTTCCCCAGACATCCGCGCCGCACAGTTGATCGAGATTCCAGCCATTCCACATCCCGGAGCGCGCGAGTTGCTCGCCTTCGCCAAGGCGGCGAGCCACGGCCATCAAGAGCGTCCAGGCAAAATCGGCTGTTGTTTCATCGAGAACGCCGGGAGTATTCGTGGCAACGACCCCGCGCCTGGTGCAGGCCGCCACGTCAATATTGTCGTAGCCTACGGCGACATTGGAGGTGATTCGCAGCTTGGGAGCGGCGCGAAGCAGCTCATCGTTGATTTTCTCCGTGAGCAGGCAAACGATGCCTTCCTTATCTTTCGCAAGCTTGAGGAACTCTTCGCGCGTGGGCCGTTCAGGGCGGAACCAATATTCCACTTCGCAGGAATCCTGAAGGATCTGGCAAGCGCTGTCGAACAACGGATGAGTGGCGAGAACTTTGGCCTTCGGCATGGTCGGCTCCGAGAGAATGGACGGGCAATTACGTTAGCACACTTTGGGCCGGGCTCAGGGAAGCGTTGCAGAAATGCACGGAGTCTCACTATAGTGAGATGCAGAGAAGAAGATGGTAGAAGCGGCCAAAAAGGAATTGGTGCGCGAGCTGCTCGCCCTGGTTGGCGCCGACGGAGTGCTCTCGCAACCCGAAGATCTTGCGATGTACGAGTACGACGGATCGGTCGAGAAAGCGCGGCCGGATGTGGTGGTGTTTCCACTTAGCACGCAGCACGTTTCGTCAATCGTCCGTCTGGCATTGAAACATGACGTGCCGATCGTGGGGCGAGGCGCGGGAACGGGACTCTCGGGAGGAGCTCTGGCGCGCGGCGGCGGGATCGTTATCGTATTCGCGCGCATGAACAAGATTCTGGAGATTGATCTGGAGAACCAAAGGGCGCGCGTGCAACCGGGTGTGGTGAATCTGGATCTGACGCGCGCGGTGGAGAGCGCGGGTTTGTACTTTGCGCCTGATCCGTCGAGCCAGAAGGCGTGCACCATAGGCGGCAACGTGAGCGAGAATGCCGGCGGGCCGCACACGCTCGCTTACGGTGTGACCACAAATCACATAACCGGTTTGGAACTCGTGTTCCCGGACGGCGAGATCGTGCGCATTGGTGGCAAAGTGAGCGGCGCAGCCGGATACGACCTTTGCGGACTGTTTGTCGGCAGCGAAGGGACTCTCGCGCTGGTCACGGAAATCACCGCGAGGCTTTCGCGGAAACCTGAAGCGGTGAAGACTTTGCTTGCAATTTTCGAAACGGTGGACGACGCAACGGAAACGGTCGCGGAGATGACGGCTCGTGCCATTACTCCGGCAGCTTGCGAGATGATGGACGGCTTGACGCTGTGCGCCGTTGAAGATTATGTCCACGCGGGCTTCCCGAGAGACAGCGCCGCTGTGCTGCTTATCGAAGTGGAAGGATTAGCGGAAGCCGTGCAAGCGCAGGCGAAGGCAGTGGAACAGATTTGCAAGAAGCATGATGCAAGAGAGGTGAGAACCGCCAAGGACGAAAAGGAGCGCGAATTGTTGTGGAAAGGCAGAAAAAATGCTTTTGGCGCTCTGGGAAGATTGGCGCCGAGTAACTACGTGCTCGATGGCGTAATTCCCCGCTCGAAGCTCCCGAAAGCGCTCCAACATATCTCCGAGATCGGCAAGAAATATGGGTTTTCCATCGGAAACATTTTCCACGCGGGAGACGGCAACTTGCATCCGCTGGTTTTGTACGATCCGCGCGATCGTGAGCAGTTTGAGGGCGCGATGCAGGCTTCGGAGGAGATTATCCGTTATTGCGTGGAAATCGGCGGCGCATTGACCGGCGAACACGGCGTCGGGATGGAGAAGAGCGAGCTGATGCCGCTGCTATTTTCCGACGAAGATTTTGCGCTGATGCGTCGCATCCACGATGCGTTCAATCCCGTGGGATTGTTGAATCCCGGAAAAGTGTTTCCACTCGGGAAGGGTTGCGGTGAAACGCGAATCCGTCCGCACGAAATCAATGCAGGCGCGGCCACGTGAAAGCTTCCAACACCATCGCAAGCAGTCAACTGGAGCAGATTGCGGGCAGGGCGAATGTTCACCCGGCGCCGCACGAATGCGCCAAGTACGCGGTAGACGGAATGGTTCCGGCGGCAATAGTCCGTCCGGAGACCGCGGAACAAGCCGCAGAAATTGTGCGCTATGCGGGGACGGAGAGACTCTCCCTCATACCCTGCGGTGCGCTCACCAAGCTCGGGGTAGGGATGCCGGCTTCGCGATACGACATCGCGATGGATTTGACTCGGCTTAACAGCGTCGTTCACTACGACCCGGACGACCTCACCCTGAGCGTGGAAGCGGGCATGGGCCTTGCAAAGCTCGGTCAAATACTGGCAAAGAAGAATCAGTTCCTGCCTCTCATGCCGCCGTTCTTTGAAAACTGCACCGTGGGAGGCACGATTGCGTCGGGAGCGGATTCCCTGCTGCGGCCCGGTTACGGAACACCGCGCGATTTTCTTATCGGGGCGGAGTTCATCAACGGATCCGGAGCGCTGAACAAAAGCGGCGGTCGAGTGGTGAAGAACGTCTCCGGATACGACCTTCACAAACTTCTAATCGGATCACTCGGAACTCTGGCGGTGATTACGCGGCTGAATTTCCGGACATTCCCCCTCCCGGAAGCTAAACGCGGATTTCTTGCCGCGTTTGACAATGAGCAGGAAGCCGTCAGCCTCCGCCAGAAAATCATCGCTTCGCCGCTCACTCCGGTGGTCCTGGAAATCTGTTCGCCCGAGGCCACGCGCATCCTCTTCGGCACGGAGACGCCGATCGCCTCGCTCCTTGCGGGAGAACGTTCCTGGCATCTGTTCGCGGGCTTCGAAGGAACACCGGAGGTCTGCGACCGTTATGCGCGAGAGCTGCAGCGGCTGGCGCAGGAATCCGGCGCGCATGATGCCCTGGTTTTGCGGGAGGCGCAATACACGGGACTCGCCGAGCGCATGCGCGAAGCTGTCCCCCTGTTGTCGCGGAATTCACCGCAGGCGGTTCTCTTCCGCTTCAGCGGACTGCCTGCGGAAACCACCACGCTCCTGCGCGCGCTCAGAAGTTTTGTGGCGTCTTCGTGGATCCCCAGCGTACAAATTGTGCGCGGAAGTTCCGAGCTATGCCTGGCGCTGCTTCCCAAGGGACAGGAGGAATCCTTGTTCAAGCAGGTAGCCTACTTCTGGAAGAGCGTGGAATCGTTGCGCGGGAAGCTTGATTTCCGCGCGTCCATTCTCTCGTGCCCATCCGAATGGAAAACCGAACTGCGTGTTTGGGGCGCGGATGGTCCTGATCTTGCCTTGATGCGGCGCGTGAAAAGTTCCTTCGACCCGCACAACCTCTTCGCCCCCGGCCGTTTCGTGGGAGGCATCTGAACCGGTGCGCAAAGCACAGCAAGTTCCCGGGCTCCATCCTGCTTACGAGGATTACGCGCGTTGCGTGCATTGCGGGCTGTGCCTCAATCATTGTCCAACCTACCGGCTTTGGCACCTGGAAGCGGATTCGCCGCGCGGGCGAATTCGGCAGATGATTCATATTGAGAACGGCGAGAAGGCGCTTAATCCCAATTTTGTGGATCACATTGACAAATGCCTGGATTGCCGCGCGTGCGAGACCGCTTGCCCTTCCGGTGTGGAGTACGGAAAGCTCGTCGAATATGCGCGCGCGCGCATTGCAACGGAATACAAGCGGCCGATTTCCTCTCGGTTGGCGAGATACTTTGCGTACCGGAGCCTGCTGCCCTATCCACGGCGCATTGCGGCTGCCGCGCAGCTTCTGCGCCTCTACCAGCGCTCCGGTTTGCAAACACTCGCGCGAAAGACCGGTCTGTTGAATCTAGTCGGAGCCGCGGAGCGCGAGCGCCTCTTGCCGGCAATTGACAAACACTTCTTTTTTAGCCGGCTCGGCCAGACTTTTCCGGCCGTCGGCGAGCGGCGTGCTCGAGTGGCGTTCTTTGCGGGATGCATCGCGAATGTCACCTTTACGGCGTTGAACGAAGCGACGATTCGGGTCCTGACCGCCAACGGTTGCGAGGTCGTGGTGCCGAAGATGCAGTTTTGCTGTGGAGCGCTCGCCTGGCACGCCGGAGCCCGGCAATCCGCGCGCAAGCTCGCCCGGAAAAACATGGCGGCATTTCTGCAAGAAGAGTTCGACGCAATTGTGACCAACGCAGCGGGATGCGGCTCGACGCTCAAGGCATACTCGCATCTGTTCTCCGAAGACGAATCGGAGAGCGAAAAGGCGCATGCGTTCGAGGCAAAAGTCCGAGACGCGACTGAATTCCTGGCGCAGCTCGGACTTTCCGCCGAACTAAAGAGCCTCCCCGCCCGCGTGACATATCAGGATTCCTGCCATCTTTTGCATGGGCAAAAAATAAAGGACGCGCCGCGAATACTGTTGCGCGCGATTCCAGATCTGGAATTCGTAGAATTGCCGCACTCCGACATCTGTTGCGGTTCGGCGGGCGTGTACAACGTTACGCAGACGCAAACTTCGCTGGATTTGCTTGCGGAAAAAATGGCTTGTGCGAAGGAGACGAGGGCGGAGATCGTCGCCACGGCCAATCCGGGTTGCTTGCTGCAATTGCGCGCGGGCGTCACTCTGCATGGGACGGGACAGGAAGTGCTTCACCTCGTTGAACTGCTCGACCGCGCGATTGCCTGAGTCAGCGTTCCCCGATCAGATAACGGCAGCCTTGCGGACCCATTTTCGCCGAGTGCACTGCATTTGCGGGGACATCGCAGCGTTCTCCCTCATGATAAGTCGTTGTTTTCCCCGCTACGGTGAGGGACATTTCGCCGCTCAAAATAATATGCGCCGTCTCCTGAGGATGCGTGTGATCGGGATAGAACGCATCGGCGTCATCCTGCCAGACGTATGTGCGGGAAAAACCTTCCTGATTCAATTGAAGCGAGAGTAGCCGCTCATCCACGACAAGAGTTTACCGCAAGGCTCTCGCGGCCGGGATCACTCCAGCCTGGGCCGCATAGGCGGACTTGGCGCCTCCAAAAACAGCTTCGCCCTCCCCTCCGCTCGTTTCTGGCAACGTGCGTAAGAGAGGGCGGGCTGTCTTCAGGAGAGAAGTTCGTTCGCGGCCTGTTAGTCCTCCGGGCCGCTTGTATCCGGCAGAGGAGGAGGCGCTCCCCCTCGCCTCGTGGAGCCGCGCCTCCCGCCGAATACCCTCTGTTTCACGGTGTAATCGCTGGGAACGGTGAAGAGATTCGCCGCAGGGTCCGCCCGCTGGATATTCGTCAGCGTGTAAGTCGTCTGGCCAAAACGCGGATCGCTGCGCTTGCTCATTACCACAAGCTGAAGGCCGGGCGAGTACCACGTTTCGTTCGTGACCGTAATGGGTTTGTCATTTCCGATCTGACCGGCAGGGATCGTCCTCGTGTACAGTGTCCCCTCCGCGTTGATCCCATTGATGGTTCGCGTGCCGAGCGATTCCTTTTTCACATCCACATCTTCTTCCCGGTTCAATCCGCGAAACGGAACTGGGTCTTTTCCCCCGGTTCTCCTTCCTGGACGACCGGGCAAAACACGCGCAATCTTTTGATCGGGCTCAAGAACATACGAAGTCCCTGCGACCGGATCCTGAATCACGATAAAGGTGCGCGGCTGTCCTTGTGCGGCCAGGGGACCAATGGCGGTCACGGTAACTTCCTTGCGGAATCGCCCCTCACTGTCCCGATAGAGACTCGCCTGAGTCTTATGGGTGATCGTGGTGCCGTTCTGGAGGGTCTGCACAGTTTCGGTGGTGGCAAGTGCGCTGAAGGGCGCGCCCGTCACAACTTTTCCTCCATGCCAGCCTCCAAACCCTAGGATTTCGATCCGGTCGCCGAACGGGCCGGGGCCAGGCCCTTGCTCCCCTCCTCCCCCTTCCAGCGGCGCGGGCGGAGGCGGCGCGTTTTGTGCCATCAAGACGCCCGCGCTGATCAAGGCGGCGCAAAGGGCGGCCAGCGTCCTCGCCGTTGCACTCATCATCGTCTCTCCTCTTTGTGCCAATTTGTTCGCGACCCGGTCATTGAGAAGTCCCTTCTTGTGTCGTTGCCTGGTGTAAACGTACGGCTTGGGGAACACCGTCTTCGGCAACCAGCAGATCAACCCGAATCCAATCCGAAACGTGTTCCTGATCCACCGGCAATCCAAGAGCGGACAAGGCACCGCGCTGCATACGCACTTGCATGACGGAGGCATCTCCGCTCTCGATGGGAATGGTGCCCGGCAGAGGAATAAAGGCGCTGGTGTCGCTGTCCGCGAGCAGCACATCGTTCGGCGCGGCAACCTGCTGCGTGCCGTTTGTAGCGACAGGAGTGATCGCAGGTTTCTTTGGCTGCTGATGGCGCCAGCTCTCCCAATTCCACGCACCGGCCACCAGAGTCACAACCGCCAAGCTCCACGCCGCTACCAGGGCCGTCCGGCGATAGAAAACTGAGGGGCGCCGCTGCGCACGAAATTCCTGGCGAAGCCGCATCTCGACCCGCAGGGGCGTCTGCGCTTCACGTGTTGCATCGCCAAGAAGGAAAAGCTCCGCGCGGGCTTCTTCCCAGGATTCAACGAGCCCGGCGCAATGCGAACAGTGGCGCAGATGGTCGAGGGCGGCGGCGCGCTGCTCGGCATCGGCGCCGCTCTGGTTCAAATCCAGCCCGAGGTTTTCGAATTCATCGCAATTCATGGCTAAACTTCTTTCACCCGTTGGCAGTCGCCCGCCGGGGGGTTTGACGCAACAATTCCAATTTGGCCAGGAGCAACGCGCGTCCCCGATGCAAACGCGAGCGAATGGTCCCAATGGGACAACTGCTCAAGCGCGCCGCCTCCTCATAACTCAATTCCTCCAGCTCACACAACACCACAGCCTCGCGAAATTCCTCCGGAAGACTCAGGACCGCGTCGCGAATCTGCGCGACCCTTTCCCGTTGTTCGGCCCATACCGCAGGAGTTACCGGATCTACCGGCTCCCTATAGTAAGAGCCATTGGGGCTGGCATCCTCGATGGAGAATTCGCGAGGCCTGCGCTCCAGGTGTTTCAGAACCCGATTGCGCGTTATGCCAAAGAGAAAAGCCCCTACCGCTCCGCGCTCCGCGTTGTATTTTTTCGGCTCGCGAATCAGAGTCATGAACACTTCCTGAACAATCTCCTCGGCGGACCAGGCTGAACCCGTCATGCGAAGCGCATAGCGATAAAGAGCCGCCTGATGCCGCTTGTACAGACAGGTAAAGGCATCCTCCTCGCCGCGAGCGGCACGGCGCAGCAGAACGTCGTCGCGTTCGTCCGTAGAGATCCGCATTCTCCTGTTAGACGTCCTGCGCGTCTTCGAATGGTACTTCCCCTTCGGAACGCAAAAAGTTCCCGTCAAGTACGCGAAATTCGGTCCATGACCATTGTATGTCATTGATGTGTAATTACTTAGCTGCGGGGACGCAACATGTTTGCCGCGATCCGAGTAACAAACCTGCGGGACACCAGCCTTTGGCCTTGAACGCCAAGATAGTTGCCCAGGCCGGAGATAACGTAACTCTTCCCCGCCGTCAGTGCCGCCAGACCCGTGCGCGCCACCTTTTCCGCGCTTTCCTCGCGTCCTTTTGCGCCCGGCGGATGACCAGCAGCCTCATGAAATTCGGAAGTCGTGGTGCCAGGACAAAGAGCGCACACGCGGATCCCGTATGCCTTCAATTCCTCGGCCAATCCTTCGGCTAGAAAAAGGTCGAAGACCTTTGTGGCCGCATACGTGGAGACATACGGAACGGCCTGAAACGCCGTCGTGGACGCAAGAATCAGAATGTCTCCTCGGCGCCGTGCCACCATATCCGGAAGATAAAGCCGCGTCAGATGCAGCACGGCGCTGCAATTCACCTGAACCATATCCAGCAGCCGTGGGAGTTCGACTTTATGAAATTCGCCGTACTGGCCGAAGCCGGCGTTGTTGATCAAAAGCTCGACTTCAATTCCCTTCTGTTTCGTGTACCGGAAGATCTCTTCGGGCGCGATCGGCTGGGCAAGGTCGGCCGCGAACAGTTCCACGTTAATGCGATATTGCGCATGCAGCCGCTTCGCCAAATCTTCAAGCCGTTCTTTTCGCCGCGCCGTCAACACGAGGTGCGCTCCGCCAGCAGCTAATACTTCCGCCAACGCCATGCCGATGCCCGCGCTCGCGCCGGTGATCAATGCCCACTTATTTTTCCATTCCTCCATGCCGGACTCCTCCTGATTCACGCTCGAAACATTAGCGAGCCATATTCTCTCCTATTTTCTTTGCGGCTGTTCGCTTTCGCGCACAATCCTTCTCCGTTTTCCGCGACAACACCATAGCAACCCCGCATCCCAGTCATGCCTCTTACCGGAAGGGGCCAGAGCGCCGTCAAATTTTCCCGGGAAGGAGGGCGCAGTTCCGATTTGGCATGTACGCTCGCGCAAGATTGGCCTTCCCGCCCGGTAGTTCACGGGCGGAGTTCAACACAAAATAAATGGGAGGAATAAATGCGAATCGCGCCGTTGCTTCTGCTCTGCTCGTTCTTCAGCCTGCCAGCCTTCGCGGCGACAGAAACTTTCAAAAACGTTTCGGTGATTGATGTCAAATGCCACAGCAAATTCGCAAAAGATCCGGATTCCCATCCGCGAGCTTGCGCCATCAAATGCGCCACGAGTGGCTATGGGATCTTCACGCAGGATGGCAAGTATCTGAAATTCGATAAGAAGGGAAACAAGGAAGTCCTGGCCGAACTGAAATCATCGGACCAGAAGGATCATCTTCGCGTGGATGTCACCGGCGACGTCGAGGGCAACATGATCAAAGTACAGTCGGTCACGCTGCTCTAGTCTTCCCTGCGCGCACGCGCCGGAGCAATGCCGCTCCGGTGCGTGCGCAATCAAGAATTTCTACCCTGCGGGCTGTAATCCCGCATCTTCTGCCGCGATCCTTCCTAAGACCGACCAATCCTGGTTCGCGTGTCCGCGCGCCAGCGCAGTCAGCAAGCGATCGCGAAGTACGCTCGCGACCGGCATCGGCACGTTTTTGGCTCCAGCAGCTTCGAGAACCAGGCGCACATCTTTCAAACCGAGCGGCACGGCGAACCCGACTTGATCGTGATTCCCTTCGACAATCAGATTCCCGTAGATTTTGTACACCGGCGCATCGAAAAGTGTGCTGGTGAGAAAATCCATCAGTGCCCGCGCATCAACGCCGGACTTCCTGGCAAACGCGGTGGCCTCGGCCAGGGATTCAAGCACATTGGCGATCAGAAAATTCCCGGCAAGTTTCACGGTGTTGGCAAGAGACGGCCGCGTACCCACAACAAGAAGCCTTGGGCCCATCGCGGAGAAAAGTGGTTTGCATCGCGACACGTATTCGTCGCGGCCCGCTGCTACGACGGCGAGCCGTCCCGCTTCGGCGGCTTCAGGTCTCCCGAAAACAGGCGCGGAAACGAATCCCTGCCCGTTCTTCTCATGATCCTGAGCCAGGCGATCCGCGAGCGCCACGCTGATTGTGCTCAGAGAGACGTGCACGGCACCTCTTGCAAGCGACGCCAATATGCCCGGCTCGCCATAAACTACACTTTGCAGAGCCGCGTCATCCGCAAGCATCGTGAACACAACTTCATGCTGCGAAGCCTCGGAAACGCTTGCCGCGACACTCGCTCCGCTCGAAAGCAAGGCCTCGGCCTTCTGCGCCGTGCGGTTGTAGACGGTGAGCTGATGGCCTCCGCGCAATAAACTCCGTGCGATTCCCGTACCCATGTTTCCCAATCCAATCAATCCCGCGTCCACTGTTTTGCCTCCCGTGAACTGATCGAGCCGATTTCCCGCAAATGTGTGATTCTTGCAAAGGAGATGAAGTTACAGAAATAGATTGAGGGACAATCCCGAAATGCACATGCCCAACTGTGACCGATCTAGTCTCAGTCCTTCGAGGAGCAACTAGTTCGAATCTTTATCCAAACCAAGCACTGCTTCCTTGATCCGATTGCCCTGATGCTTGATGCGATCCATCAGTCGCCGGGCCCACACAAATTCTGCCGCGAGAAGTCCAAGGCCTAGAAAAATCGTCAGCCATCCCGGTCCCGGAGTGACAATCATCACGATGCCAACGCCAAGCAGCGTGAAACCTGCCACGATGCGGAAGATGCGCCGGACTTGTTCTACGGTTCGAAGGATCATTGGCGGTTCAAGGGAAACAATAGCCGGCGCACACTGAAGTCTTCTCTCCCGCGCAGTTCGCTCTCGCAACAGTAAGGACTTCCGAACTCCTTTGCCGGGAATTGAGCAGAGACCTTACGGACTTCAAGCTAACCGCAGGAATCACCCTCTTCCAACATACCCAAGCGTCTGTGTGGCCGTAAAGGCCAATGTTCCACAGGAGCATCATGGGCCGGCGGGGTGAATCCAATTGCAGTGCAATACGGAGAGAACTAAGATGCGTGCCAGAAGAGCCACAACGGAGGCTACCATGCATCGGTACTACAGTTTCTTTGGGCGGCTGATTGCCACCTTCCTATTCCTCGTGATCCCCTTGAGCGCTCCAAAAGCTCAGCAGATCGGCAAATACGTGCCCATTGATGCGGGTTCGGAGGCGGACCGCATCATGAAGGAGATCAACGCCGCGACCGACCCCGCACAGAAGCTTTCGCTCATTGACAAGTTCGCTGCCGGGCCGGGTCAGGGCGATATGGCGCTGATCGCCGATGATCTCTATGTGAACTACTATCTTTCGCAGAAAAACTACGACAAAACCTTTGAGTATGGCGACAAGCTTTTCGCCATTGACCCCGACAACCTGAATAATGCCGTCAACATGATTCGCGCGGCTTCTGAACAGGGCGACACGGATAAATTGCTCGCCTACGGTGAGAAAGCGGGAGCCATCCTGCAACGCTACCAGGCATCTCCACCGCCAGCGGGTACTTCTCCCGAAAATTGGCAAACGCAAAAAACGCAGACTTTGGCGAGCAATGCGGAAAACATCGAGTACATCGAGGGGACCGTTTACAACCGCATCTATAACACCCCCGCTCCCGCACAGCGCGCGGAAAAGCTCATGCGCTTCGCGCACGCCTTTCCCGATTCACGTTACGCGGAAGTAGCCATGGGTTTGGCAGCCACGTCCTATCAGCAAGCCCAGGACGTTCCGAAAATGTTAAGCGTTGCAGATGAACTTCTCGCGAAGGACCCGAACAATCTTGGAATGCTCCTGCTTCTCTCCGATTACTACAGCGAAAAAGGCGAGCAACTGGACAAAGCAGAGGGCTACGCTCAAAAGGCCGCTTCTCTTGCCGATACTGCTCCCAAACCAGAAGGGGTTACTGACGAAAAGTGGAAGAACGAAATTATTCTGCAAAAAGGAATTGCGTTGAGCGCTCTGGGCCAAATCTACCTATTTAAGAAGGAAAACGCGAAGGCCGTGGAAAGTTTGCAGGCGGCTGCCCCTTTGCTCAAATCCGACGACGCCAGTTACGGTCGCAACCAGTACCGCCTCGGATTCGCTTACTTGAACCTCCGAAAGATTTCGGACGCGCGAACGGCCCTCACACAAGCAGCATCGGTGAAAAACCCCTACCAGGCGCTCGCTCAGGAAAAGCTCAAAACCCTCCCGCCAGCGCCAACAAAACGCAGAAAGAGTTCATAGGAGCGGTCGGATCGCGAGGAAAATTCTCATTCGCGGTTGAATATCGTGGCGGAGAGGGTGGAATTATACCCAAAACAATTTGTTGTTGGGACGCGTTGGGATGCGTTTTTCCGATACCGCAACCTATTGCATCCCAAGGATTTATTTTGAAACCTCTCAAGCCCTCATAAACAAAGTGTTTGCTGAAATTCCGAAATCCAGAAAATACGCAAAAGTGGTAACAAGACGGTGGCAAAAATTAGGCTCAGAAACCGATCTTTTTCTCCAGGGCCGGAGTCATGCCCCCTAACTTCTTGAATCGCTCCGCAATCCTGTTCAGGATCTTCTGCTGTTCCTTGGTATCGCCGGACGGTAGGAAGCGATGCCACCGTGCAAGCTGCTCGTGATTGGCCTTTTCGACTTGCTCCATGGTCGGGAAATCTGGTCGGCCGTGCTGCATCCTCATTCTGCCTCGTTCTGAAGCAGTAAGTATGCCTGAGGTTCGACACTCCGAACGCTTGCAACCTGCGGCTCGCTAGCCGCAGATATCGAAGCTAACGGCAGCTGTTGGGTCTCCGAGGATCGGAACCAGTGCGGATGGAATTCCGTTTGCCATGCAGCGTGCGGTCCAAGAGCATAAATCGGTCGCGCAGCGCAGTTCCAAAGGACTTATCATCATCAGCGGGCGGACGACAGTTTAAGTCACAATTTTTTCCGCCCCCGGGATCGCGTCGATGGAGAACGCAAAGCGAAGATGCTATGGGTGCCAGCGGGCCCGCTCGTCACACTAGTCTGCCAAACCTTATAATACGCACCGTGGCTCGACATTTGACGAGCCGACGCTCGTGCGGCGCGACCCGTGACCCTGCCCGTCTCTCTAACGCGGAAGTACCAACTCCTGCTCCTCGCGTCCGAGGCGACGCACAGTTCGGCGGCTACGCTTCTCGACTTCGCCAAGCCCTGGCTCCAACGCGCGGATTCGGACCTGAATCCGAGCACGCTGGATTCGATGCGGCATGTCATGCAACTCGTGTACTACGACACGAGCTGGCTCAACGACGGATACACGGTGCATGCCATCCTGAGCAACCCACGACTGGATTCGGAGCGGATCGACAGCCGGCTGAGAAATATCAAGACGCCGACGCTGGTTGTCTGGGGGAAGCAAGATCAGCTGATTACGGTGGAGGGGGCCGAGCGGTACGCGTCGGGAATTGCGGGGGCAAAGCTGGTCACGTATGACAAGTGCGGGCATGTGCCGCCGCAGGAACATACGGGGGAATTTGTGAAGGCGGTGAGCGAATTTCTGCAATGAGGAACAGAGCCGTTTGCCACAGAGACACATAGCAAAGATAGATAAGGCAAGGAAAAACCGTGAACCACAGAGGACACTGAGAGAACGCCGAGGGCACAGAGACCGAAAAGGGAAGACACGAGGTAAACGGCCCAGGAAAAGCTTATGGCTGAAGTTTCAACCAACGAGGCAACAAACGCCAAGACAAACGTCGCCGGGATGAGTGCGGGGCAAAGGATGCGACGGTGGGTGGCGAGCGATGTCGGGGTTTTGATTTTGGTGGCGCTGACGCGAATCGCGATTCAGACCGTTTTCAATGGGCGCTATGGCTGGCATCGCGACGAACTGGCCACGCTCGAGGATGCGAAGCACCTGGCGTGGGGATATGTGGTGTATCCGCCGGTGACGCCGTTCATTTGCCGCGTGTCGCTCGTACTTTTCGGGCCGTCGCTGGTGATGCTGCGCTTGTCCGCGCTATTGGCGCAGGGCGGCGGGATGGTGCTGACAGGGCTAATGACGCGCGAACTGGGCGCGAAACGATTCTGGCAAATCGTGGCAGCGCTTGCAGCGGCGATCACGCCGGTGTCGCTCGCGTCGGGGACGATGTTTCAGTATGTCTCGTTCGATTGTCTGTGGTGGGTGCTGATCGCGTACTTCATGATCCGCCTGCTCAAGTCGGAGGACGGGAGGTGGTGGCTGGCGATCGGCGCAGGGATCGGGCTGGGCGCGATGACGAAATTCACCATGGCGTTTTATGTGGCGGGAATTGTCGGCGCCGTCGTGCTCACGAAGACGCGGCGGTATTTGCGGAGTCCGTGGCTGTGGTGCGGCGTCGCGATTTCGATTTTGATTTTCCTTCCGAACCTGGTCTGGCAGGTGCATCACAACTTCATCACGCTCGACTTCCTGAAGTACATACATGCGCGGGACGTGAGGGCCGGCAAGGCGGACGGCTTTTTGCTTCATCAGCTTTGGGTCGACGCAAATCCCGTGACGCTGCCGATTTGGCTGGCGGGGCTGTACTACTTTTTCTTCGTCCCTGAGGGGAAACGGTATCGCGCGATTGGGTGGATGTACGTGATTACGCTGGCGCTGTTCGCGATCGCGAAAGGCCGCGACTACTACGTGTCGCCCGCATATCCGATGCTGCTGGCGGGAGGAGCGGCGTGGTTCGAGCGGTGGGGCTCCATGCTGCCGGAGGAACGGGCACGAATTGTTCGCCGGGTGGCTCTGCGGGCGGAGATCGTCAGTGGTGTGCTGGTTGCGTTAATGGTGATGCCGATCCCGTCGCCGAGCTCGCGCTGGTTCGCGATCGCCGACAAAATCAACGGCGGCAATTTCAACGAGGAATTCGGGTGGCGTGAAATGGTGGCGGAGGTGGCGCGCGTTCGCGATTCCCTGCCCCTGGAGCGCCGGGTTCATCTGGCGATTTTCGCGGGCGATGCAGGACAGGCCGGCGCGATCAATTTGTATGGCGCGGCATACGCTTTGCCGAACGTGATCAGCGGATCGAATTCGCAGTGGTTCCTGGGGTATGGCGATCCGCCGCCGGAGACTCTGATCACCGTTGGCATTAAGAAACAGGAACTGGAACGCGGGTTCGAGTCGGTCGAATGGGCGGGACACTTCGAGAGCCGGTACGGAATCGAGAATAGCGCCATAGGCGACGATCGTCAGGATATTTTTATTTGCCGCGGGCCGCGCGAGCCGTGGCCGGAGTTGTGGAAGACTCATTGGTACGGCTAGGAGCTCGAGGCAAGGAAGCAAGCAAAGGGGCAAGGAAAAAGCAGTGGCTCATTGCGGCGATGCTGGCGTCGCTTTCGCTGCTATTGGTGCCCACTGGGGCGGGAGTTGCCGTCGCATGGATCTTCAATCTCTAGGGTACAGCCGATCTCCTCAACGATTTCTACTAGGCCAATCACGCCGGAGTGTTGGCGGGGCAGTTGGGAGCCACCTACTTCATTCCGACTGTCGTTGTGCCGCTATTGTTGATCACGCACGTCACTGCATTTGATCTCCTGGTGCGTCCTCAGCCCAAGGCGGTTCAAGCCCTCGCTGGTGAAGCGGTGGCATCTTAGTTCGCGAGATGGAAAGAGGAGGGCAAAAATTACGTAAAACATAGCTAGAAAATTGGTATGGCGGAGAGGGTGGGAT
>DATJAD010000025.1:0-13650 GCA_035516615.1 Candidatus Acidiferrum sp.
TCTCTTCGGGGCGCGGATCACCCTCGTCCACGTGTTTGAGCCCATGAGCCGCAACGGTTTCGAAATGTGTGTGCGGCCCCTCCCAGAGGTAACGGAAGAGCACCGGAACCTGGCAGGCGACAAACTCGATTCGTTCATCGCATCTCAGTTTCCGGCCGGAGAGTGTTCGAGAACTCTCGTGTCGGGCGATGCGGCGATACAGATTGCTCACCTTGCCAGGACGCAAGGATTCGATCTCATTGTCATGCCCACGCATGCCGGGGTGTTCCGGCGAATGCTGCTGGGCTCGACGACCGCGAAAGTGCTGAACGACGCCGACTGCCCGGTGCTGACCAGCCAGCATGCGCAAACGATTGCGCCAAGGGCACTCGAGCACCGGAAATGGATCTGCGCCATCGGCCTGAGCCCGAATTCGCATCGAGTACTTCGCCTCGCCAGCGAGGCAGCAAGAGCGGCCGGGGCCAAGCTCACGTTGATTCATGTGATTCGCCGCGATGATCCCGGATTGAGGGATAAAGCCGGCCCTCTGGAGCACGAGCAGCCAGATGGTAATTGTGAAGTGGCTCCGCAACTGGAGGAACTTCAGAGGTCGGCCGGGTCGGACGCGGAGATTCGCATCGCCATCGGTCCGGTCAAAGAGGCGTTACTGGAGGCCGCGCGGCATTCGGATGCTGACGTGTTCATGATCGGGAGAAGCCCGAAGACGGGCGCGTTTGGGCGGATGCGGGACCTAACCTACGCGGTGACGCGCGAGTCGCCCGTTCCAGTGTTGAGTGTGTGACGCAATGCTGCCGGATAATCCCCGGAGAGCAATCGGGCCAGGGGGTGGCGCGCCATGGCTCTCAGGCAGGCGATCTGTATGCGGACGAGTTGCCGCTACACGGAGAGAGGGCAGTTGTCCACGATGTTAAACTCCGGCGCCTCTTGTGCGACAACGCACAGTGCCCTGAATTTCCCCCAGCGCCGCCCTACATGGCTGGGTGGTGTGCCGATAAAGTGAGGGAACCATGAGCGACGATTCCAAGCGCCCCATACTTCTGCTTCTTACCAGCCACTGGATCAGCATGCTGGGTGTGGCGCTGGTGACCACCGCCGGCTTCTCCTGGCTGTTTGTTCTGCCCATTCAGCTTCGAGGACATGCCAGCAATCCGTATATTGGGATTGTCGTTTTCATCCTGATCCCGGTGATTTTTGTCTTCGGCCTGCTATTGATCGCCCTGGGCGTTTTTCTTGCTCGGCGGCGCGTGGTACCCGCCGAGGAGGGATTGTTGAAGGGCCCCGCCCGGCAGGCCTACATCCGGAAGCTCTTGATTTTCTTGGGCGTGACCACAGCAGCAAACATCGTCATCGGAACACAGGGCACGTATCGCGCAGTCGAGCATATGGAAACGGTGCAGTTCTGCGGGGAGAGCTGTCATGTAATGAAACCGGAATTCGCCGCGCATCAGAATTCGCCGCACGCGCACGTCGAATGCGTGGATTGCCACGTTTCCCCGGGTGCAGCGGGGTGGGTGCAAAGCAAGATGGCCGGAACCCGCCAGTTTATCGACACCGTTTTTCACCGCATTCACTATCCGATTGAATCGGCGATGGAAAGCAACCGCTTGGTGCCCTCGAGAGACACTTGCGAGCAGTGCCACTGGCCGCAGAAGTTCAACTCGGTAAAGCTGCGGGTGATTTTCCACTTCCAGGACGACGCGGCCAATACCCAGACGCAGACGGTTTTGATGATGCTTACCGGAGGGGGAGAACTGGGCGGCATTCACGGGAAACATCTCGCTCCCGGAGTGGAGATCCATTACGCATCGGCCGACGCCAAACGCCAAACGATTCCCTGGGTGGAGTATCGGAACCGGAACACAGGTGAGGTCCGGACGTTTCTGGCCGATGGTTCAACCGCCCAGTCCGTTGCAACCCTGCCTCGCCACCAGATGCAGTGCGTGGACTGCCACAACCGTCCCACACACACGTTTGAGCTGCCAGAGCGCGCCGTGGACGCAGCCATGGGCATGGGACGAATTTCCCCGACGCTGCCCTTCGTCAAAAAGAAAGCAATCGAACTGCTGAAGGTGAGTTATTCGAGCAACGCAGAGGCGTCGCAGGCAATTCCGGCAGCGTTGACTCGTTTCTATGAGCAAAGCGATCCGGCCGTCGCATCCCAGGGCGCCCGGGACATCACCGAAGCCGGCGCGGAGATCGCCGCGATTTACAACCGAAATGTGTTTCCGGAACTGAAGGTGACCTGGGGCACGTATCCCAATAATCTCGGGCATACGGACTTCCCGGGGTGCTTCCGCTGCCATGACGGCTCGCACTCCACATCCGATCAGAAGGTGGCCATCACGCAGGATTGCAACACCTGTCATGAGCCGCTCGCGATTGAAGAAGCGAGCCCTGGAGTGTTGAAGACGCTTGGACTGGCGGAGCGCATCTCCGGACTGCAGGCCAGGAAAAACAAAGGACTATCACCTTGAGAGAGACACCGCCGGGGATACGATTGCCAGGACGCGGGCTCGAAAAGGCCCAAATCCCCGCAATGTTGTTAGGGAAGAATTCCTAAGCCAAGGCCAATTGGCCGAGCGGGGCAATCCCCGCCGTGTCAGACGTGGCAGGGTACGATGTCTACAGCACGAAGATGACGCAGATTCCCCGAATCGAGGTTCAGACTCCCCTGGCGGTCAGCGTCGGCGCCTTCGTAGTGACCATCTTCATCCACGCGCTGACGGTGATAACGACGGTCAAGTTCGCTCGCCGTCAGAAAATGCTAGGGCACGCGGGCACCGGTTTCTGGAACGATTTTCTAATCGTTGCCCTGGCGGCTTCCTTTTTGCTCATGGCACACCTCATTGAAATCGCCGTCTGGGCGGTGCTTTTCGTGATCTGCGGGGAGTTTTCAGGGCTGGGGACGGCTTACTACCACTCCGCCGTGAATTTCACGACCTTGGGTTACGGGGACTTGATCATGACGCCATCGTGGAGATTGTTGGGACCGCTGGAAGCTGCGAATGGAATGCTTCTGTTCGGTGTTTCCACGGCGATGGTTTTTGCCGTCATACAAAGGCTGATTGAGGCTCGGTTTGAAGACCTCAGGGAGTGAGCCCGGCAGGAGAGCGTATTCAGCCGGCATTCCCGTCCAGGCGAGATGGAAGCGTAGGAACGCGTGCTGGGCGACGCGATGGCCGGCGGCGCCATCCTTTCTGCCCGCCGGGAACACGGGGAAGAAGCGTGGCGAATTGCGGATGAGGTGTTGAATTTTGGCACTCCAATCTACGAACATGAGAACGGTGCCGGGAGTCCGAGTAAGATGGGACAGAATATACCTCTGCCCGGAAGTCGGCATCGCCCGACCGCCCCGGGGGAGCCAGATTTCCTCTTTGCGGACCGCTTCGGCGGAGCAGCAGGGCCCGGCACGGAACAACGGTCGAGTCCGCCTGATGGGGAGTGCGGCGCCGTAAGAAATGCGGTTGTTTTCGGCTCGCGCAGTCGAGCGCGTTCAAGATGGCACGAGGAGCAAACTCTTGGAATACGTACTCGCGTTAGATCAGGGGACCACCAGCTCCCGGGCGATTCTTTACGATCGGACCGGCACAATTCGCGGCATCGCACAACGCGAGTTCCAGCAGATTTACCCCCAGGCGGGATGGGTCGAGCACGATCCCGAGGAGATTTGGGCTTCGCAGATGAGCGTGGCCGTGGAAGCGCTTAGCCGCGCCAATTGCCGTCCGCGGGACATTGCAGCGCTAGGCATAACCAATCAGCGCGAGACCACTATCGTCTGGGAGCGCAAGACCGGGAAACCCGTCTATAACGCCATTGTGTGGCAGGACCGACGCACCGCGGCGATCTGCAAAGAGCTATGGGCGCAGGGTCTTGAAGAATCGATCCGGCAAAAGACCGGGTTGGTGATCGATGCGTACTTTTCGGCAACCAAAATTATGTGGATTCTCGAAAATGTGAAAGGCGCTAGAGAGAAGGCAAATGCCGGAGAACTGGCATTCGGAACCGTGGATTGCTGGCTGACGTGGCACCTGACAAGCGGAAGAGTGCATGCCATTGACGCCACTAACGCCTCGCGCACCATGCTGTTCAACATTCAGGAAGGGAAATGGGACCAGGAGCTGTTGCAGGCCCTCAAGATTCCCAGCTCACTGCTCCCCGAGGTGCGTTCCTCCAGTGGACAATTTGCGCAAGTTTCGACAAGTCTGGCCCTCGGCGGCATCCCCATCACCGGGGTTGCCGGAGACCAGCAGGCAGCCTTGTTCGGGCAGGCATGCTTCCACCCCGGCATGGCCAAGTGCACGTATGGCACCGGCGCGTTTCTGCTCCAAACTCTGGGCGCGGAAACGAAACCATCCAGGAACTGCTTGCTGACCACGATCGCGTGGCAAAGGGACAACAGATTTGCGTATGCGATGGAAGGCAGCGTCTTCGTGGCCGGCTCGGTCGTCCAGTGGCTACGGGACGGGCTTGGCATCATCCGCTCTTCGGAAGAGGTCGAGCCGCTGGCGTTGAGCGTCCCGGACAACGACGACGTATTTCTGGTTCCGGCGTTCACCGGGCTCGGAGCGCCGCACTGGGATCCGCATGCGCGCGGCACAATCATCGGAATTACGCGTGGAACTAAGGCCGGGCACATCGCACGCGCCGCGCTGGAAAGCATCGCCTACCAGGTGGCCGACCTTTTGGGCGCGATGCAGGAGGACTCCGGCATTCCCCTCAAGGTCCTGCGAGTGGACGGGGGAGCTGCGCGCAATGACACGCTGCTGCAGTTTCAGGCCGATCTCCTGGGGATACCGGTTGTGCGGTCTGCCGGCGCGGAATCAACATCGCTGGGAGCAGCATTTCTGGCGGGTCTCGCCGCCGGCTATTGGAAGAATTTGGAAGAGATTGAAGCTCTCTGGAAGGCCGGAAGAGAGTTTCAGCCCAGGAGGGCGCGAAAGGAAATGGAAAGTCTGCGCACGCGCTGGCATCAGGCGCTCGGCCGCGCAAAGGCGTGGCACGAGCCGAAAAGCAGCACCTCCGGAAGTCCCCCCGCGGTGGACGGCCGCGGGGAAGTGGGAAATACGGATGGGAGGACGCAATGACCCGGCAAGAAATGCTCCATCGCCTCCAATCGCACAGTGCCGAATGGGACGTAATCATCGTCGGAGGCGGTGCAACGGGAGTGGGCGTTGCCATTGATTCCGCATCGCGGGGATATGACACCCTGCTGCTGGAGGGCAATGATTTCGGAAAAGGCACATCCAGCCGCAGCACCAAGCTGGTGCATGGCGGAGTTCGTTATCTGGAACAGGGGGATGTCCCGTTGGTCATGGAAGCGCTGAAAGAACGGGGCATATTGCGCCAGAATGCCCCGCACTTGGTGAGCGACCTCGCCTTCGTCGTGCCGAACTACGACTGGTGGGAAGCGCCGTTCTATGGCCTGGGACTGAAGATTTACAACATCCTTTCGGGCAAGTATGGCTTCGGTCCATCGGAGCTTCTATCCCGGGAAGAGACGCTTCGCCGCTTGCCGACCATCAATCCGAATGGCCTCCGTGGGGGCGTGGTGTACTACGACGGCCAGTTTGACGACGCGCGCCTGCTGATCAATATGGTGGTGACCGCGGCCGAGCAGGGAGCGACGCTCATCAATTACTGCCGCGTCACCGGATTGACGAAGGACCTGGATGGCTTTGTGAATGGGATCGTGGCGCGGGATGAAGAGAGCGGCCGCGAGTTCACGGCCACGGGCAGGGTGGTGGTCAACGCAACTGGCCCGTTCACGGACGCTCTCCGCAGGATGGCGGATCCGTCGGTCCAGGGAATGATCGCGCCGAGTCAGGGAGTTCACCTGGTCTTCGACCGATCATTCATGCCGGGAGATTCGGCTATCATGGTGCCCCACACGAGCGATGGCCGCGTCATGTTCGCGATTCCCTGGCATGGCCACACCCTGGTCGGCACCACGGACACGCCCATCGCCGAACCCAAACTGGATCCATCCCCCATGGAAGAGGAAATCGAGTTCATTCTGACCACTGCCGGCAGGTATCTGCACAAGGCGCCCACGCGCAGGGATGTCTTGAGCGTGTTTACGGGCATTCGGCCGTTGGTCAAAGCCGCCGATGCGTCGAACACCGCAGCTCTCTCACGTGACCACACGATACGCATCGACGAGTCGGGGCTGCTGAGCATCGCGGGCGGCAAGTGGACGACCTATCGAAACATGGCCGAGGATTGTGTAAACCATGCCGCAATCTTGGGCAGGCTCAGGGAAAAAGAGTGCGTTACCAAACAGCTCAACATCCACGGATTTCACGCTCAAGCCCAGAAGTTCGGCCCGCTTTCTTTCTATGGTTCGGATGCCCCTGCCATTCAAGAGTTGATGCGAGGTGACCCTGAGCTGGCGCAGCCCTTGAGTCCGGCTTTGCAATACGTTGGCGCCGAAGTGGTTTGGGCCGTCCGCTGTGAGATGGCGCGAACGGTGGAGGATGTCCTGTGCCGGCGAACGAGGTCGCTATTCTTGAACGCGAAGGCGGCCATGGATGCTGCTCCGAAAGTCGCTGCGCTCATGGCCCATGAACTTGGATACGACTCAAACTGGGAGTCAACGCAGCTCGATGCCTTCCGGCGGATCTCCAGGCTCTTCAGCCTCGAGAAGGCGCCGCCGACCAGCAACTGATCCATGCAGGTGAAACTGGGGAGAACTCACCAGACGTGCATGGGCGCAATTGCGAAAAGCTCGTTGGGATAGGACGAAGGCTGGACGCCGAAAGGCATGGACAGATGGTCGGGATCGATGGGCAAATCTGCAACGATGATTCCAACTTGTACCCCTATGTCATCCCGACAGACGAGGAGCTGCTCATCCCGCGCGATACCATCCGATTCATGCCGGGCAAGCCACGGCGCGCGCCGGGAGTGACGAGGGTGCAAGCGGCCTGCAGCTTGCTATAGGGACTCTTCCACCGGAGGTCTCCCGATGAACGCGCCTCGAGCGGTGCTTTGGGACATGGATGGAACGCTCATCGACTCTCAAGAGCTTCATTGGATTTCCTGGCGGGAGACCATGGCGGGAGAAGGTCTAACAATCTCCCATGAGCAGTTTCTATCCTCGTTCGGCCAGCGGAACGATTCGATCCTTTCCAACTGGCTGGGATCTGCGGCAACTCCCCAGCGCATCGGGAGAATCTCCAGGGTGAAAGAGGAACGCTATCGTGATTTGGTTCGCAAGAACGGGATCTCGCCGCTGCCGGGCGTGGCCGCCTGGGTGCACCGGCTTAACGGGCAAGGCTGGCTGCAAGCTATCGCCTCGGCGGCCCCGCGCGCAAACATCGAAGCCGTGCTCGAGGCCCTGTCTGCGAACCATTTCTTTCAGGCAATCGCCTCCGCTGAGGATGTGCGCAAAGGAAAACCGGATCCGGAAGTGTATTTGACGGCCGCCGGGCGGGTGGGCGCATCGCCAGACAGGTGCATAGTGGTCGAAGACGCCGCCGCGGGCCTCGAGGGGGCACACCGGGCAGGGATGCGGAGCATTGGAGTCAGTCACAATGGCACCCAACTGGACGCTGATGTGGTGGTACAGTCTCTTGATCTCCTGGAGTCTGATGCTTTCGAATCACTCTTGCAGGGTCATCGAGACGCGGGCAGGAGGGGGTAACCGCCACGCCCCCGGCCTGTGAGAAGGCCCTTCCTGAAAACCCACTGGCCGCGGAAGGCTGCTACTGCTTGCTCTCCAGAGTGTTCTTGATGGCGGTCAGCGACTTCTGAAGGGAGGACGCTGAGCGGCCCACGGCGACATGCCGGACAATCGATCCCTTGAAGCCGGTCAAGCCGGCCTGCTCCGAGCCCATGGTCATGATCAGGTAGTAGCCAGGCTGCTTGGAATCCGCGGTGTCGGGAACGCAAAACGTCAGATCCAAGGCCGTCTGAAAATAATGGCTCGAGTAAAGCTGCTTCTCGGCGACTACAAATACGGGTCCGCCAGCGGCGCTGCCGCGCAGGGTTAGGACCTGCACGACGCGCAGGGTCGGCTTCAAACCGAATTTCACCTTGGCCCAGTAAAATGTGTCGTCCACACCTGCGGGCTTTCCATCGGGATAGGTCAGAAGATAGTTGTAGAAATCCGGAAGATACTTCGGCAAGGCTCTCGAATAGCTGAGCATGTACTTAAACTGCTCGGGCACCTCCGTCGGATTCTTCTTGTCGTTGTATACCCCGAGAACCTGGTTGCCCGCCCGCTGATAGGCGATTAGGCGCTCGAGCACCGCCTGCTGTAAGTGCCGATCCACTTGCTCTTCCGCGTCGGGGGCAGACCAGTCCACGGAGTGATGAAGTTCCTCGATGGAGCTGGCCGGCATTTGAATCTTGCAGTCACCGGGTTTGCAGTCTTTCAGCGCCTCGATGTCTTCCTTTTCGTACCCGAAATCGGCGAGGTCGGAAAGCTGCGGAGGATTGCTAAACTCCTGGACGGCCAGGTATCCGGGAAGTTTCCGAAGACGCTCGAAATCCCGGGACAGCTTGATGTAATCCTCCGGCGTTCCATTGATGTGGACGGCTCCGAATACGAAAATCTCAGCCGGAGTGCGGGAATGGAGCGTCTTGGCAATGGCCTGTCCGCCACGGATGGCCGCGATCTCGTCGTCGCTGAGCCCAATATATTCTTTGAAGTAGACTTGCAAATCGGGATTCGCCTGGGACCAAGTGGGTGCCAGGACCCCCAAAATCACGGCGAAAAGCATCGTAATCTGAATACTCGTGCGCATCGCCGGCCTCCGTAATGTCGCCCGAATCTTATCTCCCTCTGCATGGACTCGAGCTCGGTGCGACAAATGTCGCTGAAACCCCTGTGGGCCCACAAAAGCGCCACAGATGGCAGCAAGAGCTGAAATTGTTTCCTGACTCATGAAAGCGCCCTGAACCGCATTTGGCCTTTCTCGGCCGGCAGTTCGAGAATCGAAACCGCTCCGGCTTATGTGTGATCCCCCTTTATGAATTTCATCATGCTGGCACTTCTGAGAATCAGTTCGCCGGCCTCTGTCGTGAGTGCTGCAGCGCAATTGCCAGCTGTCGCCGCGCGCGAAGAGCTCGCGACTTCATGGTGCTTTGGTTGATGCCCAGGGCCGAGGCGGTTTCCGCAGTGGAGAACCCCTGAAGTTCACGGATGCGGAGCGCCGATTGTAGCGCGGGTGATAATAGTCGGAGTTGCTCTTCGAGCAGGGCATTGAGTTCCGTGCTTCTGCAAAGTTCTTCGGGATTGGACCGTTCATCCGCCAATGTCTCCGGCCGGTATTCCGAGTGGTCATCGAAAATGTCATCCAGAGAGGGCTCCGGGTGAGCGTTTCTCCGGCGGCGCAGCATGAGCGCGGAATTGATGACGATTCGAGTCAGCCAGGTCGAGAACGACGCTCGTCCTTCAAATGAACGCAACTTGGTAAATGCCATGCACAACCCGTCTTGCACCGCATCCTCTGCATCTTCTTTGTTGCGCAGGATGCCAAAGGCAGTCCGATAGAGTCTGGTCGCATGAACAGAGAAGAGTTGGTCCAAGGCATCTGCATCGCCGGCGAGACCTCGTTGGACCAGGTTCCTTTCGCTGCTCGGGCACGCGGGGGCCAGGACCTGGCCAGTTACCCGTAGTACTGATTTCCACGGATTGTCTTGCCCGAGTCTGCGTCGCCTGCCTCTAAACCGAAGGTGCGGCCCGGGCATCGGCTGAAGACCTGGAACGGCGATTTGCATCTGGCTCATGAATGTAATCTCCTCGAAGTCAGGCCCCTCCAATCCGGGAGCAATTTCTCTGCCTATGCGGCGAGTAAGTGGTCCGTTCGCAAGTGGCTGAGCGGGAAGGAGCATGCGGACATCAAAGGTTCAGGCCGATTTGCGAAACAGGTGCCCGGGTGGCGGCGGACAAACAGTTGCCAATTACTGGGCACCGAAGACTGAAATTGCGATTCGATCGCCAGTCGAATCCCCAGGTCCGGAAGCGCAAGTCAATTATGGCAAGACCCAGGAAGCCCAGTCCGGATGTAGTCGCCGGCACCGCGGGGAAATCACAGACTCTTGTCGGCAGGTATCCATTTGGCCGTCGTGGGGGTGGCCGGAGCGATGTACTGGTGCCAGACCACGCGTATGACCACCATCAACGGAATTGAAAGGTACACGCCCACGATTCCCCCGATTTCCCCTCCGGCCATCACAGCAAAGAGCACCAGCAGCGGATGGATCTCCAGATTCTCTCCGACCACGCGCGGCGAGATCAAATAGTCCATAACCATCCTCCAGATGCCCAGGAACACGGCCATCCAGATCCAGTGACCATGGGTAAGAACTCCGATGCCGACAATCGTCGCCGCCGTGATCATCCACCCGGCTACGGGTATGAACTCCAGTACTCCGCCGATCGCGCCAAACCCGATGGCGTGCGGAAACCTCAGCAGGAGCAGGACCGCGGAATAGAAAGCAAACGACCACGCGCCGAGAATCACTTTGGCTCTGATGTACCGCCGGAGCATAGCGTTCAGTTCGTCAGCCACTGCACGAACCGCCTGCTGATTGCTTTCCGTGGAAGCGATGCGAATGACGGCGTCCGCGATTTGGCTGCCGTCGGCTAGAAAAAACAGCGCGAGGATCGGGACGACCACCAGGACGATCAGCGCATTCGAGGTCACCTGCTCTGCATTCTGCACCAGGCGCTCGATTCCCTCTCGATGCCTCACGAGAAACGCTTTGAAGCGCAGTTCCGCCGCTTCACTCCATCCATACTTCTCGCCGATTTCTGTGGCAATTTCACCGGTCGAAAGGCCCTCGATCCAGCCGGGCACTTTTGTAAGCGGCAGGCCGCTCGGCCCGACAAGCCCAGGCCCGACGGCGTGGCCGGCAAAGGCAATGAAAAGCAGCGTGACCAGATACACCTCGAGAATAGCGGGTTTTCTCAAGTCCTTGAAAAGCAGCGAATGGCGCTGGAGAAATCTGGCAACGGGGTCGATCAGGTAGGCGAGAAGTATGGCCAGCACGAAAAGCAGAAGCACGCGCCGGGCAAAGTAAAGAAGCGCCACAACGGCCGCAAGGAGCAGAGCCGTAAGCACGATGTTCGCAGTGCGGCGGTCCGGGAAGGCCATACTCTCACCGGTCCCCAACCGGTCGACGCTTGCCGTTATGAATCTACTCTGGCGCCCGCGTCAGGACCACGGACGGACGATGCCCAGCTTCTTCATGCGGAAGTAGAGCGTCGAGCGTTTCATTCCCAGGCGCGTTGCGGCGCCTTTTGGCCCGGAGAGAACCCACCGAGTGTCCTTCAAAGTCGCGCGGATGTGCTCACGCTCGACGTCTGCCAGAGTCTCGAGCGGTTGGCCACTCCTCCCCGGTGCGATGCGGGAGTGCAGAGCGCGAAGGGGCACTTGCACGACCCGGCCCGGAGACAGAATCACTGCCCGTTCAATTACATTTTCTAGCTCGCGGATGTTGCCCGGCCACCGATATTCACACAGAGCCTCCATCGTTTCAGGAGGCACAATGTCAATCGCCTTGTTCATCTTGCGCGCAGCTTGTTCGATGAAATGATGCACGAGCAGCGGAATATCCTCCGGGCGCTCGCGCAGGGGAGGGATGGAAATTGGGAAAACATTCAAACGGTAGTAGAGGTCGCTGCGAAATTGCTTCTCCAGCACCATGCCCTCCAGGTCGCGATGCGTCGCAGCCACGACCCGAACGTCCACTTTCTGTGTCCGCGTGCTGCCCAGGCGCTCGAATTCGCGCTCCTGCAATACGCGCAGAAGTTTCGGCTGAAGCTCGAGCGGGATGTCGCCGATTTCATCCAGAAACAGCGAGCCCTGATCGGCCAGCTCCAGCCGGCCAATCTTCTGGGTAATCGCCCCGGTGAAGGCGCCCCGTTCGTGGCCGAACAGCTCGCTCTCCAGCAAACCACTGGGAATCGCAGCGCAATTGAGCTTTACAAACGCCCGGTCCCCACGGCGGCTGCGATTGTGGATGGCGCGGGCAATCAGCTCCTTGCCGGTTCCGGTTTCTCCCAGCAGCAACACGGTCGACGATCCGTTGGCGACCGTGTCAACCAGATCCAGCACCTGTCGAAGACTGGAACTCTGACCTACAATTCCCTCGAATGTGGGCTTCTCGGGTAGCGGCCGACTCAACAGGCCGATCCGGACAGTGCTCAGGGGACCAGGGGCGAATGGCAGGTCGTGGTGGCTCAGGTCAGTCAAGGTAAGGCCATTCACGCTCATGAACGTTCTCCGGACAAAAGAGTGACTCTTGTTGCTAAAGCAATTGCCATGATCTTTTACCTCCGTCGCCGCCCCATGCGGCCATTTTCCCGTTCAATCCATTCACGGATATAGCCCGGACAATTCTTGAGCCGGACGCTATCCGCTTCGCAGCGCCTAAGAAAATTCACGGCATCCCGATCCACGAGCGTCACGTCGTTCAAGTCGAAAACCAATTGGCGACCCCCTTTTTCCAGCCGCAAGAGGCGTTGTAACTCTTCCACATCCTCCCCTTCAATTCGGCCACTCAGGGTAAAGACAACTTCGCCGTTTGCTGAGCGCTGGATTTTCAACATAAAGTATCGTCACAGAGCCTATAGCAATACGGTGGCCAGGCATAAGTCACGTGAAGACAGTAAGTTGGCTAGCCAGCGAGGTCGCGAGTGTCACGAATTCGCGAGTCGTTCGCGAAAACCGGAGCGGATTCCTGAGGGCAGTCGATGCGCAAGCTAGGCTGACTTGTAACGAAACTTGTTGATCTTAAGCGACCGGATCTTAGACTCCAAGGTCGAGGCGGGCATACCCAGCAGGGTTGCTGCACCCGAAGGCCCTGAAACCCTGCCTCCGGTTTTTGCCAAAGCTCCCTCAATGATTTCCTTCTCTTGAGCGGTGGGCCTTTTGGCGAGCGGCGGGAGTTTGGGCTGGGTCGGAGTTGGCTCTAGAGAAAGCCAGCTTGGATCCACGGAAAATGACTCCGACTCACAGACGATCACGGATCGCTCGATTACATTTTGCAGTTCTCGAATGTTCCCCGGCCAGGAATACGCCTGCAGCAATGCCATGGTGGCCTTTTCTACGGTCTGTATCCTCTTCCCGGCCTTCCTGGTATAGCGGGCGATGAAGTACTCAACCAGAATGGGAATGTCTTCGCACCGTTCACGAAGTGGAGGGACCGCGATGGGGAACACGTTGAGGCGATAGAATAGGTCGCTGCGAAAGGCGCCGGCAGCGATAGCAGAATCCAAGTCACGATTTGTTGCGGCGATCACCCGCACATCCGCGCGAATCGGCTGGCTGCCACCCACACGCTCGAACTCGCGCTCCTGGAGAACCCGCAGCAGTGTGATCTGGGTCTCCGCAGGTAGCTCGCCGACCTCATCCAGGAAGATCGTGCCACCCTCCGCGAGCTCGAACCGGCCCAGCCGCCGCTGCAGCGCTCCGGTAAACGAGCCCTTCTCGTGTCCGAACAATTCCGATGCGATCAGCTCGCGTGGGACAGCGGCGCAATTCACACTGACAAACGGCCCCGCGGAGCGCCGTGAGAGCTTGTGGATGGCGCGGGCGACCAGTTCCTTGCCCGTGCCGGTTTCGCCGGTGATCAGCACGGTGGAGTCGCTCGGAGCGACTTTGGATACGCGGGAGTGCACTTTGTGCAGGGCAGGAGAAG
>DATJAD010000026.1:0-5460 GCA_035516615.1 Candidatus Acidiferrum sp.
ACGCGCATCCGCGAAATGATCGAAGAAGGCACGCTTCTTGTGGATTTGAGCGGCGCGCGCGTGGGCCAGGTGAACGGATTGAGCGTGCTCGAAATCGGCGGCTATTCGTTCGGCAAGCCGGTGCGCATCACGGCCACGGCGGCGCTCGGAAAAGCCGGGCTGATCAACATCGAACGCGAGTCGCACCTGAGCGGAAGATTCCACGACAAGGGGATGCAGATTATCGCGGGATTTCTGCGCAGCCAATTCGCGCAGGACAAGCCGCTTTCTCTGGCCGCGAGCATTTGTTTCGAGCAATCGTATTCGGGAGTGGATGGAGACAGCGCCAGTTCGACCGAGGTGTACGCGCTGGTTTCCGCCCTCGCGAATTTGCCACTGCGGCAGGACATCGCCGTGACCGGCTCGATGAACCAGCAAGGAGACATTCAGGCCATCGGCGGCGTGAATGAAAAGATCGAAGGGTTTTACGATGTTTGCCGCATCCAGGGATTGACGGGCACTCAGGGTGTGCTAATTCCCGCTTCCAATGTGGAAGACTTGATGCTGCGCGAGGATCTGCTCGAAGCAGTTGCGGCCAGGAATTTCCACATCTGGCCGGTGGCGCGGATCGAAGAGGGAATCGAGATTTTATCGGGCAACACTGCCGGTGGGAAAAATGACGACGGAACATTTGAAGCCGGCAGTGTCTTCGCCAAAGTGGATGCGCGGCTCAAGGATATGGCCAAGACCCTTAAGGAATTCGAGTGAGCCCACCGACGATTCCGAGAGTGGTTGCAAATAACGATCTACCCTTTTCGACGATCCACCAAAGACAATAGTTGCCGCAAGGTCGGGCGGAAAGCAAACTGGAGTTTAAGCTTTTGAACTCAGGACAGGTGCATTTTTGCCAGGATTTTTCTTCAGCAGTTTATGGTACGGATTGACCCTTTGGATTATTCTTTATATCTCGGATTACATACTCACTCTGACGTGCGCCCGGCTCTATAAGTCGGGAGTAGACCAGGTCGTAGTCATTCAAGGGAGCTACGAGCTCAACCCCCTCTTTCAACGAGATATTGATTCACTGAGGCCGTAAAGCCCGCGTTTCATAACTATGCTCATCATGTCGGCCTCCCTACTTTCATTTGTGTGGTTTTTCTGGGCCAAGGAGGTGCCTGAAGTTTATGAGTGCATTCTGGGAACCTTTATTTTGGTCGAAGGAACCGTCCATATCCGCCACTTCCGCAATTTCTTCCTGTTTCGCGCGACCAAGTACTCCAATGAGGTGCGTGGGCGAATCGAATACTCGCGCCGCGCGAGCCTCAACATCTCGTCTCTGGAATTCCTCGCATTCGCTGGCCTTTTTTCGCTGATCTTTGCCTTCACCAGGAGCTGGTTTGTGTTGGGAGGAGCGCTTGGTTGTTTGTCCACGGCCATCAAAAACTATCGTTTAGCGCGCAAAGCCTCGCAGCTCGCCGTCACAAGTGCAGAACCTCTATCGAGTTTATAGTCGCCGTTGACACATTTGCGCAGTTCTGCTTGCTTGTACCAATCTAAGTCATGAGCAGTGCGCTGAATGAGCAACTTGGCGGCACACTCGGAAAGGTTCCCTTTCAGCTTGCGGGAGACGGAGCGAGGTATGCTTCGCGGTGGATGAGATAGTAGGAGTGATGCTTCACGCGGACTTCGATGGTGTGCAGCTTTCCATCGTGAACGGGCGGAGAAAATTCCAGGTCGTATTCGTGGCGCACGAATTCCGCGATTTCCTCGCAGGCACTGTCAAAATCCTTTGAGGTTTTCGGAGTGTACACGCGTCCGCCGGTGAGTTCAGAAATTTCGCGAAGTGAATTATTGGCTTGGCTGAGCACTTGTTTGACTTCGGCTCGAGCCTTGACCTGTTCCGGTGGAACCTTGCTGCGCCAGAACCATCCATGCTTTGGCGGGTTTTGCATTTGCTCGGCCGTGGAAACGGCCAATATGCGGACATCGGAAGAATCAAGTTTTCGCCGCACCGTTTCCACGTCGCTCTGCGGAGAAGTGTCGAGGCCGGAGGTGACCAGCACGATGGTCTTTTTGCCCGGAACGGATTGGAGCCAGTGCAGCACGGGGAAAAGGCTCGAAGTGAGATTCACTTCGCCAAAACCCATCATGAAATTCAGATCACGGAGTGCCAGGCGCGCTTCATCCTTGTCCGGAGTGAAATCGAGGCGCAGATCGGGAGAGGATTCGTAGCAAACGAGGGCCACGCGGTCCGCAGGCGCAAGGCGGGCGAGAAAAGTGTCCGCAGAGCGAATGAGATCGTCGCGAAAAAAATAAACGGCGGGCCCGCATTCGAGCATGAGCACGATTTGCGCCGGATCGTCCACGGAAAGAAATGCGGTGAGCGGCTGCGGAACGCCATCATCGAAAACCTCGAACTGGTCTCGGCGGAGGCCTTCGACAAAGTGGCCCTTGGAGTTCGTGACGATGACGCCGACATTGACGCGGTCCACGCTCACGCGCAGAGGCGGAGAAGTTTGTTGAGCGGACTCCTGGGGCAATCCTTGCGCAACGGCCGGCGCGACAATGAGTAGAACGAGGAAAGCCGCGAAGGCAGCGCGTTCAAACAGCGCGCGCGTGCTACTCAATCCACCCATCGAAGTGGATGCCTTTGGCGTCTTTCCACGAGGCGCTGGTGGAAACATGCAGATGGCGCGGGAAAACTTTGGGATCCACGTGCATCAGCCACATGGATGAAGGGATTGCGGGCACAGGCGCGGATTTCTCTTGCGCGAAGGATTTGGAGACGGACTTGGACGATGACTCGAGCAATTTTTCCTTGATGGCATCCCAATCGAGCTTTTGAAAATCGAGATAGCTGATGCCGGTCAGCTTTTCGGGGAATTGCGCGCGGACGGTTCGAAAAGCGGAAGGAAGAGAGTTTGCTGCGGAGGCGCGGCGCGAAAGTTCCTCCTCCAATGCCTGGCTGCTGCTTCCGGCAAGGACCAGACTCGGCGTGACGGCAAGATGGTACAGCTTCGGAGGAGCGCCCGAGCCACCTGGCTGTTTAGCCGTGAGGGAAATTGTTAGGTACGAAGCCTCGCCGCGCTCATGTTCGGACAGGATTTGATCCTTCAGGACGAAGTGGAGAAGCTTCAAAGTGGCGGCTTTGTCGTGAATGCCGACAAAAATCGTGCGCTTCGAATCGTCCGAAGCGGGAACAGTTTGCAACGAAGCGAATTCTCCGGTGAGCAGCGCGAGCGCGTCCGGCAAGGGCATGCCGAGTTTTGCCTGCGCCATGGCTTCAATAAATGCGGCGCCGCCCTGCTGCTCCGGAGGTTGCGATGCGAGGAAAGCGCGCTTGGCCGTCGTGTACAGGGAAACGAGACTGAATTCCGATTCCTGATAGGAAACCGCATCCGCGGGGACGAACGCGAGCGAAGCGGGTGCGGCCTGGCCGTCGCCGATCAGATCGAAAAGAGTGCCAGGTGCGGGTTCGCCGAGGACTGCTCCGGTGAGCCGCGTGCGCGAGCCTTCGAGAGTCACTTGGCCAAAAATGGAATGAACGGAATCGAGCTTGAGGGCGTCGAGGACCGGCTCTACCTTTTTGTTGTTCGCCGGGCCGGCGGCCGACGCGATTTCGCTTTGGCGCGGGACGCGTAGGAAGAATTCTAGGATGCCGCCGTGGAGCAGGGGTTCCGCTTCGCGGTAAGCCGGAGTCTCTGCAAGAGAATTTCCGGAAAGTGCTTTGCCGCCGAGGATGGACGCGATCTGTTCGAACACTTCCGGCTCGTTGGCGCTGATGGCGTACTTTCCATGCTCCGCCCAGTAGGTCACGCCGGAAGTGCGCTCGACTTTCAGCACGGGAATCCCGGCAAGAGTGGTCTCGGAAACTTTCGGAATGTCTTTTTCGGAAGCGCGTAATTGGAGCACGGCTTTCGAAAGCAGCGCCTCTTTTCCCGTCCGGTCGTAAACGAAGAAAATGCCGTTCCACTTTTTCTTCGCTGCATCCGTAGCAGGCGCGGCGCCGCGCGATTCCGGCAAATAGCCCAGCACGAAAGGATTTTCCAGCAGGGAAGCGTACTGCGCGATTTCTTCGCGCGTTGGACCCGGTTTCGGATTCGCGGATTTTTTCGAATCGCTCAGAAGATTTTCCACGAGCGCGGACCGCACCGGCGCGAAATCCGGATCGTCCCAAAGCGAGAGAAGAGAATTCGCGGCGCGCACGGAGGGAGCGGGAGTCCCGCGCCAGAGAAGATAGAAAACAGTGCGCTGCGGCATCCGCGCCGGCTCGAGCGGCGCCTGCGCGAAGACCGGCGCAACGAGAACGAGGCAGGCAAACGCCAACTGGATGGTTCTACGAAAGAGGGTTTGAACATGCATAGACAAATCTCCGGGGACCGCGCGGGAACGGGTCAGGAATAGCGTAGCGTGAGGAACGAAAACGCCCAAGCCCCGTTGCGCGGGGAGTTTCCAGAACGCGGAACCGGGCTTACCCGAATTCTGTTACCGCCCGAGTCGCCGGTCAGACAGCGAAACGGATGGAAGCACCCGGTCCGCTAGGACGTCGGCTTGGAAGCCGTGGGTGCGGCGGCAGGAGCCGCAGCCGGCGCCGGAGCAGCGGCGGTCTCTTTGGGCGTCGCAAGATAGCCCGAAATATTGTTCTTTTGGACGCCGAAGACAACGATTTCGTAGGGAGCCGTGCGAGTTCCGCGAACGTAAAACTGCACGGGTTCGCCCATGGAGCGGTCTTTTTTCTCAATGGCGCGATCGTCGGCGTAAACCGTCATGGTGTAGATGGATTTCTTTTCATTGGTTTTGTTGAGCTTGATCTGGATGGGGCCGACGCGCTGCGGACTCTTGCTCTTGGGAATGGTGAACTCAAAATAGTTGCGCTCGCCGAGGCGCTTGAGTTCCTCGACTTCATCGTGATTGCGGGCAATGAGGCCGCTCATGACGCCCATATCGCCGGTGGCGCGTTCCAGCTTGGATTTGGTGGCTTCCAGGTCGTTGCGCGTGTCCGCGATGTCCTTCTTCGCGCCGCCGACTTCGCTGGCCACCGCGCCGATCTGCTCGTTGCTTTCCTTCTGGACCTGAGTGAGCCTGGCAGTGAGTCTCTGATCCGAGGCCTGCTGTTCCTTGCGGATAGCTTCGGCGCGGCTCTTGGCGTTGGCCAATTCGGACTCGGTCATGCCGATTTTTTGTTCGGTGACGTCGAGATGGCCTTTGATATCGGCGAGGCGGCTGTTGGCCTGGTCCAACTCCGCCGTGAGGACTCTGTTCTGCTCCTGCTGCTTGGCGAGATCCTGGGACATGCGCGAGACGGTGGTGTATCCATAGACGCCAAGACCCGCGACGACGAGGAAAAGAACGATGAAAAGAATGGTGATCCAGCGCGGAGTGCCCGCGCTCTCGTAATGGTAAGACTCCTGCGGACTCGGTACATTCGGCGAAATGCTCATTCCCCCTCCTGGGAAAGCGGGCCCACGCGTGAGGGTGGGC
>DATJAD010000027.1:0-10985 GCA_035516615.1 Candidatus Acidiferrum sp.
TAGCGGGAGGCGCGCTTGTTGGAGTAGAGGGCCTGGTCCGCGGCAGCGAGCAAGTCTTCCGGACTTTTGCCCGGCTCGTATTCCTTCCAACCGGCGGAAAAGAGCACGGGAATCTTGTGCCCCTCGAAACTGACTTCAATATTGCGCAAGCGGGAAAGGATGCGTTCAATCTCGTAGGACGGGCAATCCGGGAGAATGACGAGAAATTCGTCGCCTCCCATGCGAATCGGGAGATCCGCACCGCGAAGGACCTTGGCGAGCCGAGTGCCGAATTCCTGCAAGACAAGGTCTCCCGCCAGATGGCCGAAGGTATCGTTGATCTCCTTGAATTTGTCGAGATCGAGGGAAAGAACCGTCAGCGGATGGCCCCGCCGCGACGAGCGGGAAACCTCTGCGGCCAGGCGATTCTCCGCAAAGCGGCGATTGAACAGACCGGTCAAGGAATCCACCATGGCCAAATTCCGGAGGAGCTCGAAGTGGCCCTGGCCTTCCATGAGTTGGAGACGCAGCCGCTTGATGGTGACCTGCTGGTAGATGATGTACGCATCGAAGAAAACAACCAGGACTATCAGGGTCCAGACCGCCTCCTTCAGGCTGATATGGAAAAAGGTCTTGGTGCCTTGCGTGAGCGGGGGCAGAGCCAAGATGGACACGGCCGCAGTTAAAAGCAGCATGACCAGAATGGTGTTCGCCCAGGTCCACCAGTCTCGCTTCTCGATTTCCCTGTAATTTTGCTCAATTCGTGACACGGAAGTGACGCGATCCCGTAGCGGGGCCGGGGGAGATTGCTCTGCGGGCGGCTGAGCTGCAGGTGGCTCGGTCACGGGCGATTCTTTCATCGAGGAACTCATCGAGTTGGGCCCCCGCAAAAATGCCTCGGCACCATTGCCACCAGCATACATGGAGGCATGGTTCTTTTCAGATTTCTAAGTCCGGTTTTGTACCTATGTGACATCATCGCTTGCCGTGTACCCCCCTGTCCTGCTGCCGGTGGAGCTTGATCCCACTTCGGCAAAAGTCCCAAATGGCTGGTACCAGTGCTCTATTGGCCCCAGCAGGGGCTTCTAAGACACTGCTTATGGATAACCGCAGATGGCATCGGTCCTCATTTTGGTCTTTGCGGCGCTGGCCCTCGCCCAGTTCGTTCTCGCCCAGTGGCGGGCGATCTGGCTTTCCACCGCCAACCAACCCCTATCCGATAACCTGAAACTGGTGGCCGGGATAGAGGCCGACTGCCTCGACGAACACGATTTTCGGACGGTGCTCTCGCTCTGCGATAAGCTGGCGCCGGGCGCAAGGAAAGTCAGTCCCTGGCTGCCTGGGATTGCCCGCTACTACACTGTGTTGGCGCTCCTCGAGCGTCCGCTGCAGCGACTCCTTCCGAGACTCTCTCAAGCCGTCTCCCGGGAGATGAGAGCCTGCTGTCGTTTCGTGGCCGTTGCGCTGGACCAGCATCTTTCTGTGGATCTAGACCGGCGCGTTGCCGTGCGGTCCTGATCCGCCCTAAGCCGGGAATTCCGGGCCTGCCAATAAAAGGGTGCTCGGGGAGTACCCGGACGGCCCCTTTGGCTGGAGTCCTTCGCCTGATTCGCGGCCTCTGGGGCTCCGGGGTTGAGAAAAGGGTACAAAGTTTCCCTCGCACAGGTGCCTTACCCGAATAATTACGGCGGGAGTATACCCTTGAGGGGGTAGGCCCACGACGAACGGGAGAATCTGCTCAGAAAACCAACCAATTTCAAGCACTTACATGGCTAAGGCGGCTGCCCACGGATAATAGGCACTGTTAAGCTTGGCGTGGGGAGGGCCGAACTCTTGCCGTCTGATGACACTCCCAAGAGGCGGGGAGCCAGATACCCGTTCACAGCAAGAGCCACAATTCAGGAAGTTTCAACGAATAAGAGGGCGACAGGACTGACTACAGACCTCAGCGCAGGGGGATGCTGTGTTCGCTCGACAGAGATTTTCCCGCGTGGAACAAGAATTGTACTGGAGATCGTAAAGGAAAGCGTTGCGTTGAGCACTCCCGCGACCGTGGCTTTCGGGCTTCCTCCGAACGTCATGGGGCTAACCTTTGGGGAGATGAGCCCGGAGAACCGGACCATGCTGGAACGTTGGCTTGAGAACGCGATTCCAAAAATGAGCCGCTTGCAAAGGCGAGACGGGCTGCAGCAATTCGACGAGATACGCCTTTCTGAAGTTTTTCCCAGCAAGCGAGAACCGTAGGACAAACGCAACCGAAACGCTGCCGGGCACGAGTCCGGCGCGAAGTTGATTCTGGTTCGCCTGCGCTTAAATTGCCGCCGGGACTCTGCTCAAGAACTTCGATCGGAACGAAATTCCAGAGCGGAGCGGGTTCTGTCTCGAATCGGAACAGTTTACCGGGATGAGTCACTCATCGCGCCGAACGGGCTCAGCAAATAACACATTTCACACAAGTTAGTGAACGATAGGGATTGGCATGGCCCCTGCAATACCAGGAGATGCAGCAGAGAGTCAGCAAGACCAAAGTAGTCGGATTATGGTTCAAGGAAGCAAGCCGGCAGATAATGCGAGGATAGTTTAACCAAATTTCGGGGCAGGACGTTCGGATTTTCTGGATGGCCAGCCCCAACGAATGTCTACCCCTGTAGGTCTTCAGACACTCCCCAGAGCACTCGCCAGAATCCCCCTCGAGCGCCGCGATTGCAGCCCCTTGACACGGTCGCGGCGCTCACACCTCCACAAGGACAACGACAGTGATCCGCAATTAATTCGCAGCGAATATCATGCGGTTAGCGGCGCTGGCTAGAAAAGGTTCCAGAGGAACTGGTTGTAAACCTCGTGATGGAATTGCACTTCAGGCGCCTTGACCACGACGCCGAGTGCACGTGGACAGCGGTCGGCGGCGGTACGTTTCAGGTCCGCATAACGGCTCTTGACGTCCGCGCCCAGAAGCGTGGTGGTCCACTCGGCCTTCTCAAAATTCTCCAGCGCAGTGTAAATGTTGTCCGGCAAATAGCGCTGGGCGGAGCGCAGATTTTTGATTTTCGCGGTTTCCCCGTCCAGACCCGACCTGAAAATCGAGTACATGACCATGTAAGGGTTTGCGTCCGGGGCAACCGCGCGAACCTCGGTTCGCATGCTGCGCTCATTGCCAATGGGGATGCGCACCATCGCGCCGCGATTGACCGCGGAGGCGTTGAGCTGATTCGGCGCCTCGAAGTGCGGATCCAGCCGGCGATACGCGTTCACGCTCGAATTGAAAAACAAGCAAATGTCATTCCCGTGGGTCAAAATGCGATCCACGAAATCCCATCCGAACTTGCTGAGCTTTTCTTCGCCCTTGGGATCCCAGAACAGGTTTTTGCCGTCTTTGCTGACGGAAACATTCGTGTGCATTCCGCTTCCGTTGACGCCCACGACGGGCTTAGGAAGAAAACTGGCCGTGAACCCCATATTGGTCGCAACCTGGCGGCAGATCAGTTTATAGAGCTGAATCTGGTCCGCAGCCGCGACCACTTCACCGTAGCCGTAATTGATCTCGAACTGCGAAGGCGCAACTTCCGGGTGATCCTTCTCGTTCTGGAAGCCCATAGACCGCTGCACTTCGGCCGTCGTGTCAATGAAGGTGCGCAGCGGATCGCCGGGAAGAGAATGATAGTAGCCTCCGGTATTCACGTATTCGAATTTACCGGTTTCGTGGTAGCGGCGTTCCGCGTTCGTTCCCTCAAAGAGAAAGCCCTCAATTTCGTTCGCGGCGTTCAGCGTGTAGCCTTTCTTCGCGTGCAAAGCATCCGCGTAGCCTTTGAGGACGCCGCGAATGTCCGCCGAGTAGGGCGAGCCATCCTTGTCAATAACGTGGCCGAAGATGAGGATCTTACCCGCTCCAAATACGTCCGCCGGCGCCCAGTAAAATGCGGCCCAATCCATGCCGAGGCGCAGATCGCTTTCCCGCTGCGCGGTGAAACCGCGGATCGAAGAGCCGTCAAACGTGAGATTGTCGTAGCTCTTGATCAGAAATTTCTTGTCGTAATCCAGCATGTGCAGGCGGCCTTCCAGGTCGCTGAAGAGCACGGTGACCGCCTTGATCCGTTTTTCGTCTGTAAGGTATTTAAGGCGCTCTTCCTGAACCTTGTGAGCGGCCACGCGGTTCTGCCGCTGCTCCTTGGCCTTGAGGTTCAGCTGCTCGAGCTCGTCATAGGATAGAGCGAGAAAATTACGCAATTCGTTCGACATGAATCTCCTCGAAAGAGATTGAAATGAAGATCAAGAGACGCAGAGAGAGCGCACGCCTTGGGATCATTCCGCGTTAGCGTATCGCGGGGGCCAAGCGAGCGTCAATCGAAAGAAGTAATTCCAGCCATTCATAAATCTTCTGCAAAGGCCGCCTCGGAGCAAAAACAACATTCCGATAACCTCGCTCAGCGGTAGAATCGGGTGCAAGATGCATCGGGAACTCATTCAGCCCAGCCAGCCGCTTTCGCGCTTCGTCTCACAGCTCTGGTATTTCCAAAACGAGCCCACTCCCCACAGCAAAGAGCGCTTGATGCCCGACGGCAGCGCCTCTGTGGTGATCAACCTTGCGGATGACGTGATTCGCCTTTACGACCCGGACGATACGCGGAAAATGAGGCGGCTGGGCAGGAGCGTCTTCAGCGGCCCGCGAACCGAATGCATGGCCATTGACACAGATGAGCAGGTTTGTGTTATAGGGATTTCGTTCCGTCCGGGCGGAGCAGCTCCCTTCCTGAAACTCCCCACCGACGAAGTGTGCAACGTTTCCCTCGACTTGGACGATCTATGGGGGCACCTGGCAGAAGAATTGCGTGACCGCGTACTTTCCGCACCGTCGCCGTTCGCGAAGCTCCGCGCCGTCGAGGCGGCCCTGCTCCAGCGCGCCGCAGGCCTTTGGGATGAGCAGCCGGTCGTGAAGTATGCAGTCTCGAACATTCTCAAAGCGCCGCAGGACGCGCGCATCGCAGAAGTGGTTCACGCCACCGGCTTCACTTCGCGGCGATTTATCGCGCTGTTCAAGCGGCACGTCGGCATGGCTCCCAAACTTTTCTGCAGGGTGCGCCGGTTTCAGCGCGTGCTGCAAGAGATCACCCGCGGCAAACCAGTGAGCTGGGCCGATATCGCGCTGGATTGCGGATACTTCGACCAGGCGCATTTCATCCACGATTTTCGGGAATTTTCCGGCGTAAATCCTTCGAAATATCTTTCAGACCACAGCGGATTCCCCGGCCACCAAAATCATTTGCCGATCCGCCTCTAGCTCTTCCGTGCGGAGCGTTCTCAACGCAGAAAAAGGCTGTACGTCAGTACGATCAAAACCAGCGAAGTGAAAAGTGTGTATTTCCAGTTCTTCAGGACGCCAAGAAAATAGAAAACGGAAGCTAGCACGCGGATGAAAGGCGTCAGCATCAGCACCGCGATTCCCAGGCTGAGGAACAGGCGAGGTCGCAATTCGGCATGGAGCGCCTGTTTCAACTCGGTGGCCACAAGCTGAAAAAGATTCATGCCGCTGAGCTCGTAGTCGAAGTGGAGGTTTCCCGTATTGACCAGCCTCCAAATCAGTCCGGCACAAATCAGCAAAAGGCTGAGCACGACGCCATACAGCAAAATATATCCGACGAGAACATCCATCTCGAATTGGCGCGCTTCCGCCTTGCTTGTTGAACCCGGGTCCGGATGTGCTGATGGCGTCACGCTCATACGCCCCGCAGTCCGCGGAAGATCATCTCCGCGGCCAGAATCAGAAGGATGAAAAGGAATACGCGCCGCACCGCCTGGTTGGAAAGGCGAACAAGCAGGCGCGTGCCCAGGAAAGCCCCGATAACGACGCCGAGAATCACTGGTGCAGCCAGCCCCGGTTCGATCAATCCAGCATAAAGATACACGCTCGTGCCTGCCAAAGCGGTCACGCCGATAATCAGATTGCTGGTCGTGGTCGAAACCTTTGGCGGAAGGCCCATCACCAAATCGTGAATCAGAACTTTGACGGCGCCCGCTCCAATGCCCAAAAGGCCGGCGATGACGCCTGCGCCAAACATCAGCGGCGCTCCAAAATAAGCGCGGCGGGCTTTGTAATGGACGGTCTTACCGAGAACCTGATCAGGATAGCTGCCTTCCAATTCGAGCCATCGTGAAAAGGCATCTTGCGTTTGAGGTTCGTGCCAGGAATAGTGGCCCGCCGCGAAAAGCGCGATCCAGGAGCCAAGCAAGACCAGACCAAAAATGATGTACAGCGGCGCAGAGGACGAAGCGATCGTGATGCGAGCGCCCGCGAGAGCACCGACAATCGTAAACATCTCGAGAAACATTCCCACCTTGAGATTCGTGAGGTGGTCTCGAACGTAAGCCGAAGCCGAACCGCTGGAAGTCGCAATCACGGAAAGGATGCTGATGGCGATGGCGTGCTTGATGTCCACGCCGAGGAGGGTCAGCGCGGGAATGAGAATGACGCCGCCGCCCATTCCGCCGATGGCGCCTACGAAGCCTGCCAGGATGGAGATCGGAAAGAGCAGTTCGAAAGAGACCATAGGGATCGGTCATTCTCCGCCAAGTCGAGGTGAAGAATCCAGGCAACAGACAAGTACCTATGATACACGGACTTCCAGCTGCGCCGGGGCCATCATGTTCGCACCCAGTTCTTTTGGAGCTGTTCCAGGATTGCGTCCGCGGTAAGGAAAGGTCAGTGGCTCGTCAATTTTTTACAATACGCGGGTAAACAAAAGGGGCGAGAATGGCGGCAGTCAAGTGCGGGTTGTTTTGAAAAGCATGAAAGGAGAGAGCCTATGTCCGCGGCGAGCGCAAGATACATTCCCGAGGGATTTCAGACGGTGACCCCTTATTTGGTGGTTCCAGGCGTGGCCAAATTGATTGATTTTCTCCATGCGGTATTCGGCGCGGAAGAAAAATTCCGCAGCCCGCGGCCGGACGGTTCGATTCAGCACGCGGAGGTTCGCATCGGCGACTCCATCGTCGAGATGGGTGAACCGTTGAAAGAGAAATGGGATCAGATGCCCGCGGCATTGCACTGCTATCTGCCGAACGTTGACGCGATTTACGAGCGTGCGGTGAAGGCGGGCGCAAACATCCTGACGAAACCCACCCAGATGGATTATGGCGATTACGAAACGGACTTTGAAGACCCTTCCGGCACGCAGTGGTACGTCGGGATGCGCAAATCAGGAGGTTCAATAGCGCCGGAAGGATTTCACAGTGTAAACATCGGTCTGCGAGCGGATGGCGCCAAAGAACTCATTGCGTTTCTGAAAAGCTCGTTTGGCGCCGAGACCCAATTCTATAAAGAAACAGAAGATGGAAAAGTTGCTTACTCAACGCTGCGGCTCGGCAATTCGATTCTGGAAGTGACGGATCCACATGGTCCCTGGACCGCGCGGCCTACCGGCCTCCACTTCTACGTTGAGGATTGCGATGCCGTTTTTGTACGCGCGATTGCGGCAGGATGCAAGCTGCTCTTTCCTGTCGCGGATCAACCCTATGGCGAGCGAAGCGGCGGAGCCGAGGATGCGTGGGGCAATCACTGGTACATCGCAACGCGGACATAATCACGGATCGGCGAGATCATCCGTGGGCTCGTGAGCGGAACGAACCTCGGAGCGCAACATCGCCAAACAAAATTTGGAAACAAGGCTGCGCCCCAACACCCGGTTTTCACCGGGGATTCCGGATTACGGCGAGACAACATTCCGCAGGGAGCCGGGGGTGACGAAACCAGTCACATCCTCAAATGGCTCCCCTGCTACCTGCTTGTGCCGTAGCCCGCGGCCGATTCCCTCACGGATGGAACAGTGACGGTATTGTCCATGCGGACAAGCATTTCCGTCTGCGAAGGCAGATTCACTTCTTTGCCTTTGCGGGAAACGATGTACACCGCGCTGCCCGCCAGTCCGATGCCGAACCCGCGCGCCACGTGGCTGAACACCGCGCCGACCAGCGTGCCGCCGCCGGTGCCGATGGTTCCCGCCAGAATGTCGCCCTTGAGGTCGTATTTTTCTTCTACCACTTGCCCTTCGGTGATTTTCACGTCTTTGCGCGGCTTGCCTTCCGCCTGGCTGCTCGGATGGTCAATCGCAATGATGCTCATTTGAACGGGAATAAGCCGGCTATCCACTTCCACCGTCCGGAAAGTGAGATTGAGATAGGCCTGGCCGCGGAAAAGTGGGAAGTGCCGCGCCTTGCTTACAGCGGTTACCACGCCATTGACTCGCGTGCCCGCCGGAAGCAGTAGCTGGCTGCCTAAAGTTACTGGCTCCGTAACAACAGCAATAAAAGGATCGCCATCCCTCGACGTCGAGGAGTTGATGTTGCTCAGCATTTTCAGGTGGATTTGCGTCCCCTGCAAAACCTGCCGCGGCTCTGCGAGTGACCTGGCCGCCGTTGCGCCCAGGAGCGCAAGGGCAAAAACAAAAGACAACACTGCTTTCATGAATTTCCTCCTGCCTGCACCGTACGTGCAGGCTGTTCCCGTTTCGTGGGTTGGCGCATCGCGATGGCGGTGCGCTCGACGCTGGCGTTGCGGACCTTGCTGCCGCTGCGGGCGGCCCAAGGCGGATGGGGAGGAACTCCATCCGCATTCGAGTGTACTTGGCATCGTGGAGCGGCACAAGAAATTCTCGCGGTGTGTCGCGAGAAGCGCATGAGTCCGGCACTCCCAAATGTGCGCGGAGTGGTTGGTGCTGAATCGCTGTGCTAGACTTTGTCGAGCAGTCGGGCATCGTGTGACTGCCGGAGCGTGGAACTTCGGGCTCTGTGCAACGAGGTCCCGCGAACCCCGCCAGGCCCGGAAGGGAGCAACGGTACCGGGAACGCCTCGGGTGCCGCAGACCACCCGGAGTTCCTCGCGTCGCAAACGAGCCCCGGTTGGACAGGGAAACGTTGCGCGATTGCGAGCTGAAATTCTGAATTCAGGCCTTTGCCACCGATGAACTACCAAGTTATTGCCCGCAAATATCGGCCGCAATCGTTTCGCGATCTTGTCGGCCAGGAACACGTCACCGAGACGCTGGCGAACGCCATTCGTAACAATCGCGTGGCCCATGCGTACATTTTTTCAGGCGCGCGCGGCGTGGGAAAAACGACGGCGGCGCGGATTCTTGCCAAAGCACTGAATTGCGTGAAAGGGCCGACGCCGGAGCCGTGCGGCGAATGCGATTCCTGCAAGGAAATCGCGGCTGGCAATTCCCTCGATGTCATCGAGATTGACGCGGCCTCGAACCGCGGCATCGAGCAGATTCGCGAGCTTCGCGAGATGGTTCGCTATGCGCCCGCTGCCGCGCGCACCAAAGTGGTCATCCTTGACGAAGCCCACATGCTAACGGGCGAAGCGTCGAACGCGCTGCTCAAAACTTTGGAAGAGCCGCCGGACCGCGTCGTTTTCGTCATGGCCACCACGCAGCCGGAAGACCTCGTAGACACCATTCGTTCGCGCTCGCAACATTTCCATTTTCGCGCACTGACGTTTGCAGAGATCAGCGGACGCCTGAAGGAAATCGCAGAAAAGGAAAATCTGAAGATCGAGCCGGGCGCGCTTGCAGTAATGGCGCGCATGGCCGAAGGCAGTTTGCGCGATGCGCTCTCACTGCTCGAGCAGGCGCGCGCCTATTGCGGAGACACAATTCTGGATAAAGACGTGCGCGAATTGCTGGGGGTGGTTCCCGAGGATGCCCTCGAAGAGCTGGTGAACGCCATCGCAGTGGGATCGGCCGACCGCGCTTTGGGGCTCGTGCACACCTTTCAGAAAGAAGGGCGCAATCTTCAGCATTTTTGCCGTGAAGCCATTCGCCACATTCGCAATTTGCTGATTGCGCGCGTGTGCGGCGCAGATTCCGATTTGATTGCCGCCACGGCGGATCAGCGGCCCGCGCTCGCGAAAGCTGCCGCGATGTTCAGTGAGGAAGATTTAACACGTTTCTTCCAGATCCTGCTCCAAACGGACGATGATTTGCGCCGCAAACCCGATCCGCGCGTGCACCTGGAGATGGGTTTGCTGCGGCTCATCAACGCGTCCCGCCTTGCTCCACTCGAAGAGTTGATGGCGGAATTAAGCGGCGCCACCGGAGCAAATGCTTCGAGGCCTGCTGTACTACGAAGCACGAGCGCAGCGCTTCAAGCAAAGCCGACACGAAGTGAAGCGCCGGCATCCGCGGCGCCCGCAATGAATAGGCCTGCCGAGCCTGCAGAACAGAATGGCGCCCCGTTCGCCGCAGCTTCGGTTCCCGAAGAAATTTCGGAAGAATCGGTGAGTCGAGTAAATGGAGAGACGAAAACCATCTCCGTCGAGGGTATTTCCGAAAAAGAAGCCGGAGAAATTCGTGCGGCGATCCAATCACAGCAAAAATTTCTGGGCGAATTGCTCGAGCACGCGCATCGCTGGGAACTGGAAGGCGCGGAATTGCGCTTGTATTTCGCTGCCGCAAAGCGCCCATTCGCGGAAATGATCGAAGGACGCGAAGCGATGGAGAAGATCCGTACCGCTTCGGGCAAGGTACTAGGGCGTTCGGTGCGCGTGTGTGCTAAGATCGAAAATGTTGCAGCGGCAGCCGCGTCGGCGTCGTCCGTGGCCGCAGGCACCCAGGAATTGCGTGCGCAATTCGAGCGCGATCCGCTGGTGCGTTCGATGCTGCAGCGCTTCGGCGGGAAAATCTCCGAAGTCCGGCGTCGCCAAGAGGAACCGTGATGGAAGTCGGCGCTCTCCAACAGATGCTTTCGCGTTTGCGTCAGGTGCAGGAGGATTTGCAGCGGCAGGTGAACTCCGTCGCTGTGGAAGCTTCCTCCGGCGGAGGCATGGTCACCGTTAAGATGAACGGCCAGAAGCAGGTTCTGGATGTGCGCATTGAGCCGGACGTCTTCGCCAACAAGGACCAGGAGATGCTGCAGGATTTGATCCGCGCCGCTGTCAACGAAGCTTCACGCCGCGTGGACGACGAATTGGCCAACCAAATGAAAAGCCTCGCCGGCGGCATCCCCGGCATGGCTGG
>DATJAD010000028.1:0-41057 GCA_035516615.1 Candidatus Acidiferrum sp.
CGGTTGTCTCGTGACTTTATCCACGCCCGTGCGATTGGGCGAAAAACTCGTTCTGCGAAATCTGGACAGCCGCGAGGAGCAGGATTGCCGAGTCGTGTACATCGGCGAGAAGCAGGGGGGCAGAACCGAAGTTGGCCTGCGCTTCAAAAGTGCCGCGCCGCAGTTCTGGGGCCTGGAGCACCCGCCTGCCGACTGGAAGAAAGTCCTGGGCTGAGTATTTCCTCAGTGCGCGGGTAAAAACCGGCGGAAGAGCTTTGGAAGAGCGCGTCGGAAGCTATGAAGCCGGTTTGAGTTGGCTGACGATCTCGGCGATCCAGGCTTCCAGAATTGAGCGCTGGGCGGGCGCCATTTCCGTAAAGGCAAGGCCCATGCCGAAACTCGGGTCGCAGTAGACTACCTTGGCTTGGGCCTCGAAGGCGCCTTGATCCCTGAGAATGCGCAGGCCGACGAGCGTTCCTTTGGGGAAGGGATTCAGCGCGTCAACGTAGCAGCCTCCAAGGCCGATTTCCGAGGTTCGCGCGGAGAGTAGCGCTCCGGTACCCAACTCGGTCACATCCGCGGTGGCCACGAAGGGGCAGCGCCGGACGGAACGCTGCTTCGCGTGCTGCGGGGGATCGTTTCTAGGGGCCATCGAGCATCACTTACCGAAGGCAATCTCAAGCCACAGAGCTGCCTCAAATCAGCAAATGTGGTTGAAACAAGGGTACTACAGTAGCCGCGCAAACTGATGGCGTGCTCACAGCTGATAAACGCTACGGGCGCAGGCTGGCCGCAGCGAGCAGGTCATTCGGAAAAGAGGCGGGGCTGGGCAAGGGTGGCAGCGGCAGCCGCGGCGGGTTTGCGGCGGGCGATTCCGACGACGCCGAGGACGGTGAGTTCGGTGAGAGCAGAGCGGGGAACAAAGATGCGGTCGGTGTTGGAGCTGAAATCGGGGGGAGTGATCTGAACGCCGTTGTCGATGAGGCCAAGCAGGTCGTTGGGGACGACACCTTCGAGAGTCTCTCCATCGGAATAGCGGAGACGGATCCAGAGACCGTCGAGTTTGGGACGGCTGAGGAAGGCTTTGCGCTCGGGTTCGTATTCGCCGTCAAACTGGCGGACAAAATAAATGGAACGGACACGAGAGAGCGGGATTTCTTCGTGCTCGCCATCGGGTGTGAGCAGGTCAATGGGATTGGAATGGGCGAGGCGCGAGGGATTGAGATACCCGCGGAGAGAGGTCTTGTCGGTGAGGGAGACGACGACCTTCTTGTGAGTCGAGGCTGGGGCGCGCGGCTTCAAAGGTCAGAATAACCTAGGTGAAAATTTGGAGATTTGCGAATTTCTCCAGTGTATGTTATGTTAAGCGCGTTTTTCCTGTCAACCTATTGTTTTCATTGGGGTTAGGCTCCGGAGCGCCGCCCTTTGACCGAAAAGACGCAGATTCTTAAATCGGCTTCGATCATCTCGCTCATTACGGTCGTCAGCCGAGTCCTCGGTTACCTCCGGGACCAACGCATCGTTCTACTGCTGGGCACGTCGTATGCGGCGGATTCGTTCGTACTGGCGTACCGGCTGCCGAATTTGATGCGGCGCCTGGTGGGCGAAGGCTCAATGACGGCGTCATTCATCCCCGTTTTTACGACGTGGATGAAGGAGAGATCGAAGGAAGAGGTATGGGACTTCGCAAACCGGCTGTTCTGGACGCTGGCGCTGGTGGCGGCAGTCATCACCGTCCTGGGAATGGTGTTCTCGCCGTTCGTGGTGCACACCTTCAACCTTTCCGGCGGCAACGTGAGATGGGACGAAGCGACGGCGCTAAACCGGATCATCTTTCCGTACGTGTTTTTCCTGGCGCTGGCGGCGCTGGCGATGGCCATCCTGAATTCTTTCCATATTTTTGGCATGCCGGCGGCGACCACGGTATTTCTGAACGCTTCGATCATCATATTTTCGATTGCCGCGGTTTGGCACTACTTCAAAGACCCTGCAATTTCGTTAGCGGTGGGGGTACTGGTTGGCGGAGCGCTGCAATTCATGATTCTGGTGCCGAAACTGGTGCAGAAGGGAATGCGGTTCAAGTTCGGACTTTCGTTTTCGCACCCGGGAATACGAAATGTGGCGCGGCTGGTGGTGCCGCGATTTTTCGGGCTGGGGGTCTCGCAGATCAATTTTTACGTGGATACGTTTTTTGTAAGCGCGGCGATGATGCCGCGAGGAAGCTTGACGGCGCTGTACGTGGCGGACCGGGTGATGGAACTCGTGCTGGGAGGCTATGCGATCGCGGTGGCGACAGCGATATTGCCAATGATGTCGCACCAGGCGGCCGCAAACGAATTCGAAGCGCTGAAGAAGACGCTGATGTTTTCGGTGCGGATCGTGGCGTTCATCACCATCCCAGCGGCGTTGGGATTGATGATTCTGCGCGAGCCGATCATCCGGGTGTTGTTTCAGCACGGGCTGTTCGTGGCGGAGTCCACCCGGCTGACGGCGCGGGCGCTGCTGTACTATGCGGTGGGACTGCCGGCGCTGGCCAGCGTGAAGCTGATCGTGCCGGCGTTCTATTCGGCGAACGACACGAAGACGCCCGTGATCGTGGCGGGGATATCGTTTTGCCTGAACATCGTCCTGAATGTGATTTTCATGGAGTTTTTCTTCCGGCGGGTGCAGAACGGGGGACCGGCGCTGGCGACGGCGCTGGCCAGTTATTTTGATTTTTTCACGCTGTTCGCGATTTTCCGGATTCGCTACGGATCGCTGGGGACGCTGGAGATGGTTCGCTCGTTCGGAAAGATTTTTCTGTGCGCGGGAATCATGGGAGCGGCGTGCTGGTTCGGAGGTTATTACACGCGGTTCACGGTGGAATCGCGGTTCCTGGTGCAGTTGCTGGTTTTTGCGGGCTTGATCGGAGGGGCGACGGTGCTGTACCTGGCGCTGGCGTGGATTTTCCGGTGTCCGGAAATTGAAGAGGTTTACGGCATAGCGACGAAGCGCAACCGAGAAGGCGCGGCGTTCGTGGAGTAGGAATGGAGATTTCAGGGGCCATCTCGGCGTTTTTGAACCACGCCAAAGTGGAGAAGGGGCTTTCGCCGAACACGGTGGAAGCGTACCGTCGCGACTTGGCGAAATTCGACGAGTTCGCCAGGAAGGGGAAGTTGGCGTTGGAGGCGGTGAAGCGGGACGATGTGGTGGATTTTCTGGCGAGTTTGTACCGGCAGAAGCTGGAGAGCAGGACGGTGGCCAGGCATCTCGTTACGTTGCGGAATTTCTTCCGGTTCGCGCAGATTCATGAACAGGTTGCCGAGGATCCAACGGCGAACCTGGAATCGCCGAAAATCCGGCGATCGCTGCCGGGATACCTGCGTCTGGAAGAAGTGGAGCGGCTGCTGGAACAGCCGGACGTGAAGACGGCATTGGGTTTGCGAGATAAGGCGATGCTGGAGGTGCTGTACTCGACCGGTTTGCGAGTTTCGGAGCTAACAGGGCTGCGTGTGCCAGACCTGGATACGAAAGTAGGATGCGTGAGGTGCATCGGGAAAGGAGACAAGGAGAGGATTGTGCCGGTGGGACGGAAGGCACTGGGAATGGTGGAGAAATACTTGAAGGACGCCCGGCCAGAGCTCGTTCGGAAGGGCAAGGGAACGGCGGGGGCGCAGCTCTTCGTGAACCGGAGAGGCGGAAAGATCAGTCGAGTGGGTGTGTGGAAAATTCTGTCTTCGTATGGACGGAGGGCGGGATTGCGCGTGGCGCTGACGCCGCACATGCTGCGGCACAGCTTTGCGACGCACCTGCTGGAAAGGGGAGCGGATTTGCGATCGGTGCAACTGATGCTGGGACATGCGGATATTTCCACGACGCAGATCTATACCCATGTAGTCGAGGAAAGACTGAAGCAAATATACAAGGCGCATCACCCGCGCGCATAGCGCGGAGGGAACCCGGGAACTCATTGTGGGTGAACCTTTGATAGCGAGGGTCACTTTGACGCAGAGGAAACGCGATGCCTGATTATATGTTTTTGCTGGAGAGCCGGCTGCTGCCGGAACAGCGAGCGGCGATGATGCGCGTGCAGGAACTTTCGGCCGCGCTGGGCTTCAACGTTTACTTAACGGGCGGAACGGTGCGGGACCTGATCACGGGAGCGAATCTTCGCGATCTGGACTTTACCGTGGAAGGGAACCCTTCGAAGATCGCGCGCGAACTGGAAAAAGGCGGCGCAAAGATCGTGCACGAGGACGAAAAGCTCCGCGAGGTGGAATTGCTCTTTGCGGGGGACTGCGAGGGAAGCATTTCCGGTGCGAGAGACGATCACTATGTGCGTCCGGGAACGCGGCCGGAAATCCGATGGTCCACGATCATGGAAGACCTGCGGCGGCGGGATTTTTCGCTGAATGCAATTGCCATTTCGCTGAATCCGGCTTCGCGCGGATTGCTGCTCGATCCAACGAACGGGCTTTCCGATGTGGAACGCGGGGAAATTCGCGCGCTGACGATTCACAGCTTTACAAACCGGCCCGTGAGGCTGCTGCGGGCGTTGCGGTACGCGGCGAGGATGGGATTCAAGCTGGAGCAGCGAACGCAGGATTGGTTCAACCTGGCGATGGAGAGGGAACTTCATCATACCATCGAGCCGGAAGACGCAGGGACGGAGTTAAGGTCGCTAGCGCGCGAGGAGCGGCCGCAAGTGACGTTGAAGTCGTGGGAAGAGCACGATTTGATCGAGAGCGTTCATCCTTTACTGGGGAAGAAGCACGCGGACTACGAGGCGATCAACCGGCTGGTAAGGGTGAAGGACGATCTATTTCTTGCGGGTCTGCGTCCCCGGCTAGCGACTCCCATGATGCTGGCAATTCTGGGACGGCTGAAGGAACGCGAGCAATCGAGCCTGCTGCACAAGCTGGGTTTCCGGGCCGCGGAGGCGGAAGTTATCCTGGGATTCGAGAAGGAAGCACTTGCGGCGCAAAAGGAGCTGATAGGGAAAAAACTGAAGGCGCCGATTGATGCATATCACTTTCTGGAGAAGCAACCGCTGGACCGCATCGCGTATTTGCTGGCCGAATCGAGCAATTCGGCTGCGCTCTCGAAGATCAAGGCGCACCTGAACAAATGGAGACCGCTGCGCGCGGGAATCGCCTTAATCGCGAATGAACTGGCGGCCATCGGGATGCCGAGAGGACCGAAATTCGACACCATTGTCGAGCAAATGTTCGCGATGCAGCTGACAGGAAGGGGCAAGACTCCCGAAGAGAGAGAAAAGATCTTGCGGAAGCTTTCCGGGATCAAGGAGCTGCCGAAGGCGAAGGAATCCAAGAGCAAGGAAAAGAAAGCGGCAAAGTCAGCAGAGAAGAAACATGCAGTGCCCGCGGGTGCAATCAAGGCAACGGCAAAGCCGGCGCATAAGATGCTGCCGGGAAAGCCCGGCGCTGCCGCCGCGAAATCATCGGCGGCACACAAGGCAGCGAAGAGAAGCAAAAAGTAGCGCGCGAGCGGCCGGCAGCGGGCTGTTGAAAAGCGAAGATTGCGTGTCGCAATTCTGAAACCAGGGATTTACAATCGAAGTCATGGGGCGGCCGGAATTCGTACACCTTCACGTTCACACCGATTTCAGCTTGCTGGATGGTGCCTGCGAAACCGGCGAACTGCTGGATGAGGCATCCCGGCAAAAAATGCCTGCAGTAGCGGTCACCGACCACGGAAATCTTTTCGCCGCAGCAAATCTCTTCTACGAGGCAAGCAAAAGGGACGTAAAGCCCATCATTGGCTGCGAAGTGTACGTGGCAAAAGGCAGCCGGCATGACCGCGGGGAAAAAGCAGGTCCAGGGAATGGGAGTGACCGGGGCGAAACGGAAGCCGGAATGCGGGGCACGAACCACCTCGTGCTGCTGTGCGAAACCCTGGAAGGCTACCACAACTTGGTCAAGTTGGTGTCTACAGGCTTCCTTGAAGGCTTCTACTACAAGCCGCGGATTGACTACGACATCCTTGCGAAACACAGCAAAGGCCTGATTGCATTGTCCGCGTGCCTGCGCGGAGCGGTGACGGAGGCAGTGGCGGAAGAACGGTACGAGCAGGGGAAGGAGAATGCGTACCAGCTGCAGGAGATATTTGGAAAAGGAAACTTTTTCGTCGAAATCCAGGATCAGGGGCTGGAAATCGAGAAAAGGGTGAATCCGGAATTGGTGCAGCTTTCGAAAGAGACGGGCATTCCGCTGGTGGCGACGAACGACTGCCATTACTTGCATCATGAGGATGCGCACGCGCAGGAAGTGCTGCTGTGCATCCAGACGGGCAAGACGATGGGTGAGCCGAACCGCATGAAGTTCGCTACCGATCAGTTCTACTTCAAGAGCGCCGAGGAGATGGCGCAAGTTTTTGGTGAAGTGCCGGAGGCCCTGCGGCGGACCGTGGACATCGCGCACCGCTGCAACGTGAAGATCGAGCGGATTGCGAATCCATTTCCCGCGTTTCAAGTTCCGGAGGGCCACACGGCGGGCAGCTATTTTGAAAAGGTGGTGCGCGAAGGATTTGCGACGCGCGTGCCGTATTTGGAGAGACTGGCGAAGCAAGGGGCATTGCGGCATTCGCTGGCCGAATACGAACGGCGGTTAAGCAGCGAAATCCAGATGATCCAGAAGATGCGCTATGAAGGCTACTTTCTGATCGTGTGGGATTTTATTCATTACGCGAGAGCACAGGGAGTGCCCGTAGGACCAGGGAGGGGATCGGCGGCGGGGAGCCTGGTGAGCTACGCGCTGCGGATCACGGACGTGGATCCGTTGGAGTACAACCTGCTTTTCGAAAGATTCCTGAACCCTGAGCGCGTCTCGATGCCGGATATTGATATTGATTTCTGCATGAGGCGCCGCGGCGAGCTGATTGAATACGTTACGCAAAAATACGGACGAGAGAACGTCGCGCAGATCATTACGTTTGGAACCATGGCGGCAAAGGCGGCGATCAAGGACGTAGGGCGGGCGATGGACATTCCTTATGGAGAAGTTGACAGACTGGCGAAAATGGTCCCGGCCACGCTGGGGATCACGCTGGATAAGGCACTGCACGAAGCGCCCCAATTGAAATCCGCGGTGAACAGCGACGAGCGGCTGAAAGATTTGATGAACGTGGCGCAACGACTTGAGGGCCTGGCGCGACATGCTTCCACGCACGCGGCAGGAGTGGTGATCTCCCCACAGCCTTTGACGGAATTGGTTCCGGTTTACAAGACGAACCGGGATGAAATCACCACGCAATTCGACATGAATGCGCTGGAGCGCATCGGCCTGCTCAAGATGGATTTTCTCGGGCTGACGACGCTGACGGTGCTGCATGACGCCGTGCGCATGGTGGAACAGAACCGCGGCCTGAAAATTGACCTCGACAACCTGACGCTGGATGACCCCGAAACGTACAAGCTTTTTGCGCGAGCCGATACGACGGCCATTTTCCAGTTTGAATCCCACGGCATGCGGGACATTTTGCGGCGCTACCAGCCCTCCCGGATCGAGGACTTGACGGCGCTGAATGCTCTATATCGCCCTGGGCCGATTCAGGGCGGGATGATCGACGACTTCATCAACCGCAAGCAGGGCAAGACCAAGGTCACTTACGAGCTGCCGCAACTGAAGGAGATTCTGGAAGAGACCTACGGCGTGATTTTGTATCAGGAACAAGTGATGCAGATCGCCAACTGCCTGGCGAGTTTTTCGCTCGGCGAGGCCGACATTCTGCGGCGCGCCATGGGCAAGAAGAAAAAAGAAGAGATGGCTGCGCAGCGGGCGAAGTTCCTGGAGGGTTGCGCAAAGAACACGATTCCGGAGAAGAAGGCCGAGCGGATCTTCGATTTGATGGAAGAGTTTGCCGGATACGGATTCAACAAATCGCATTCTTGTGCGTACGCGCTGCTGGCCTACCAGACTGCGTACATGAAAACGCACTATCCGGTGGAATTCATGGCCGCGCTGCTGACGGCCGAATCGGGCAGTACGGACAAAATCGTGAAGTACATCAATGAAGCGCGCGGGATGGGGATTTCGATATTGCCGCCGGACGTGAACGAAAGCGATTTATATTTCACGCCGGTGGGCGAATCCATCCGATTTGGGCTTGCGGCAATCAAGAATGTGGGCGAAAACACCGCAAAAGCAATCCGCGAGTCGCGCCTGAGCAAGGGGGAATTCAAGTCGCTCTACGGGTTCTGCGACCGGATCGAGACGCGATTTTTGAACAAGAGAGTTTTCGAGAGCCTGATCAAGTCAGGAGCGATGGATTCGCTCGGAGCCCGAGAATGTCTGCTGGCTTCCGTGGATGAGGCGCTGGCAGCCCAACAGAGGGCAGCCCGGATTCGAGAGTCGGGCCAGCATGGACTGTTTGGGGCGGCGGCGGCTCCGGCGCCGGTTCCGTTCGAGTTGCGGGAAGCGGCGCAATGGAGCGAAGAAGAACGATTGGCGAGCGAGTACGCGATGCTGGGATTTTATGTTTCGGGCCATCCGCTGGAGAAATATGCTTCGCGGCTGGAAGAATGGAAAACAGTTTCGCTCGGCGAGATTGAGGGGCAGCGAAACGGCAAGGAGATCACCGTCGCGGCGCTGATCGTGGGGACGCGGCCGATGCGTTCGCGAAAGGGCGCGCGGTGGGCGATTTATACGATCCAGGACCGAACGGGCGTGCAGGAACTTCTGGCATTTCCGGAGAGTTTTGCAAAAACCGAGGGGACGTTGAAGCCAGGAGCACCGCTGTTATTGAAGGTGCGGGTCCAAGTGGAGGAAGCGGGTACGCGGCTTTCGTTGCAGGAAGCGCGGCGATTGGATGAGATGGTGGAGCGCGCAAACGGCGGCGAGTTCCGCGTTCGGCTGGAGTTGCAGGCGCTGCGCGAAGAGACGCTGGAGCAATTGGAGGAGTTATTTGCCAGCTCACCCGGGGCGAACCAGGTTATCTTTGAGCTGATTTCTCCCGATGGTGGGATGGCGGTGGTAGCATCTCAACAGCGAGTGAAAGCTACAACAGAACTGGCGGAAGCGGTCAGACGGATCCGCGGAGACCAGGCAGCAGCTTAGTCGCATCCCCATGAGCAGGAAAGAGAAGAAGAGCGAGATCGAGGTCAGCGCCGCGCGACAGCGGGAGATTGACCGGCTGGAGAAGGATGTGGAAGAACTGCGGCACCTTGCGGGAGACGAAGCGGCGGACGCGGAACTCGAGCGGCTGCGTCAGCAGGTGGCCGATCTGCGCAAGGAATTCTACGCGCACCTGGGAGCCTGGCAACGCGCGCAGATCGCGCGGCACCCGCAACGGCCGTACACGCTGGACTTCATCAAACTGATATTCACGGATTTTATGGAGCTGCACGGTGACCGGGGGTTCGCGGATGACAAGGCGATAGTCGCGGGATTGGCGAAATTGCAGGACCGGCCGGTGGCGGTGATCGGGCATCAAAAGGGAAGGGACACGAAGCAGCGAGTGATCCGGAATTTCGGCCAGCCAAAACCCGAAGGGTATCGAAAGGCGCTGCGGGTGATGCAGCTCGCGGCGAAGTTCGGGCTGCCAATTTTTTCGTTTGTGGATACGCAGGGCGCGTATCCCGGAATCGACGCGGAAGAACGCGGACAGGGCGAAGCAATTGCGCGCAATCTACGTGAGATGTCGCGGCTGCCGGTGCCGATTATCGTCACGGTGACGGGGGAAGGCGGATCGGGCGGGGCGCTGGGAATAGCCGTCGGCGACGTGGTGAACATTCTGGAGAACAGTTTTTATTCCGTGATTTCGCCTGAGGGATGCGCGGCGATTCTGTGGCGCGACGCCTCGAAAGCGGAGATGGCGGCCGAAGCGATGAAGATCACGGCGAAGGATCTGATGGAACTAGGAATCGTTGACGAAATCGTGCCCGAGCCGGAGGGCGGAGCGCACACGGATCATGAAGGAACCGCGCGGCTGCTGAAAGAAGTGCTGGACCGGCAGGTCGTGGCCCTGAAGAATCAACCGGTGAAAGATCTTCTGGAAGCACGCTACGAGAAGTTCCGCAAAATGGGGCAGTATTTCGATTTTGAGAATTGAGTCAATGCAGGGTCTCTTCGCTGGCATGAACGTGGGCCTCGCGGAGGAGTTTCCCTCTAGGCGGACAAGCCGGGAGAGCGGCGGGTGAGGCGTTCGCGGAGGGCGGGATTTTGCGCGATGTCAATGGCGGTCCAAGCCATGGCCAGCGCGCCGTCGAGAACGGCTTTATCGGCGTCCGGCGTGACACAATGCGCGGTAAATTCAGGCTGGTGATTCGCAGCGGGCAGGGAATTGATGCCAATCATCGGATGAATGGAAGGAATGACGTGAGAAACATTGCCCATGTCCGTGGAAGCGGCCATGCGCTGCATCATTGGAGTCATTGGCGGGAACGTGCGGCCGAGCGCTTCGGCGTTGGACTTATATAACAAGCCGATTTCCTGCTCGTATTTTACGTCAGCATATGGTTTGTCTCCTCCGCGAATCTCGAGCTTCGCGCCTGTGGCGGTGGCCCCCGCTTCGAAGCAGCGATAAACCTTGGCCCGAACATCGGTTAATTCCTCGAGATTTTCCGCGCGCACAAGATAGCGAGCGGAGGTGCGAGCGGGGACCACGTTCGGAGCGTCGCCACCGTGAGTGACAATCCCATGGACGCGATCGGTCTGCCGAATGTGCTGGCGAAGCAGGCCGATGGCGGTTTGCGCGACAGTAAGGGCATCGGCGGCGTTGATGCCCATCTCTGGAAAAGCGGAAGCGTGCGCTTCTTTTCCCGTGTAATGCACTTCGAACATGGAAGCGGCGATCAAGTGGCCTTCGAGCATCTCGACTGGGGCAGGATGAACCATCATAGCGGCATGCACGCCATCAAACGCTTTTCCTTCGAGCATGAGGATTTTGCCGCTGGCGTTGCCAACTTCCTCTGCGGGCGTCCCGAAGACGGTAAGCGTGAGGCCAGCATCATCGGCTACCTTGGACGCAGCGATTGCGGCACCAAGCGCCATGGCGGCGATCATATTGTGGCCGCAGGCGTGGCCGATTCCGGGTAGGCAATCGTATTCGGCGCAGATGCCGATATGCAGCGGGCCTTTGCCGGATGTCGCCACGAAGGCCGTGTCCAGGCCGCAGCTGGCGCGCTGCACGCGGAAACCGGCGCCGTCCAGGGCGTCGGTCAGCCATGCGCAGGCCTTCTCTTCTTCAAAGCCGAGTTCAGGATGGGCGTGAATCCTGTGGCTGATCGAGAGAATGTCCTGTTGAATGGTGCGGAATTTTTCTTGTGCGCCGGCCTTTGCGTCCATGAGGTTCCTCCAAGCCACACTTGATGGGGAGTGATTATACTCTCGAATTTCGGCAAGGGAATCCCGATCCCTGTGCTGGAATATGGGTCGTAAGGAGAGAGTTTGCTGCCGCTGGAGCATACATGGACCCATCGGTCAGCCCCCGTATCGGATAGGGAACGCTACGGCAGGGAAGCTCTGTGCGGTGCCCACAAAACGGAATAGTCTGAACAAGTTATCGTCAGAGTGCGCTGATGTCAGGGGAAGCCGCGGTTGTATGGCAGCTGGCCCGCCTGAGCGGGCAGGCGCACAGAGGATCGGCCAAACATGTCGGAACCCTTCCGTCCATACGAAAAGCTGGTGGATATCACAATTCTGGGGAAGAGATTTCAGGTACCGGAAAGGAATTCGTTACTCCGGTGTTTTCAGTTCATCAGCCCGGAAACAGTTCCCTATGGACGTTTCTGCTGGAATCAGGATTGCCAATATTGCCGGGTGACTTGCCAGTTGCCGGATGATGACGATTCCCGCGAAATGCTGGCGTGCAAGTTCATCGTGATGCCGGGAATGGAGATTACCGAGCTGAGCCAGGAATTGAAGTGGTGCTTGCGCGCCAAGTTTCCCCAGGACGAGCCAGTAACACCCTAAATAGCGAGCCGTACCAGATTATTCGCAACAATCGTAGCGCGGCAGGGTTGGAGAGCGCAGAAGTAAGCGGTAAGGCGGCGGTTGCACGACTCCAGAACCCATAACCATCCCCGGTGTGGAACTGCCGCCTTTCCCTCTCAAGAGGGTTTTTTCATATCTCGCAATTTAGCCTGTCAGGAGCGCGTCGAATCGGACTGCGCCTATCGCTGCAAGGAGTATGGATAGTGCTTTTAGGTTATTTGCGCTGCAGCGGGGCGGTAAGTAGGATATGTTGCGATCAACTATGGGTCTAAATGTTCTCCAATGTGATGGTTGCGGGCAGCCGGGTTCGCCGGAGCATCTTGCACGAAGACTGAAGCGGCTGGAACAGGCCACGCGATTTCGTCCGATCCACATCCACACACTCTTCTTGGGGACGGCTCCGCCAGCGCTGGAAACAGAATTTCTCTATGGTGAGGGGGAGAATCAACTGATAGGAGAGGCCGCATCCCTACTTTCGGCCGCGGGAATCGAGCAGGGGGGTAAGACGCGGGAGACGGTGAATGCTGAGTTTCAAAGAGCAGGATTCTTTCTGACGCACGTCCTGGAATGCTCGTTTGAGGAGCATTTGGGAACGCAGGCGAGGAATGAACTGCTACGAAAGCGGATGCCTGCGGCCCTGGTGAGGCTAAAAAGATCGCTCCGGCCGAAGCGTGTGATGCTCATCACTGAAGAACTGAAGACGCATGCCAAAATGATGCAAGAGGCTGTTCCAGATTTGAAAATTGAAGTCTTGGCAAATCGGGCAGGGGGCGCATTGGCCTGAGGGACAGCGGGAAAATAAACAAGATGTTGCGTTTCTCGACGGATATCCTTGTGCTAACATTGGCGGGACATGATATGTCCAGAGGAAGTGCGGAATGAACAAAAAGGCTAAGTTCGGGATCGGCATTGGAATTATTGTGGTTTCGATGATGTGTCTTGCATGGCTTGGCTATGGCGAGAGCAAGACCTACTACCACACGATCGCCGAAATTTCCGCAATGAAGGGTTCGGCCCTCACACACCGAATGAGAGTCGGAGGAGTCGTGAAGCCAGGGAGTATCCACCGCATGGACGGAAGGGTGGACTTCGTATTGGAAGGGGAAGGCAAGTCACTCCCGGTCAGTTATGTCGGCAGCGAGATCCTTCCGGACACGTTTGTGGACAATTCACAAGCCCTAGTGGAAGGTCGCCCCGCTCCGGACGGCCGATTCGTCGCAGAGCACGTGCAGGCGAAATGCGCTTCCAAGTATGCACCGACCGTATCCGCCCCCGGGGATAGAGCGTCGAATACGGCCCAGCCGAGCGGGATGTAAGAAGATCCCAGGCGTTTCCAGCAGCAACCGGGAGAGAGGCTGAAGCTCCATGGATATATTTGGATCGTTCGCGCTGCTGCTGGCGTTCGTGTGCGGAGTTTACGCCTTCGTCGGGGGGATCGCGGCGATCGTTACGCGGCACCCGCTGCTGATCAAGAGCGCGCGGCAGGCGGGAATCGCGACATGCGTTCTGATTTTTACGGCGACTTTCAGTCTGGTTTACCTGTTCTTCTCGGATAACTATTCGGTTGCTTACGTCGTGGAGCATAGCAACCGGGATCTCCCCAATCTCTTCAAGGTGACAGCGCTGTGGTCCGGCCAGGAAGGATCGCTTCTCTTCTGGAGTTTCTTGCTGGCCGTTTATGTGATTTCCGTCCTGCTCGTTTATAGAAATAAGAACACGGAATTGATGCCCTATGTGGGAGTGATTCTGGCCGGCGTGCAGCTTTTCTTCCTGACGCTGAGCAACTTCGTGGTCAGCCCGTTCAAAGTCCTCGGAGTAACGAATGCCGAGGGGCTGATGCACTATGTGGCGCGGGCGGACGGAAACGGTTTGAACCCGCTGCTGCAATATCCGGAGATGGCGATTCATCCGCCGAATCTGTATTCGGGGTACACCGGATTCACGATTCCTTTTGCATTTGCGTTGGCTGCTCTGCTGGCGCGTTATCCAGGCGAAAAGTGGATCCATCTGACGCGGAAGTGGTTGATGATCGCGTGGGGATTTCAAACAATTGGCATATTGCTTGGCGCGCATTGGGCTTACGCGGTGCTGGGCTGGGGAGGTTACTGGGGCTGGGACCCGGTGGAGAACGCTTCGCTCCTGCCGTGGCTGAGCGGAACGGCCTTTCTGCATTCGGTGATGATGCAGGAAAAGCGCGGCATGATGAAGGTGTGGAACATTTGGCTCGTGTTCACGACGTTTTTCTTATGCATCCTGGGAACGATGCTGACGCGAAGTGGGGTGGTGAGTTCGGTCCACGCGTTTGCGCAATCGAGTATTGGGAACTGGTTCGTGGGCTTCCTGATCATAATTCTGACCGTATGCACGATCGCCTATCTTAAGAATAAGGATTATTTGAAGAGCGAAAACCAACTCGATGACATCGTTTCACGGGAATCGAGCTTTTTGTTCAACAATCTTGTGCTCCTGGTCGCGTGCATTGCGGTGCTTTCCGGCACATTGTTTCCAGTGTTTTCGGAGTGGTTCACGGGATCTAGGATCAGCGTGGGAACGCCGTTCTTCAACAAGGTGAACATTCCGCTGGGCATGCTGCTGCTCTTTCTTACAGGAGTGGGTCCCCTTCTGGCGTGGCGAAAAACCTCGGCGGAAAGCTTGCGAAGGAACTTTACCTGGCCCGTGATTATTGGGCTGATCGGCGGCGCGGTGGCGTTCGCACTGGGATACCGGGAGTTCTACGCGATTGTGTGCATGACGCTGTGTTCTTTTGTGGCCAGCACCATCGTTTTGGAGTTCTACCGCGGAGCGCGGGTCGTGCGCGCCCGGTCGGGGGCCTCATGGGTCGCGTCATGCGTGGACCTGACGATGCGGAACACCCGGCGCTACGGCGGATATATCGTGCACTTTGGAATGGTGCTGATTTTCATCGGGCTGGCGGGCTCGGCTTTCAAATCGGAAGTACAGAAAGAGATGCCGATCGGTTCAACGATGAAGATCGGTCCGTATGAACTTCTGCTGCAGAGCATTGATCAAACGCAGACCAAAAACTACACGGCCGAGCGAATGATCATGGAAGTCATGAAGAACAATAAGCCCATTATGATGCTTTATCCGGAGAAGAGGAGTTTCCCGGCGACCAACCAGCCGCCTGGGACCATGGTGGCGATTTATTCGACGCTTCGTGAAGACTTGTATGTTGTTTATGCCGGACAAAACGAGGAAAACGGGCCGCCGGTGATTCACGCGTTCCTGAACCCCCTGGTGAAGTGGATCTGGTTTGGCGGCGTAATCGTCGTGATGGGCACGATTGTAGCGCTCATGAAGGAGCGAAAGGCCGTTCTGGTGCTTTCGGGGGCGAAAGAGCCGGCACCCGCTCCGAGACTGGCAGGCGCATTGACGCGGACCGCAACCCTGAGAGAGGGCCATGATTAAGGCCAGGAAAATTGCGTGGATGGTGGTCGTTTGCGCCATTGTGGCTGCGCCCTTCGCCGCTTCTCATTTGCTCGCCCAACAAGAAAGCGAGCGTGTCAAGAAAATCGGCGGAAAATTCATGTGCATGTGCGGGTGCAACGAAGTGCTCACGCAATGCAACCATGTGGGCTGCCAGACGTCGAAGGCGATGTTAAAAGAGATTGACGATGCCGTATCTCAGGGCAAGTCCGAAACCCAGATCACCCAGATGCTGGTGCAGGAGTACGGGACAGCAGTTTACGCGGAGCCGCCAAAGTCCGGATTCAGCCTGGTGGCCTGGTCCATGCCGACGGTCTATTTGCTGCTTGGATTGGGCCTGGTGGTGTTCGTGATCAGCCGGTGGCGAAAGCGCGGCGTGCCGGCGGCTGCAGGGCCAGCCAAAGGCCCGGCGGTGTCCGCGGAACTTCTGGAACGCGCGCGGGCGCAGGCCGCGAAGGAAACGGACGACTAACGACGATGAATATTGGCGCGCAGCCAGTGATGGCGCTTGGAACGGGAGACTGGGCGGTGCTTGGGGCGTGCCTTGCGCTGGGCGTCGCGATACTGTTGTTTATTTTCTATATTCAGCCGGACGCTTCGGACTTGGCGCCTCACCGTTCGCGGCTCGATCAATTGCTCGAGAGACGCGATACGATTTACGACAATTTGCGCGACTTGCGATTCGAGTACCGCGCAGGGAAGTATTCGGAGGGGGATTTCGAGGCGATGAAGAATGCGTTGGAAACCGAGGCGGCTGTAGTTCTCGGAGAGATTGATCAGGCGACGGAAGCGCAGACGCGGCGCCCGCGGGTTCCGAAGCCAGCCCAAAGAGGCGCTCCATGAACCGGTGGCTCGGAGTTGCGTGTTTGTTTGCAGGCGCTTTCTTTCTGAACGCGGGCGCGTGCACCGCGGCGACAGCACATGGCACAGTCACCAACGGCACGACGGGCAAGCCGGCTGCGGACGTGGAGGTCATTCTGATCTCGCTGCAGGGCACGATGCAGCCGGTGGCCAATACCAAGACCGACGCGCAGGGGCAGTTCAGTTTTGACAATCCGGGCATCGGAACTCAACCGATGCTGATTCGCGCTGTCTACAAGGGAGTAATGTTCCACCAGCCGCTGCCGCCAGGACGCGACACTGTTTCCGTCGACGTGTACGAACCTTCGCAGAATTCCAAGACGATTTCCGTGTCTTCACACGTAATTATTTTCCAACCGAATGGCGCCTCGCTGACCGTGGGCGAGGAATATGCGGTACAGAACAACAACACTCCTCCCATTGTTTTTTTCCGGGCCAGCGGATCGTTTCAGATGGAATTGCCCAAAGATGCGGACTTGAAGCAGATTGCAGTGGCTGGACCGTCGGGGATGCCTGTGATCCAGGCGCCGATTGATAATGGCAAGGGAAAATATTCGATCGCCTATGCATTCCAGCCGGGGAATACCGATGTCCGGCTGTCCTATGAGCTTCCTTATCCCAACAACACGGCAACGATCAAGCTTCCAACGATGTACGGAGGACGGCTGCTAGTCGTGGCGCCACCAACGGTGACGCTGACCGGCGACGGCTTGCAGGCTTCGGGACAAGAACAGGGAATGAACATTTACCAGAGAGATTCGATCAGTCCCGGAACACTTGTGGGCGTGAATCTTTCGGGAACAGCTCCGCCTCCTGCGGCGTCCAACGGAGATGATTCGGGAGGACAAACGCAAGCTGGCTCGGGGCAAACGGAAGGAACGATTCAGGCGGTGCCCGGACGTCTCGATGCGCTGAAACTTCCTTTAATCCTTGGATTCGTCGGCGTTTTTGCGCTTGGCGCTTTTCTGCTTGCCAGGAAACCTGTGGCAGTAATGGTGGCTGCCGGAGTTGTCCCTTCAGACAGATCGCACCCTGCCCGAAAGGAAGCTCCGCGTATATCCGCACAACAGGGCCCGGCGGAACCGTCTGCCACGGCCGTGGGCTCCGGCTTGGCTTCTCTGGACGCGGCGGCGGGGCAGAGTCTCGACGCGTTAAAGGACACGATCTTTCGCCTTGAATTGCGCCGCCAGGCAGGCACGATTTCCGAAGAAGAATACGCGCGAGAGCGCGCCCGCGCCGAGAAAGTCCTGCGGGATCTCGTGCGGGGCTGAGCGGTGGGCGAGCAGAGCGCACCTGCCACCGGACTCCGGTTTGAAAACATCGAAAAGCGATATGGAGCAATCTACGCCCTGCGGCGACTTACGCTGGAGGTTTCTCCCGGGGAGTGCCTGGCGCTGGCGGGAAGAAACGGTTCCGGCAAGACGACGCTGCTGCGGATTGCGGCGCAACTGGTGCGACCCACGAGAGGAACTCTTTCTTTTACGGGCGCGCAAGATAACTACAGAGCCAGGGTCGGATATGTAGCGCATGCCACGATGGCCTACGATGAGCTCTCGGCGGAGGAAAATTTGTGGTTATTCGCGCGGTTGCAGCAGGTTGCAAATCCCGGGGAGCGCGCTGCGGAGTTGCTGAGGGCCGTAGGGCTGGCGGAGCGGAAAGATTCGCTGGTGCGCACGTTTTCGCGCGGCATGCGGCAGCGCGTGGCGATCGCCCGGGCGTTGCTACACGCGCCGTCCGTGCTGCTCTTCGATGAACCTTCCACGGGACTCGATCCGGAAGGAGTGGCCTGGCTGGCGGGGACATTGCGTGGCCTGCGGGATGCGGGATGCACGATTCTGATGAGCGTTCATGGAGAATCCGAGATTGCTTCGCTGGCGACCCGCGCGGTACGGCTGGACGCCGGAAGCGTTGCCGCGGATACGCGTGCAGGAGCGAATTTGCATGCGATCCTTTCGTTTGCGGATGCCTGAATGAGCCTGATGTCCAACACGTCCGCACTGTTCGGGAAGGAACTCCGGACGGAATTCCGCTCGCGGGAGCTTCTGACCACGACCGTGATTTTTATCCTGGTAGTGGTGGTGCTGTTCAGCTTTACCTTCGATCCGACGGCGACGGAATCGCGGCGTTTTGGTCCGGGCCTGCTGTGGCTGGCGTTTCTTTTCGCGGCTTCGCTGATGCTGCAGCCCTGCTTCTTGCGCGAGCAGGGCAACGACACCCTGAGCGCTTTGCGGCTGTCGGTGCCCGATCCGTTTGCCATTTTCCTGGCCAAGCTGGCCGCGAACACCCTGTTCCTGCTGATGACGGAAATTCTGATGATCCCGGTGTTTGCGATCCTGTACAACGTTCCCGTTCTCCAGGTGTTTCCCCAGCTGGTCCTTGTTCTGTTCCTGGGCAGCCTGGGGCTCGGCGTGACGGGCACGGCGCTTTCGGCGATTTCCGCGCACGCGCGGATGCGCGAATTGATGCTGCCGCTGCTGCTCCTTCCGCTTTTGACGCCGCTACTCATTGCCAGCACGGAAGCAACCGCCGCGCTGCTGGATCCCAAACCGGCTTTGCGCTGGGACTGGCTCGCATTCCTGATTGCCTTCGATGTGATTTTCCTGACGGCGCTCTGGCTATTCGGCGAATATTTGCTGGAAGAATGAACTTTTCCTTCATTACGAGGTGCGGGAGAATGAGGCGATGAAGAAGGACGGAATCTTTGCATTCGTTGTGGTTGCGTTGCTCAGTTATTCGGCATACGCGGCCTTTTACATCGCTCCCGATGAAAAAACAATGCATCTCGTGCAACGGATATTCTATTTGCACGCGCCGTGCGGGATGACCGCGCTTGCCGCGTTTCTTGCGGCGTTCGTCGGCAACGTAGGTTATCTGCTGAAGCGCGAAGCCAAGTGGGATTGGCTCGGGATTGCCGGCGCGGAGGTGGGGCTGGCGTTTTGTACCGTGGTTTTGCTGACAGGGCCGATCTGGGCCAAGCCCGCGTGGGGAGTCTGGTGGGCCTGGGACGCACGGCTCACTTCAACGCTTGTGCTCTGGCTGCTGTACGTTTCCTATTTGCTGTTGCGGACGATGATCGAAGATCCGGACCGGAGGGCACTGGTGAGCGCCTTCTACGGTGTATTCAGCTTTCTCGATGTGCCGCTTGTGTACGGTTCGATATGGTGGTGGAGAACGCAGCATCCGCAACCGGTTGTTTTCACGAGCGGCGGTCTCGATCCCACCATGCGGAAGGTGTTTTACCTGTCGTGGGTCAGCCTAACGTTGCTGATGGCGCTGCTGATCCGCAAGCGATATGAATTGGAAGAGCTGCGATCCGAGGTGCAGGCGCTTGAAAGAGAAGCGGAGGTTTAATGAAGAATATCGGCAGCGTGTTTGCGGCGTATATCATCGGGTGGGCGGTATTTTTTCTGTTTTATGTGAGTGTGGCCAAGCGCACGGCTTCGCTTCGTGCGGATGTTCAGCGCCTGAAAGATTCGTTAAACAAAAAGAAGTAAGGGAGAGTGCAGGTGGCAGGGAAGAAGCGCGTCGGAATCGTGTTGTTCCAGCTTGGCGGGCCGGATTCTCTAGAGGCAGTCGAGCCGTTCCTGCGCAATCTGTTTCTGGATCCCGACATCATTCCCATGGGACCGCTGGGGTTTTTGCGCGGGCCGCTGGCGCGGTATATCGCGAAGAAACGGTCGGTGCCCGTGCGCGGACGTTACGCGATGATCGGACGGAAGTCTCCCATCGGCGAATTGACGGAAAGGCAGAGGCAAAAGCTGGTCCAGGCGCTCTCGCCATACCTGGATCCCGTGGTGGTAACAGCGATGCGTTACTGGCATCCGCTGACCTACGAGGCGGCGGAGGCATTGTGCAACGCCGGGCCGGTGGACGAGATCGTTTTGTTGCCCTTGTATCCGCACTATTCCTATGCGACGACACTGAGCAGCTTGAAGGAGTGGCGGCGCGTGTACGGCCAGCCAAACGGGGGACCACCCGTGCGCACGGTGGAACACTTTTACGATCATCCGCTCTATATCCACGCGCTGGTGGAAAAGATCGGGATTTGCCTGCGGCAGTTTCCGGACAGCTCTAGGATTCATTTGATTTTCAGCGCACATGGGCTGCCGATGAGCCTGGTGGAAAAGGGCGATCCCTATCCCAAGCAGGTGGCGGAATCGGTGCGGCTGACGTGTGAACTCGGAGCGAAAAAATGTCCAGGCTGGCCGCGGACTCACTTGCTTTGTTTCCAAAGCCGCGTCGGGCCAGCGAAGTGGCTGGAGCCATCGTTTGTGGGCGAGTTGGAGCGCCTTGGACACGCGGGGGTGAAAGAGATGCTCGTAGTGCCGATCTCCTTTGTTACAGAGCACATCGAGACTCTGCACGAGATTAATATTGACGGACGAGCGGACGCGAAGAAATTTGGAGTGGAAACATTCCGGATGATGCCCGCCGTGGGAGATTCCGAGCTGTTCATCGCGACCCTGAGGGATCTCGTTGTGAAGGCTGTGGGAATTGATGCCACGCAGGACACTCTTCGGGCGGCTGGATAGCGAGCAGCAGGCAAGCGTCTGCGGTATAATTTTGCGGGTTCTTTCCAGATGAAAACATATCATTCCGGAGTTCATCGCTTTTCCATCGTTGTCGCCATCTGTACCTTCCTCCTTTTGATCGCTGGCGCGCTGGTTACGTCAAACGACGCCGCGCTGTCTGTTCCCGACTGGCCGCTGTCGTATGGGACAGTCACCCCACCGATGTACGGCGGCGTGGTGTACGAGCATACGCACCGCGTGATTGCTACCGGTGTTGGATTGCTTACGGTGATCCTCGCCGTGCTTTTGTGGGTGAAGGATGAGCGCCGCTGGGTCCGCTATCTAGGGCTTGCTGCCGTAGGTGCAGTGATCGCGCAGGGTGTGCTCGGGGGTTTGACGGTGCTTCTCGATCTACACTATGCGATGCCGGTGGCACACGCGTGCCTGGCTCAGATTTTCTTCGGTCTCACCGTCAGCATCGCGCTGTTTACCAGCAAATGGTGGATGGAGGACCGGCCGCAGCTTGAAGATCACGGGACTCCGGCGATCCTAACGATCGCCTGGATCAATACGCTTGTGGTCTTCTGCCAGGTAGCGTTTGGAGCAGGCTTCCGGCACCGGGACATTCCGATCTGGCCCCATCTTTTGGGCGCCTGCCTGGTGCTGGGCACTGTGGTGTGGGTTGGAGCGGCGCTGCGCAAGCGCTTTGACGGGTCCCGCGAACTGTCGCGCGCCCGCGTGCTGCTGCATGCACTCTTCGGGACGCAATTTCTTCTGGGCATGGGAGCGTGGTGGTCGCGCATGGCAACCGCTGATGCTCCTCAGCCGATGCCGGTCATGGTCAGCCTTACCGTGATCCACACGGTAGTGGGCGCATTGGTGCTTGCATCCTCGATTCTGATCGTCCTTCTATGCTATCGTCTGTTGCCGCGCAGGAGTTCCGTGGCGGTGACATCCGGGCGCGAAGCCACGATCTAATGGGAACGGCCCAGACAACAGAAATCACGCTATCGTCGCGTGCGAATGCTTACGTCGCGCTGACCAAGCCCGACGTTTCTCTGCTTGTGTTGATGACGACGGGAGCAGGCTTCTACATGGGCGCGCGGGGCCCGGTGGATTGGTTGCGGCTGGCGCACACCGTGTTTGCCACCATGCTGATCGCCGGCGGTACTGCGGCACTCAATCATTACCTAGAACGCGAATCCGACCGGTACATGCGGCGGACGGCTTCCAGGCCATTGCCGAGCGGACAGTTGCGGCCCAAGGAAGCGTTGCTATTCGGGATCGTGTTGGCAGTGGCTGGCGCGATGGACCTGTGGATTGCGGGCGGAATTCTCGCGTCCGTGCTCGGTGCCGTGACTTGTTTGAGTTATTTGCTGGCATACACGCCGCTGAAGAAGCGCACCGTCTGGGCGACGTTCGTGGGGGCATTCCCCGGAGCGGTGCCACCGATGATCGGTTGGGCGGCAGCGAGCGGTTCATTGGACCGCGGCGCCTGGCTGCTGTTTGCGATACTCTTCTTCTGGCAGTTTCCGCATTTCCATGCGATTTCCTGGATGTACCGCGAAGATTATGCACGCGCGGGGATCTTGATGCTGCCGGTGGTGGACCGGGAAGGGAAGCGGACATTCCGTCAAATTATCCTCATGGCCGGAATGCTCGTGGGCGTCAGCCTGCTGCCCGCAGTGCTTGGTTTGGCGGGCGTGCTGTACTTTTTTGGCGCTCTCGTCGTAAGCACGGGACTGGTGCAGGTCTGCCTGTGGGCGGCGAGCGCAAAGACAAATCTTCGCGCCAAGTGGCTGATGCATGCGACCATACTGCACATTCCGTTGCTGCTTGGCTTGATGATGTACGACAAAATCGCGCGCTAACCTGCGCGGCCCAAAGGAAAGACTTCACGAACCCATGTTTTCTCAAGCGGCCTTGAACGCCACATTGAATGGTACAAGCGGCGTGTTACTGGCCGCAGGCTACGCGGCAATTCGCAAAGGCAAGATGCAGACGCACAAGAAGTTCATGGTGTCCGCATTTCTTGTTTCCTGCGCCTTTCTGGTTTCCTACCTGATCTACCACTACCGCGTCGGACATGTCCGTTTCGAGGGCCGGGGGTGGATTCGGCCGGTGTATTTCACGATTTTGATTTCGCACACGATTCTGGCGATCGTGATTGTGCCTATGATTCTGGTCACGTTGCGGCGCGCGTGGCTGGAGAAATTCGATAAGCACCGGCTGATTGCCCGCTGGACACTGCCATTGTGGTTCTATGTTTGCGTGACCGGCGTGATCGTGTATTTGATGGTGTATCAGATTTACGCGCCGGGCCACGGCTAAGATTCTGCCGGCTACGAGAGCAGGGAATTAGACGCGCGGCAATGCGGCGATTACCGCGTCTGTGAATTCTGCCGTTCCTGCTGATCCGCCAACGTCCTTTGTCACGTGTTTTCCTTCGCGGTAGACGGTCTCCAGAGCTGTCTCGATGCGGCGCGCGGCGGACCGCTCGCCGAGGTGGTCGAGCATCAGAATGCTGCTCATGAGCAGGGCGGTCGGATTGGCCAGGCCCTTCCCGGCGATGTCCGGTGCCGTTCCGTGGACCGCTTCAAACATGGCCGCGTGGTCGCCGATGTTTGCGCTGCCCACGACTCCTAGTCCACCGACGAGTCCTGCGGCAAGGTCGCTCATCACGTCGCCATAGAGGTTCGGGAGCAGGAGCATGTCAAATTGTCGCGGATTCAGGACGATCTGCATGCAGGCGTTGTCCACAATCATTTCCTTGTATTCGATATCCGGATATTCCTGGGCGATGGCACGGATGGACTTGAGAAAGAGGCCATCGGACAGCTTCATGATGTTGGCTTTGTGGATGGCGTGGATTTTCTGGCGGCTCTCGCGTTTGGCGTACTCGAAAGCAAAGCGGGCGATGCGCGTCGAGGCTCTCTCAGTGATGATTTTCAGGCTTTCGACCACGCCGGGAACCACCTCGTGCTCCAGCCCCGAATAGAGATCTTCGGTATTTTCACGTACGAGGACGATATCCACGTTGTCGAAATGGGACTTGACGCCCGGCATGTTCTTCACGGGACGCAGATTCGCATAGAGATCGAGCGATTTGCGCAGCGCAACGTTGACGCTGGGCGCTCCTCCGGCGATAGCCGTGGTCATGGGGCCCTTGAGGGCAACGCCATTGCGCCGAACGGACTCGATGGCGGATTTATTTACCACCTGGCTGGTGTCGGCAGGATCGCCTGAACGGCCGCTGATCTCTTCCCATGCAATCTGCACGCCCGCTGCTTCCAGGATGCGTCGCGTGGCTTGAGAGACTTCCGGACCGATGCCTTCGCCGGGGATCAATGTGACGTGATGGGTAACGTGGTGCGCCATGGACGCATCCGATTGTACGGAAAAGGAATAAGCCTTGTCCAAAGAGCGCTTGCGGGGAGTTGCGTAAAGGAAACAAGGCGGCATGCGCGACCCTGGCGATTTTGCTATAATAAAAACGGGAAGTGGTTTGCGGACAGGACCGCAAACGGAGGCCATAAACAGCTATGATCAGTCTTACGCCGATTGCAAGCACGAAGGTCAAAGAAATCATGAGCATGCAGAATCCCGTGCCGTCGGCACTGCGGGTCGCCGTGGTGGGCGGCGGATGCTCTGGATTCCAGTATCACATGGCATTCGAGAACAAAACGAATGACGGCGATGAAGTTTACGATTTCAACGGCCTGAAGGTTGCCGTGGACCAGATGAGTTCGATGTATCTGGATGGTGTAGAAATTGACTACATCGAGACACTGGAAGGTGCCGGCTTCAAGTTCAACAACCCCAATGTGAAGAGCACCTGCGGCTGCGGCAGCTCCTTTAGCGTCTAATTACGAACGAAACGGAGCACATTGGCGGCTCCGGAGAAGGGTTTACCAGGCTTCCGGTCAGGGGAGAGGCTCCTCAACTGGAAGCCCTTTTTATGTCTGCGACTTCCGCCGAATGGAATGCGAGGCACAGGGCAGCATCAGCAGAGCCTCCACCGGAGTCCTCTGTAATCGTTCGGGAATTGCTTCCTCTCTTGCCGGACGGCCCGGCGCTAGATATCGCTTGCGGCAGAGGCCGGAACACCCTGTTTCTCGCGGAGAGGGGACGACCTGTGACGGCGTTGGATTGGTCTTCCGCAGCTCTGGATATTCTCGAGGAGCGTGCCGGAGCGGCAGCAATAACCGTCAAACGAGTGAATTGGGGCGGGAAGTTGGTCCTGGCGGCCAAGAATGGTATCGAGACGGCGTGTGCAGATTTGAACTGCCAGGAGTTTGGCAGGGAGGAATTCTCACTGGTTCTGTGCATTAATTACTTGCAGCGCTCGCTCTTTCCGCGCATAGCCGAGGCGTTGAGATGTGGAGGAGCTTTGCTCTATGAGACGTACACGACCGATCAGCAAGCGTTTGCCGGCGGTCCGCGCAACCCAGAGTATCTCTTGTCTCCCGGCGAGCTCCATGACGCATTCCCAGAACTGGAGACCGTGTTTTACCGGGAATTGCGGAGCGGACAGGGAACTGCGACCCTCCTGGCGCACAAGTGCGCCCCATAAATGATGCGCACGCCTAGCGACGGGCACGTCCAGAGGCGGGAATTTGCTTTAGAAGCCTCCCACCCGTATCCTATGGCCAGAGCATGAAAATAGCGCTCGCGCAGATCAATCCCACCGTTGGTGATTTCGCCGGAAATTCCGCACGAATCCTGAACCTGGCCGGAAAGGCGAAGGAGCGTGGAGCGGACATTGCGGTGTTTTCCGAGCTGTGCGTTTGCGGCTATTTGCCGCAAGACTTGCTGGAACGTCCCGCCTTTATCGAACGCAATCAAACGGCGCTGAAGGATATCGCTTCGAAACTGGCGCTGCCGGCCATCGTGGGCTACGTGGGCCAGGGAGAGAACGGGCGGGGCAAGTCCATTGCCAACAAAGCGGCGCTGCTCTGCGGCGGCCGCAGCGTGTTCGAGCAGAGCAAAATGCTCCTTCCGACCTACGACGTATTCGACGAATCGCGCTATTTTCAGCCCGGTGAACGGCAAACCGTCTTCGAGTTTGGCGGCGAAACGATGGGTATCACGGTCTGCGAAGACATCTGGAATGACAAGAATTTCTGGGCCAAACCTCTGTATGAAAGAGATCCCGTTGCAGAGCTAACCGGACAGGGCGCGTCCGTGTTGATCAATCTCTCCGCGTCGCCATACACGTTGGACAAGCGCACTCTCCGCGTGGAGATACTGCGTTCCATCGCCCTGAATTATCGCCGGCCGATCATCTATGTCAATCAGGTGGGTGGCGACGATACTCTCATCTTCGATGGGGCCAGCGTGGCACTTTCCGCGGACGGCCGGGTGGCGGCGCAGGCAGCCGCCTTTGAGGAAGATCTGGTTTTGTTTGACACGGTCACTGGCCAGGGAGAGATTCGCGAGCACCCGGAGCAGGAGATTGAGTACGCTTTTCGCGCGTTGGTAACCGGCACGCGCGATTATGTGCAGAAATGCGCATTCAAACAGGTGCTGGTCGGGCTGAGCGGAGGAATAGACTCTGCCGTAGTCGCAACCATCGCGGTGGAAGCCTTGGGCGCTGGGAACGTGCTTGGCGTTTCCATGCCAGGTCCTTATTCATCGACGGGCAGTAAACAAGATGCCAAAACACTTGCCCGTAACCTCGGGATTGAACTCGTTACGATCCAGGTTACGGAAGTCTATGAAGCCTACTTGAAAGCGCTGGGGCCTGCTTTTGCCTCGCAGCCCGTGGACGTTACCGAGGAGAATATTCAGGCACGGATTCGCGGAAACTATCTGATGGCGCTCTCGAACAAATTTGGCTCCATGGTGCTAAGCACGGGAAACAAGTCGGAACTCGCCGTAGGATATTGCACGCTGTATGGCGATATGGCCGGAGGTCTGGCGGTAATTTCGGATGTGCCGAAGCTCATGGTGTACGAGCTGGCGAACTGGCTGAATCGCGAAAGGGAAATCATTCCACGCACCACGGTGGAGAAACCTCCTTCAGCCGAATTGCGTCCGAATCAAAGGGACGAGGACAGTTTGCCTCCCTACGACGTCCTGGACCGGGTCCTGAAGGCCTATATCGAGGATTTGCAAACGCCCGAGGAGATTGCGGAAAGGTATGATTTCGACCTGCAACTCGTGCGAAACATCGCGTTGCTTGTGGATCGGAATGAATACAAACGTAAGCAGGCGGCGCCGGGACTCAAGATTACGTCCCGCGCTTTCGGATTCGGGCGGCCGTTTCCGATCGCACAGAAATTTATTCCTTGACCAACGAGGTTATACGTGAAAAGCATACGACTGGCCCTGACGGTACTGTTCCTGAGCATGATCGCGCCAAGCCTGCCGGCGCAGGTTACACCCACTCCCGACGCAAGCATTCAAAAGAAGATAGATGAATATCTGAGGCACCTCTATGCGTTCGGCAGCGACGTAAAGCTCGTGGTGGGCCCGCTGAAGGAATCCGGTGTGCCTGGACTGCTCGAAACCAACGTGGATCTGACTCTCGGAGACAATCAGCAGACCGCGACGATGTACGTGAGCAAGGACGGAAGGTACTTGATTCGCGGAGAGATCGCCGACCTGACCAAGGACCCCCTTGCCGAGATTCGGTCAAAACTCCAAACGGACAATGCCCCCAGCGTTGGGCCGGTAGACGCCAAGGTCACGATCGTCGAATTTGCAGACTTTGAATGTCCTGTCTGCCGCCAGCTTCATGATGCCCTGGAGCAGATCCTGCCAAATCGTCCGCAAGTCCGGCTCATCTTTAAGGATTACCCCATTGAGCAAATCCATCCTTGGGCGAGAACGGCGGCTCTCGCAGGACGCTGTGCCTACGATCAGGATCCCAAAGCGTTCTGGAAGATCTACGACGCCCTTTACAACAATCAGGACATCATTTCCGCTGAAAATGTATGGGATGAAGTTGTGGGATTTGCCGGCAACGCCGGATTAAATACGGATACCTTCAAGGCTTGCCTGGCCTCGCCAGAAGCAGCCGCGGCGGTTGACGCGAGCGTGAAAAACGCCAAATTGCTTGACGTCACTAGCACTCCCACGCTGTTCATCAACGGCAGACGCGTTGTCGGGGCAGACGCCAATACCATCATGAAATATATCACCTTCGACTTGCCGAGCGAAAAGGGCAAAAACCAGTAAGAATCAAAACAGGGCAGAAGAGGCACGACGGGATGCGGGACCCGGCCCAGTTAGATATCCACAGACAATCCACAAGGCTAAGGATACCTCCGATTTTATTGTTAACATAATATAACTTATAGGACGTGATGTCAAGAGGAAAAAGCGGGTCTTCGCCTTGCCTGTGGATATCTGCGGCGTGTCTCTCCCCAATGGAGGTCGGCTTCCCTGCCTGGCGCGGGGGGTGCGCCAGGCAGGGGTCGTGGGTGAATTGGCGGGTTTCTGGCTAGACCATTGTTGCCAATCTCGGGCAGCTACCGGTGTGACTCCGCAGCGATTGCACCGGCTGCCGCACCGATGATGAGCCACTTTGCGGCGCGGCCAATCCGTCGCCAGACGGAGCCACCTTTTGCTGCCTGGAGAGCGGCGTCGCGTTCTTTCTGCAATGCTTGTGATTTGGCCTGTTCGTCCGCGAGATCCGCCTGAGATGAAGCAAGCTTGGCCTGGCAGGCTTTACAGTCCGCAGCGAAATCGTAGAGGGGCTTCAGATCCTCTGCAGGGATAAGCGCGGGAGCCGGTCCAGGGGGCGTTACAGCTGCTTTGCCCCCCTCTAGGGCTGGGGGCGGCGGAACGGGAGTTGGTAGTATTGGCGAAGGCAACGGAAGGACAGAAGGCAGGTTCTGGACCGCCTGTTCCGGCGTGCGAACGGCCTCTTTCTGCGCCGCCAATTGTGCAAGCGTCTTCGCCAACTGGGCTGTGCGGTCGTTCTGCTGGGCGGTCAGGTCGGCAATTGTTTTTTGTGTAGCGGCGAGCTGGGTCTGCAGCTGCGCCCGATCGCGGCGATCCGCGCGCCACGCGGCGAAGAGAGCGATGAGAAAGGCGGTACCGACGCAAGCTTCTGCCAGTTTAATCCACGAACTGAGTCGCATGTTTCTTGCACCTGATTGATTGCTGAGGGGCCGAGAGCGCCACTCGCGCTCAGGCGATTCCCGGGAACCTAGAGATAGTGAGGACGTCGGGCGAGGACCTGGGGCGCGTAGGAGGGATTGGCTCCTCCGTTCCAGGCCAGGAGCGCGTTCAACTGGTCGCCCGATGCGGCGTCGAACTTCCTGCGAAGGACCCTGCATCCCACGTCGAGCCCTTCTGCGGGCTCGCATAATGCAGACAGGAAAGGTGCCGTGAAGCCATTTTCGCGAGCGACCTGTCCCATCACCTGCATCAAGCCCCAGGAGAAGCCGCGTGCGTAGGCTTCCGACGCGGAGATCTTATTGTTCGTGTACAGGGCCGCGACATAACGCGCGAAGAAAACAGGCTCGTAGCGCACGGCCCAGGGATTCCACGAGGACTCCTGCTCGACAACGGCGCAAACGAGCGCGGGATCGAGAGCATGCGCGAGGGCGGTTTTGCGCGCGAGCGACAGCAGCTGCGCCGGCGCGCTCATTCGCCGCGTCCGCGGTTGCCGTTCAGCTCAAGAAATCGCACCAGGGGCGGGGAATCGAGCTCAATTCCCTTCTCCGCCGCGATGATGCGCAGCGCGCCGTAGATGTGCGGAAGGTGATTGGTGGCCACATCGCGAACGAAAGCACGCATGATTTCGTCGTCGCGCATGCGCCTGTGCAGCCAGCGCAGGAAGATCACAAACTGAACGCCCAGAGAAATTAAAACGGCTAAAGCAGAGACGAGGCTCATCGCAAGGCACTCTTCCGAAGTTGAAGTGAGGACGAACAGGATTCATTAGAAGAATGATCCGGGGAGAGCCCCGAGGGTGCCGCCGAGGGTTGATCCGAGCGAGGAGAAGAATCCGCTCGGCCGCGAAGCGTTGGCACGGGCGTTGAGCAACTGGGAAGGAATTCCCAGAGTGCGCGAAAGCGTGTTGCTGTCAATGCCGTAGAGCCCGGAAAGGCCCTGGAGGGCGGACATCTGCCGCTGAAAAGCCGTATTGGAGAAATTCAGCTGGTTCTGGGCGGCCTGGTTGGCCTGGGCGACTTCCTTCTGGCGCGCCAGTTCGTCGGTGAGATCGGCAAAACCCGCGGCGTTGTTTGTGCGCGCAACGCGGTTCTGCGCAGCCCGCTGAAGCGAGTCATAGGCGCTTGAAAGCGCGCCCTGCGATTGGGCAGTGATGGCAGTCTTTTCAGCAGGGCTGAGCCCCGGATTGCTGAGGATGCTCTGGTATTGGGGAACCAGAAGATTGCCAACCTGCTGCTGTTGATTCAGGAACTGCTGGTTCATGGAATTGATGCTCGCCAACTGCTGATCGGTGAGCTGGCGTGTTTGTGCTTGTGCGCCACGGGACATGAAAGGCCTCCTTCACTCTTGGACATCGAGTTTTTTGCTGTATGGTGTCCAGACGTCGTCGCGGATCCACCCGAGACTGGAGAGACGCCGGCCAAACTTGTTGGCGATGGCAGGCGGCAACCATGCGTGGACGTCCTCAAGACCGCGCCGCCAGGCGTCCTGATGGGTCGCTTCATGTAAAGCAAGAAGCCATTGCCATTTCTCGCGCGGCGTTCCGGAAGCGGGATCGAGAAGCAGATAAGCCTCCGCGGTCAAGCGGAGTAACGCGGCAGCGCGGATTTTTTCTTGCGCGCAACCATCGGTATGGCTGTCGCCGTCCGTAAGGACAATTTTGCAGAGAAAAAGCGGATTTCCTAAATTGGGAAATTCGTAAGGAAATCCCTGCCGAGCATGGATCGCCTGAAGCGACTCCAGATCGCTCTCGCGATATTCGCGAATCAGCATGACGAACGCGGACGCCCGCTACAGGAGAGCTTGCCTAACAATGCGCGATCCCGGATGGATCCCAAATCCGTTCCCGCCGCGAACGAGACCATTCGAGAGCGCCCCGCTGCCTTGCGAAGGCAATGGCGTGGGGCCGGAAGCGCCGCCGCCGGAGACCGCGGTTGGGGGCGAGCCAAAGGCGACCGGGGGCGAGGGCCGAGAGCCCACGTATTGCGAATAAGCGCGCCAGTAAAGCGTTTGGTTTCCGAGTTGGATATAGAGATTCCGCGAGGCGCCGAGAAAATGCACACGAGGCGAAACAAAAGCCGGAGTGGTATCTGACTCCGCGAAATAAAATAGGCCCGGGCGCGTGTTGGAGGGGTCGGAAATGGCGAGATCGAACCATCCGTTTGCTGCACTCACGGCGAGGGAAGCGATTTGCGAAGGAGCGGGAGCCGGAGTGCTGGGGTCAACTCCAGCGCGTTGGCTCGTGGAATTGACCGCCGAGACGATATTCACCAGCGTCTCATAAAGGTACGGATCGCGACTTTTCAATGGAGCGAGTTGAGAAACGGTAAGCATCGTTTGTGCCGCCCTTCCCTGCCCTTTTTGGAACTCTGATTCCTCAGTGCCGTTGACAGGCGAGGAAAGCTGCCGCCAAACTGAGAGAACTGAGGCACAGGGCGGCGTGGGGCGGTCCCGTGAAGTTCTCGCTGCGATTCACCCCAACCGTGCGGGTGCTGAAACGATTTGGTCCATGCGACGCCAGTCCCCAAAGCGCGGTACCAGGCCTGCCGTTTCCAATGCATCGAGCGAAGCGGCAAAGTCAAAGTTAACTTCCGAGATAGCCAAATCCGAGGGGCTGTACCGGTCGCTGGTCGAGCGCATTCCCGGAATAGTGTATATCGCCGAATTCGGTTCCACCGCGCAGTGGCATTACGTGAGCCCACAGATTGAGGATTATCTGGGTTACACGCCCGAGGAGTGGCTTCTGGATTCCACTCTTTGGCTGAAGCACGTGCACCCGGACGACCAAGAACTGGTGATGGCTGAAGAAAGGCGCATGCAAGCCATCGGCAAAGCATTTTTCGCGGAGTACCGCATGGTGGCGCGCGATGGCCGTGTGGTGTGGTTCCGGGACGAAAGCATGATCCTGCGCGGAACCGCTTCGCAACCTCCGCTTCTTTACGGAATTCTCTACGACATCACGGAGCGCAAAGCCACGGAATACGCGCTGCGCGAATCCGAGGAGCGCCTGCGCATGGCGCTGGAGGCGGCGCATCTCGGGATGTGGGAGTGGGATCCCGAATCAGACGCAATTTTTTGGGACGACCGGCACTGTTCCCTTTTTGGCCTGCGCCCGAAGGAGGCGCCGCCGACCGCCACGAAGTTCATCGAGCTGGTGAATCCCGAGGACCACCATTGGGTGCGGCACGCGGTCCGCGAGGCGCTGCGATCAGGCGAAGCCTACGGCGCGGAATATCGCGTGCGCTGGCCCGACGGCTCCGAGCATTGGCTCGCGAGCGCGGGCCGCGTTCTGCATGAGTCCCCAGGGCGCACCATGCGCATGCGTGGAATCACTTACGACGTGACTGACCGGCGCGGCCTGGAGGATCATCTTCGCCGCGCGCAAAAGATGGAAGCCATCGGCCAATTGGCCGGCGGCGTGGCGCACGACTTCAATAACCTGCTCATGGTGATCCTGGGCCACGTGGAGTTGCTGCAAGAACGCCAAGGGCTCGATTCCAGTGTCACCAGAAATATCGAAGCGATTCAAAAAGCAGCGGACCGCGCCGCCGGCATTACCCAGCAATTGCTGGCGTTCAGCCGGAAACAGGTGCTGCAAGCCCGGGTTGTCGAGCTGCGGCGCGTGGTGAGCGACATCTCCACGCTCTTGCGGCAGCTGCTCGGATCGCTGGTGGATTTCCGGCTGCAGCTTCCGGCTGCGCCTTTATGGGTGAGCGCGGACGAGAGCCAGCTCGAACAGGTTGTCCTGAATTTGGTGATCAACGCGCGCGATGCGATGCCACAAGGCGGAACGGTGACCGTCGGGCTTGACCGCGTGGCGGCCGGAACATCCGCGATCCGGCGTCATCCGGGCATGCTGGATATTGATTACGTGCGGCTGAAAGTAAGCGACACGGGCATCGGCATGGACGCTGCGACGCAAGCGCATATTTTTGAGCCGTTCTTTACGACCAAAGAACTGGGCAAAGGCACGGGGCTCGGGCTCGCGACCGTGTACGGCATCGTGAAGCAAAGTGATGGATGGATCTGGGTGGACTCCGCGCCAGGCGCAGGCACCACGTTTGAGATTCTGCTGCCCGCCGTTCCTGCTCCCGAGCATGAAGACGCCGGGGAAAAGCAAAAATACCAGGAGGCCCGCGGCAGCGAAACCATCCTCGTTGTGGACGACGAAGAAGGTGTGCGCGAGGTCGCGGTGATGTCTCTAGCCTCTCAAGGCTATAAGGTCCTCAGCGCCGAATCGGGAGCGCAGGCACTCGAATTGGCGGCTTCGGAAAGTGGCCCCATCCACGCGCTGATCACGGACGCGGCCATGCCGGGGATGAACGGTCCCGCGCTGGCGAAGCGGCTGCGCGAATTGCGGCCACAGACCCGCGTTTTGTATATGTCCGGATACGCGGAAGATTCCGCCGTACGCGACGACACGCTGCGGCATGGCGACGCGTTTCTCCAAAAGCCCTTTTCGCTGGATGCGCTGGCGCAAAAGCTGCGCACGCTGCTAAGCGAGTGACTCCCTGATTCAACCCGGAGACTAATTCACGCCGCGGACGGGCGCCCAGGGGTCGGTGCGCACGGAGGGCGTGAATTTCTGGAGGCGAAACCAGGCGCCGGGCTGATTGGTGCCCACCTGGAACGCCACACGTTCGCCCAGAACATTGATTGGCAATTCCAGATCTTTCGTGGACGGCGAGCTAAGCGGGAGCGGCTGCTGCGCCTGCGAGGCGCTCGAAGAATCGGAGTACGTGGTCAGGTTCAGGTTGCCGGCGCCCTCAACGAAAAGCGTGAGATAGGTGAACAGTTTGCGATGCGCGCCGAGATTGAGCGTCTGTTCGACCGCGCGCTCCGGAAAGTAATGTGTGGTGTAGTAGCTGGGAATGGCGGAGCCGTCATCGGAAAGTTGCGTATCGCTGAGCTGGTAGATTTTCCCGGTGGGCCCGCCGCCTCCGACACCGGGCGTACCTCCGCCGAGAGCCATGATCGCGGTGCCGTCGGGGCGCCCGAGAAGCGCGCCACAATTTGCCGCGATGGTCCACGGCGACCACTTCCGTGTTTTGTCCGTGGCCGTTTTGCGGCCGGTGTAGGTGATATTGATCGGCGGACGGCCGGCAATGTCCTCGGCGGAATCGAGATCGCGATAATCGAGCATGAGAATCTTGCTGGGAGAAGTGGCGGTGCCCATAGGCGCGCCAACGTAGATGCGGCGCTCCTTGGTGTCCACGGTGACCCAAAGTGTGTGGCCGTACTGCCAGTTGATCTGGTTCCAGGTGGGCTGAATTTCCTGGGAAATTTTCACAGGTTCGCCGCCGTCGAAAATATAAAGCCCGGTGCGATGCGCGATGACCACCCAATCTTCGCCGATGCCGACTCCACGTACGGAAGGCGTGCCGAAGCGGCGTGAAACTTCCGCGATGGACCAGAGCGCCGGCTCGTTGGTGCCGTCGTCCTGGGTGACATGTACGGAATGTTCCTTCACGAAATAGAGGCGCTCGCGCAGCTTGAAGGCGGCGCGAATCGCTTGGCCATCATTTTCGGAAACGCTGAGCAGGCCGTTGATGCCGTCATAGCTCTCCGGATCCTCGACGCGGCTGGCGCGCACGATGGAAGTGTTTGCGGGCCGCGCTGTCGGAAAAATCTCGATGCTGTCAATGTAGAACTGTCCGTTCAGCGTGGGTGTTCCATCGGCATAGACGCGCAGAACGAGGTCGCTGGGAATGGACGACAGAGGAGCGGTGAGCTCTGCCGAATATTCAACGTAATTTGTGGTGAGCTGCGCGGCAGTGAGTTGGAGACCGGGGGTATTTATCCCCCCGCTCGCGCTGAGGAGATGAATGTGCAGCGTCCCCTGCGCCAAAGTCGAATTGCGCGCGCAGCGAACGCGCACGGTGTAATCCGTGTTCACTTGAATGAGCGGCGCGCCGAGTGAATCCTGCACCGCGGATTGCGTCATCAAGCCGCGCGTGGGCGTCGAACCGTTCCCGACGATGGAATAAGCAGCGCCCCAGACGACAAAACTTTCTTCATCGGTGCCGCCCGGGGCGAAAACGGGGTCAGGCGTCCAGCCAAGCGGATAATGTGGAAGCGAGGGACCGGTGAATCCGCCGTCGAAACCGAGATTCACCCAGTTGTCCATTTTGTTGCGCTCGCCCCACCAGAACAGGCGCTCGGAATAGCCAATGACGCCGGCGCAGGGAGCAAGCTCAATCAGGCGAAAGAGATCGTCCACATTCGTGCCGGCGAGAAGAATCGCGTCGGAAAAATCCACAGCGAGAGAAGTTGTCGTGTTATCGCTCAGAATCATGTTGCCGCTGAAGAGCGAAGCTCCTCCGCCCACATAATAAAAGCTCGCGCCGCCGGCGCCCGTGAAACAAAGAATGCGCGCGACGATGTTGGAAGGGCCTGTAGGAATGTTGGTCAGGACGGCGCGCTTGCCGCCGCTGGCGGTCCAGCTTGTGGCGGGACCGGGCTTCGTAAGGTAGCCCTGGCGCGTCTGAAACATCACGCAAACCTGATGCACTCCGGCGTCAATGCTGCCTGCCGCGGCTGCTGTTCCTCCGCCGGAAGCAGCGAGGCCGCCGGAATCCGCGGTGAACGAAAAATGCGTGCTGTCCGGAACGGCCGTGATCTGGAACGTGCCGTTGTAATCGCTGACGCCGACCCCGGAGGTTGTAACGAGTTGTCCGGCGACGAGCCCGTGCGCGGCGGCCGTTTGAATCGTTGCGGTTGCGGAAGCCGAAGTGCCGCCACCCGAGGCAGCGAGTCCCGATGCGCCGGCGATATACGTGAATTGCGTGGAACTCAATATCGAGACGACGGGGAATGTTCCGTTGTAGCCGCTGACGCCAACTCCGGAAATGGTGACGGATTGGCCCGCCGACAAACCATGAGCCGCGCTCGTTGTGATGGTCACGAGATAACCGTTTTGCGTGGCGCCCGTAGGACTGGCGGCAATCGCCACGGCCGCGGGTTGCGTCGCTCCGCTGGGGCTTGCCGCGATGGCGACGATCACGTTTTCTTCGACAGCATTTGGCCCCGCGCCAGGGCCGCCCTGGCTGACGCGATCGAAATTCGTGTCGTCGAACTGGCGCGGCAAATCGTTGCCGGTTTTTCCGTCGCTGATGGCCAGGTACTCACGGCCGAATAGCGTGGTGGAATTTGCTCGCGCATTTGGCGCAAGGCCCGTGGCAACGCTTGCGAGAGTGCCGGGAGTTGTCTCCTTGTAGAGAACGCCGTTTGCGTCGAACGCCATAGTGCGAAGCGTGGCGTTGGGCGTTTCGTACGTTTTCAGATAGTTGACCGTGGGATTGCCCGCGAGCGGACCGAAGAGAGATTGCATTCCGGGGCGCGTGGATACGCCTCCCGAACTGAAAACAACGTCCTGGCAATCGGGGGAGACGCCGTGCGGAAGATCGGCGGGCGCCATATCGCTGACCAGGCCGCCGAAAATCTCAATCGGTGCGTCGAATGAACCTGCGGTTGACATAAGGAGTGGTTGATCCTGGATTTTTCGAAGAGCTACTTACTCCGTACTTCCCTGCTCCGCCGATGATGCTCGGCTGCGTTGCGATTCTTTCTGCGACTTCTTCTCCTGTTGCGCAACAAGGCCGAACTGCGCGGCTTTGTCGCGGTCGAGGATCGCGCCGCAGGAGCGGCAAACGGCTACGCCGGGCTTGATCTTTTCCGCGCAGGCGGGGCATTCCGCCAGCGGCCTGGGATCGTAGAGCCAGGGCTTGTCGAGCTTGAGCTCGCGCGCGGCGCGCCGCTCGAGATCGGTGATGAACATGGGGTTGTGCGAGCGCTCCCATTCAAGATCCGCTGCGGCCACGAGTTTTTTCTGGAATTCCTGTAGCTTGCTGCGCGCGTCGGCAAGCTCCGCCTCAGTGGGTTCCGGACCGGCGGCGACGAATACTCCATGGAAGCTTCCTTCCCCGGAATCGCTGTTGATTTCGCGCGCGACGTCCTCCGCAATTTCGCGCGCGCTGATTGGAAACTCCATGGTGCGCTTGTCGCCGAGGTCCATCACGCCGCGGCAGGCGCGGATGGGCGTGATCGCAAAGGGCTCGCCCGGCTGCGGCGAGCGCACTTCCAGCGAACCGAAGTAGGTGCGATGGCGCGGCGGCCACTTTTGGGTGGAGATATTCACCAGCGCGGCAAAATCGGCTTGCGCGTTCACGGCTCACCTCTGTTTGTAGGAATTATGGGAGGCATGGCGGCCCAAGAGGCCGCGAATGCTATTGCATTTTGTACTGCACGATGACGTTGGCATCCGCAGGAGCGGTAGTGCAGCCGGCGGCGGCCGTTTGCACGGCAACCGTCAGGGTGGCGCCTGCCGCGTAATTCTTTGCGATGGCGCCGGAGTCGTTCGCCGTTGCGCTGACCGTGACGTCCTGATTGGTTGTGCCATCGGTCAAGCGAACGATCGCGTTGGTCGAGCAACCGCTGGGCGCGGTCTTCGCCTGCACTTGCACGCGCGTGACGGTGATGGCCTTGTCCACCGTGATCGTGGAGGCCGTCCAGGTGGCCGTCAGCGCTCCGGGCAAGAATGCCGGAAGAAAAGCGCGCGGAACGCTACTGAAGGATTCCGCGCCCATGGTGATTCCCGTGGGCGGCGCGGACGCAAGCGAGAGTGGCCCCACCGTCAAACCGAAAGGAAAATGTTGTACTTGCGAGAAGTCCTGCTCGAGGCTGGTGTGCGCAAGCGGAACGAGGTTGCCCCCGGTCCAATTATCGAGCATGGCGGACGTGTTGTAGGTTTCGAGCCCCGGAGAACCGGTGGTTAAACTATTGTCCGTGGCAGTCAGTTTGAGCACGCCATTGTAATAGCAGTTGATGGTGTTGCCGGAAACTTCCAGCCGAATCACATCGCCCGCGGCGGTCGCATTTCCAACGGACGAAAGAATGGTCGATGCGCCGTTGAGAATTTTCTCGAGGTACAGCGTCGTGTTGTTGGGATGGCAATTATAGTTGTCCGCGGAAGCACCCGAACCGCTGGCGCGCACGGCGGGGCCCGCGCCGCCACCAGCAGGAACCGCGGCGGGCAACGAAATCTCGGCAAACTGGTCGGGCGTGACCGAAAAAGTTGGGGCGCTGTAGAATCCCCAATTGTTGGTGCTGCCCGTGCCGACGATGGCATTACCGCTCACATTTAACCCGCCATTTTGCACTGTCCAATTCGCGCCGATGGCTCCGTTGGCGCGGTTGAAACTGTCGAAAGCGCTCTGTGCGATGCCGGTTTCAATCGTGAAGCCCATATTCGAGGAAGGCTTTGCGGTTGCGGGAGCGAACTGGGTATTGTGATCCGCGAAGGTCCAGATCTTATTCGTTGCGCCCGCGGCAGCCGTGAGCGAGTTCGTGCCGAGGAGATATTTCCACGAACTGATTCCGTTGGCATCCATGCTGCTCGAGCCTGCCACGGAGATGGAGGACGTGGAAGCGCCGCAGATGGTATTGCTGGTGTCTGAGTAGGAGGCGACGGTTACCGGAATGGGGGAGTTGCACGAGCCCGTGAGGCCGCTGATGAGCATGCGAGCGCCGTTTTGGTAGGGATACCACCCCACGGCGCCATTTCCCAAAGAGGGAGGAGTGACCACGATCGTTTGATTGCCCGAAGTGGTGGTTGCACTCATGGAAGGAGAGACTTTTGTTTCCCGTCCGCTGGCGTCCACGAGGCTGTACGCAATGTTGTAGGTTCCCAGGGGAACGCTGCCGCCGCTCGCGACGGAGACGCTGGGCGCCGCGCCAGGATCGGGGATGCGGTAGATCAAAGCGCCGGAATTCGAGGCGGAGATGACTTCACTGTTGGCATCGACTCGCGAGCGGTCCATGTTGAACCACGGAACGTTGCCGATGTTGAAGCTGGGAGAATGCTTCACCACGAGATTCGTGATGCTGGTCAGATCCGCGGAGGTAATGTTTGAGCTGATCACAATAGGCGTGGTCGAGCTGCTCAATCCGCCATCTTCCCAGCTGATGTTCCGCAATCCGCCGCCGGTGGAGTCCACGAAGGGCATCGCGGCGCCTTGTCCCGTGGAATCGGCGCCGGCCACATTCATGAAATGGACTTCGTCCAGAATATTCGTGTTATTAATCCTCAGAAAGGGTGTGAAGGCCACCTCGAAGAGGCTGTTCGAGAAATTGTAAGTGCTTGCCGCGCTGGTAACGTTCGCAATCGAAAAGATGTGGATTCCCGTGCCGATGAAATAAAAATTATCGAAATCCACGCGGCCCGGAATCTGCGAGGAACTGCTGCCCGTGACCGCGCTGCTGCTGGTCATCAAATCCACGCAATATGGAGTTGTCAGCACCTGGGCGCCATTCGCATCGCATACGCCGCCGCTAAACCTGAAGTCGTACCCGCCTTTCAGGACGATGGGGCGGGAGCGGCCCGAGAAGCCTTTAACAGACAACTCGTCAGCGATCAGGCCTGTGGCGCCATCGCCCAGGGTGTCCTCATCGGCGTAGATGGCGGATTGCTGCGCGCTGCTCAAGTTGATTTGCAAGCGGTTGAAGTGAAAGCCGCCTCCGCGGGGAATGTAAAAAATCGGAAATGCCCCACCGCCGATCGAGCCTCCCGGAAGGTAATTGAAGGAACTTCCCTGCTTCGGCAGACCGTCAATATCAAAATTCGGAGCCAGAATCCACGACTGGTTGACGCCTAAAAACGCGTTGACCACGATGTGCAAGGGAAATCCACCCGTATTGGTCAGCGTCGTGGAATCGAAAGTCGAGTTGAACGGGTAATAGGTGATGGACGGCGAGACCGATGAAGCGCCGATATAGACCGTGGCGCCTCCGTTATTCAGGGCGGCCTGGGATGCCGCCAGCAACGCGGGCGTATTGTCATGAAGCACCACTGCGCTACTAACGGTCGTGCTGGCGCTCGCTGCCAGAGTGAGAGCCGTGGTGCCTCCGCCGCTTGTGATGGTCGTCGAAAGGTAACGCGCTTGCGTTGATGCAGGTGGTGTGGACGGGACGTAGCTCGGAGCGGTCGGAGTCGAGAGTCCGCAATCCACAAAGTAAGGATCGAGTCCCTGGGCAACGCCGGCGAGAGAATACGCTCCGCCATTTTTCGAGCGGTAAATCCAGTAGCGAAGCGTTCCGGCTCCGCTGTAGCTGCTGAAACTCAGAGTGTTGCATGCCAGAACCTCGGCAAAAGGCGTGCCGGTGGTCTCCGTTGTGGCAGGATACGTGGACGCCGTATCGGTCGTGAACGTGGTTCCGGTCGGTGTGGAGGCAATGACGAAAATGCCGTTGAACGTATCGTTGGGGCTGCCAGGGCATCCCGAACCGCCCGTGAATTGGCAGATGGCCACAGGAATCCCGGACTGAAAGTTGTGGTTCACGGTCGAAGTATAGGTGTTCACTCCGTTCGTGCGCGAAGCGGAGGCAAGAGTTACCTGAGTCGCGCCGAGATTCGCGGCTCCAGCCGCTGTGGTACCTGCGGCGCTTGCGGCGGTAAGTCCACCGTAGTAATCCTCGGCAATCACCTGGTAAGAGTAGGTCGTGGTGCCGTTGAGAACGCCGGTGGGAGTGACGGTTGGAGTGGGAGGCGTTGCAATCGTTGGAGAAGGTCCAGCGCCGTAAATCACAACCCCCTGGCCATTCGCAAAATCCTGCGCGCTGGCAAGCGTAAGCGCGCTGCTGCCGGAAGTGATTCCGCCCGTGGTCTGGGGCATGGGCAAAGTGCTGTAGTAGGCGCCGTAGCGGGATAGATCAATCTCCGGATTGGGGCCCTTGATGTGGAGATCGGCATCAACGTTCTGAGCGGCCGTGAAAGTGTTACTGACGTTGGTTTGCGCGCCGCTGGAGCTGGCAATCGGGCCAATCTCCGTGCCGGTATCGTCCGTGTAGTAGAGCCGTTTGTCGGACTTTGTATAGAGATTGACGGTACCCGCGCTCGCGGCGCCTGGGGAGGCAGATTGATCCGTAAGATTGAGCGTGCCGCTAGCGAGATTGCCGATAACGGACGTATTACCATTCACCGTAAGATTGCCCGCGAGATTCAAAGAGAATGCGCTGATATTTCCCGTGTAAGTAGGCGAAGTGGGATCCGCGGGGAGCAGAACGTCAGGGATCTGCTTCGTGTTGATGCCGGGGCCGGAGACTTCGATCATGTACCGCCCCGGAGCTGCGTAAAAATGATAATTGCCCAGGCCGTCGGTGGCCATGGGATTGGAGATAGCCTGGGTCAGGGCGGAGTCCGAATAAA
>DATJAD010000029.1:0-5181 GCA_035516615.1 Candidatus Acidiferrum sp.
CCCTACTGGCGACTCGCCCTGAATTCCGCAATGGCGCACCAGACCCAATTCCCCGCCGAAATTCAACAACTCTCGAAAATGAGCGATGAGCAGCTCGACAATCTGATGAACGATCCCAAATCCGCCTGGTGGCACGACCCCTTGACCCTCATCTTCGGGAAATCCGTAACTGCGGGAAAAACCACGGACGACGTCTTCTCGAATCTCGATGAAGTCAGGCCAACCTGCACGAAATCCGGCGACATGAGGCAGGCCTTGTTCGCGGCCAATTCACGAAGCGAGACCGCAATCCTGGGAGGCCCGTGGGGTTTCTACAAAGCATTCTATTTGCGCCACTGTCTGACAACCCTTCCCATCGCGAAAGTTCCTCAAATCGGAGTGCAGGCCGGCGCCACTCTTGCCGTTCCTCTGGAAATCGTGCGAGGAGTCGCCGCGCCCCTAACGGTTATCGTCAAAGCCGGTGTTCCCGAAGGATGGAGGATCATGAGCGGAGAAGGCAGCTTCCAGTTGCCGTCTGAAGAAATCAGCCACTTGAATGTTGAGATCCAGACTCCAGGCTTGCCGGCGGAAGGCGCGCAGAAAGTGCAGCTGCAAGAAATCCATCTTCGCGTTACGTCCGGAAGTAATTCCGATGACATCGTGCTGCGCGTGCAACTGCAAAAGAGCGCGCTGCTGCAATAGAAAAAAGGAGTCGAGTTCGGGCCTGCGGTGTCAAGAACAACTGAAGTGGCTATTTCTTTTCTCGTGCCGCTTCCGCCTGCTCCCAGAACGCTTCCGGCAGCATCAGCAGATTGTTGAACTCGCCCGCCCCGCGCAGCCACTGGCCGCCGTCAATCACCACGCATTCCCCGTTGATGTATTCCGCCATATCGCTCAGGAGAAACGCAGCCAGATTGGTCAATTCCTCGTGGCGGCCGAAGCGCTTCATCGGATGATTGTCCTTCGCGTGCTCCTCGAACTGCCGCGACGGCATCAATCGTGACCACGCCCCTTCCGTCGGAAACGGCCCAGGCGCAATCGCGTTCAATCGAATGTGATATTTCGCCCATTCCACCGCCAGCGACCGGGTCATCGCCAAAACTCCCGCTTTCGCGCATGCCGAGGGCACCACAAACCCCGAGCCGCAGTTCGCCGCCGCGTACGTCGTGGAAATATTCAGAATATTTCCGCCAAGCTTTTGCTCGATCCAGCGTTTCGCAAACGCCTGCGTGCAATGGAACGTCCCGTTCAGCACGATGCCGACAATCGTGTTGAACGCATTGGGAGAAAGCTTCTCCGTCCGCGCCATGAAGTTTCCCGCGGCGTTGTTCACCACGGTATCAATCCGGCCATACTGCGCTTCTGCCGCCGCCGCAGCGGATTCCACCGCGGCATAATCCCGCACATCACAAGCGGCAAATGCCGCGGCTCCGCCTGCACGGTGGATTTCGTCGCAAGTCTCCATGAGCGGCTGCTCGCGGCGCCCCACGAGAAACATCCGCGCGCCCAGTTCTGCGAAGCGCAGCGCCATCGAGCGGCCGATGCCAGTTCCTCCTCCGGTTATGAAAATAGCGCGGTCTTTCAAGAGATCTTTTTGAAACAAGAGTCACCGCCGTCGGGAAGGTTCGCCGCGTGGGAGAGGCCGCGGCAGGCGCACTCATTCTAGTGCAAGCCGCTCGATTGGATTTGAAAATATTCGAATGGGGAAGGAAACTTCGCTGGAAATAAAGAGGGCGGGAAGGAGGCCCAGTTCCATCCCGCCCCTTTTCTATGGCTGGGCTAGGCGCTCAGCCACAACGCCGGTGCGCAACGCGACGTACCTTGGCAGCGGTAGAATCCGCCGCGAGTGCAGCGCGCCCGGCGGACATCTGCCGGCTCTTCTTCTCCATCTTCTTCAAGTGGCCCAGTCCGGCTTTCCCTGTTTTCTTCATGGGAAACTCCTGTTTGAACACGCTGCTAGGCCACCTCTTCCAGCAGCGTATCCACCGAGGATCTCAAATCCTGCCAGGCATGCTCAGCTGCGTCATGGCTGATCTCGATCTTCTCTTCCGGCGCTTCTTCCAGTTCTTCCACGCGGCGCTTGTACTCCGCAAAGCGGCTGCGCACACTTTCCAGATCCCAATGCTGCTCCAGCTTTTCGCTCAAGCTGCGCTTCGCCAGCAGCGACTTCAAAAGGTTTACGCGGCCGGCCAGTTCCTCCACTTCCTGAAGGGTGTCTTCGAGATACGCTTCTTTCAACGGCATATCCACCCCCTTTTGTCTCCCGCTTCGGGCACAAACGAACCGGATCAAAAGATAACGCAATGGAAAGGAGCAGGCGATATGCCAGACCGAATCCGGGTTGGCGTTGAAACGAAATGGGTTATCCGGCTGGCGAGGGGACGAAAAACTCATCTCTGCGCGCAAACGCGCAGGCCACTTGAGCACGGTAGTGAAAAGACGCGCAGTAGTTCAGGGAGCTCGCAGTTCGGCGGAAATCGGCCATCCCATAGCCTTGGCGTACTCGGCGGCAAAAAGAGGGCTCGAGGGGAATTCTTCACTCAATTCACGGAGGAGCTTTTGCGCCAGGGGAAGCTTCTTCTCGCGTCGCGCCGCCAGCGCCAGGAGAATCTTCGCGAAAGGCTTCAGATACCGTCCTCCGTCGGCTGTTTTCTGCAGTTGCGCCATGCCGAGTTGCTTGTCCCCGTGCACTCCGCCGAACCAGAGGAAGAAGCGCGCGGTGCCGGAAAGGCAGCCGATGATGTAGTTCGCCGAACCCAACGCAACATAGGCGTCCAGCGCGTCCGGACGTTCGGCGAGCAGCTGCTTGGCGTACTCGTTGGCTTCCTTCATCTGTTTCAGGGCGTCCAGATGCTTTTTCAGAAGAATGCTGTTGGCATCGGATTCCATTCCGTCCGCAAGCGTTAAGGCAAAGAGCGCGTCGGCGTCCTGGGGATTCTTCTCCAGGCGCTTGTGAGCGAGATCACGAGCCTTCTCCAACGAATCTTCAAAGCTTTGCATGCGATCCGGGTCGGGTTTGCCGTCAATCCCTTTCAGGAATTTCTTCTCGTTCAGAAAGAAATCGCTGGTAAGAACTCCCTGACGATAGAGTTCTTCGTAGAGAAAGCTGGCCGCAAGAGAATCCTGCCCAAAGGGTTCTGCCGGATGTTCCGCGGCCCAGGAAGAGAATTCGGCGCGCGCCTCCGGGAATTTTTGCTCGTAGAGATGCTGATAGCCTTCGGCGAGAGCGGGAACCTCGGTAAAGGCAGGAGAATCGGCGGCGGGAACCGCAGCCGCCTGCGAGAAGGATACGGATACGAAAAGGAAGCCGCAGAGGGCGAAGATCGCAAGCGGGCGCGCGGCAAGCATCAGAAGAGTCCGGGGAGAAAACGCGGTTTGGAAGCCATGGCCGCGCGGTACGCAGGATTCGCGAAGAGAATGCGTTCTTCCGTGGCCACGCGCAGCGACAGGGCGATGGAGTACGCAACGGTACCAACCACTGCGGTGATCCACGCGGTGTGAATCAGCGGAAGTGAAATGATCTCGAGAATCACGCCCGCATAGTTCGGATGGCGCACATAGCGAAATGGTCCGGTGGTTACGATTCCGAGGGCCGAGGAATCCATCACCTGGACCGTCCAAAGATGCCCCAGCGTGCGAACCACCCAGAGGCGGATGAGATTGGAAAGAACAAACGCGATAAAAGCGACTGTTGCGAGCCAGGGAATGAACGGCCGGCGAAGAAGCACCACTTCCACCGCCGCTCCGATCAAGACGCAGATGTGAACCAAAGCGACCCAGCGAAAACTGGGGTCGGCGGGCTTGCCGACGCCTTGCGAAATCATATGCTCTTGATGGCGGCGCGAAACGCGCATTTCCACAATGCGCAGCGCACCCACGGCGAGCAGCAGCAAGAGAAACGCGATGACGCTTACGTCCATTGGAGCAGAAGAAATTCCGCGCTGAAACCCGGACCGAAGGCCGCGGCCAAAGCGATGTCATTGGGCTGAAGCGGCCGCTTCTCCAGCCACTCCTGAAGAATAAAAAGGATGCTGGCGCTCGATAGGTTGCCCCGCTCGCGCAAAACATCCCAGGAGGGCTGCGTATCGCACTTGCAGAGGCCGAGTTCTTTTTCGATGTTGCCGAGAAGGCGCGAGCCGCCGGGATGGAAAATCCATCCCTTGATTTCTTTTTGCGTCAGGCCGTGGCGCGTGAGGAAAGCATCCACAATCCCGCGGATTTTTCCGCCGACCATTTCCGGAACTTCCTTCGCGAGAAGAATATGGAATCCGGAGTCGCGCAGATCGAAGCCCATGGCGTCAATCGAATCCGGAAACGTATACGTTTCCGAAGTGAGAATGCGCGGGCCGCTCTGTGCGTCCCCGCTGACCAAAACCGCGGCGGCGCCATCGCCGAACAGAATCGAAGAAATTAGATTGGCCTGCGAAATGTCCTTGCGCTGAAACGTCAGGGAAGGAAGTTCCACGGAAACGATGAGTACCTTGCCACCCGGATATGCCTGCAGATAATCGGCCGCGCGTCCCAGAGCCATCGCTCCCGCGGCGCAGCCCAGTTCCGTGAAGGGCATGCGGCGAACATCCGAACGAAATCCCATGAGATTGATGAGATGCGCGTCGAGCGACGGAATCATGAATCCGGTGCAAGAGACGGTGATGAACAAATCAATTTCGTCCGCGCGAACGCCCGCCCGTTCGAGACATTTTTCCGCGGCCTCTTTGCCGAGCTTGATGGAGTGCTCGATGTATTCCTGGTTGGTTTTGGAAAGCGGACGCGGGTCAATCGTGTAATCAATCGGGAAAATGGAGTGGCGCTTGGTGACGTTGGCGTTGTCCACGATGGTCATCATGGCTTCGAGGCGCCGGTCGGGAATATCGAACACGCGGCCCATGTAATATTTCACGTCGTCGCGGGTGATAGTGTACGGAGGCACAGCCGTGGCCGTGGCGGCTACCGAGCATGGAGACAGATAGGTTTTTGTTAGCGGCATGGCCGAAGTCTTGAATTCCCCCTGGTTAAGGAAAAAGCCCAAAGCCGGCTGGCGCGGCTGTAACCACTAAGATACACCGCGAAAGGCTGGCGCACCACAGGCGGGCGACACTGTAACCCAATATGGGGTGGCAAGGGCATTAGAATTTGCCGGCGATCCACGGGCCCAGCCTTGGCTCCTAGATTATCGCTGGAAAGCGGTTGAATGGCGCGATG
>DATJAD010000030.1:0-10549 GCA_035516615.1 Candidatus Acidiferrum sp.
ACCACATGGGTAACACCCGCGGACCGCAGTCGCTTCTTCAAACCAACTAGTCTGGAGCACTTTCCCATCGCAGAGGGCAACGATTCAAGCACCTGACCGAACGGCCAGCATTGCTTCAGGAACATTAGATCGCCCGATCTATTGGTGGAGGCGAATTGTCTCTTTAGGCTGGAAAAAGCAAAGCCAGTCCTTGAGGGATCGCGCTCATGAAAATCCTGCTTCCGGTCCTTGCCGCTTTCGCGTTCAGTTTGGGCGCCTCTTTTGCCAGGGCACAGAATACCCAGCCAAATTCCAATCCGAGCAAGGCCAGCGGCTCCGCGCAATCGACACCCGCAGCGAGCGCGCCACCCGCTTCTTCCGCGCCTGCACACGCCTCTTCCCGCAATTTCGCCCAGGCCGAACAGCCGATGTCACTGGCCGACGCCGCGCGCCTCGCGCGCGCGAAAAAGAAGATCGAAGCCAAGCCTGCCCAGGTTCTGAATGATGACAATTTCCCCCGGGGAGGGCACCGACCGGGAGAGAAGCCGGCGGATCTTGCTGTGCTCCATTCGCAAGACGGATCGGAGCCTCTTTCGGACTTCCGCGGCAAGGTCGTCCTCCTGGATTTCTGGGCGTCTTGGTGCGGCCCGTGTCGCGAAGCCCTGCCAAAATTGAAGGAACTGCAATCCATTTACGGCGGCGACGATTTCATCGTGGTCAGCGTCAGCGAGGACGATGACGAAAATGCCTGGCGCGCGTTTGTCGGCAACCACGAAATGTTCTGGCCTCAGCGTCTGGACGCGAACGGCGGATTGCTGCAGCGCTTCGGCGTGAACGCGCTGCCTACCTATGTCTTGATCGGACGCGATGGTTCCGTGGTCCGGCGCTACGAAGGCGAGCTGCTGGGGCGCTCCGTGGTGGGACGTGTCGGCCCGGATGTAAAGGCACTCCTGGCCGGCAAATCCTCTTAGACCACTCCTTCCTCAGCTAGCAAGACAACCGCATCAAAACGTCCGCTTGCCAATCGAGGGGCTCACCTGTGCAAAATAGAGCCGCCAATCCTCATGTTCGCCAAGCGCACCAATTGGAACCTGAGCCCCAACCGGCTGACTGAAGCCCTGGAAGCGCATCGTATTGCCGGCCGCGCGATTTTCGATTTGACTGTCTCGAATCCCACGGAGTGCGGCTTTATCTACGATACTCGAGCCATTCTTGCCGCCATTTCCCAGCCGATGGCCCTCCAATACAAGCCCGTCCCGATGGGCCTCTACTCCGCGCGGGAAGCCGTTGCGTCTTACTACTCCTTGCGCGGGCGTACCGTCACGCTCGAGGATATCCTCCTGACCACAGGAACCAGCGAAGCCTATGCCTTCGCGCTCCGGCTTCTTTGCGATACGGAAGATGACGTCCTTGTCCCCGCGCCGAGCTATCCGCTCCTCGAAGTCCTCGCAGACCTCCAGGATGTGCGCCTGGTGCGCTATCCGCTTCTTTACGACCACGGCTGGGTGATTGATTTTCATGCCCTAAAGCAGGCGGTGACGCCCCAAACGCGCGCCGTGATTCTCGTTCATCCGAATAATCCTACGGGACACTTCTGTTCACCGCAGCAGGCGCGCAACCTGAACGAATTCTGCGCCGCGCACCGGTTAGCCCTCATTGTAGACGAAGTATTTTTCGATTTTTCCTTCGGTAAGGACCGTCCCGCGAGCTTCGCCGGAAATTCAGACGTGCTGACGTTCACACTCAGCGGGCTATCCAAAATTTGCGGCCTGCCGCAAATGAAAATGGCATGGATGGTCGTGAGCGGCCCGGAGCAACAAAAGCGCGAAGCCCTCGCCCGCCTCGAAGTAATCGCTGACGCGTATCTCTCGATAAATACGCCCACTCAACTGGCGGCCATGATGCTCTTGAACACGCGGCACGGTTTTCAGCGGCAGCTTCTCGAGCGGGTGAAAACGAATCGCACCGAACTCGATCGTCAGCTTTCCCGGTATAAAATGTGCTCGCGGCTCAAATCCGAGGGAGGCTGGAACGCGGTCCTGCGCGTGCCCGCTTCGGAAAGTGATGAAGAGCTTGCCGTGCGGCTGCTTGCAGAGAACCGCGTCTACGTGCATCCCGGGCACTTCTACGATTTTCCGGGAAACGGCCACCTTGTCCTGAGCCTGATCACGCCCCCGGAGATGTTTGCTAAAGGGCTAGCCAGCCTTCTCGAGTTTTTCTCGCACGACTGACGGCTGTCCATTTTTTTGTTTTCTGCGGTATACTCGCCGCACGATGAGAGGCAATACAAAAGTGATCGCGGAACTCAACAAAGCTCTCCGCGAGGAACTCACCGCCATCAACCAGTATTTTCTCCACGCGGAAATGTGCGAAAACTGGGGCTACGAGAAACTCTCTGAATACATCAAGAAACAATCCATTGGCGAGATGAAACACGCCGAGGCGCTCCTCGAGCGCATCCTGTTTCTTGATGGCGCCCCCACCATGGAACCCTTGAAGCTCACTGTCGGCTCGAACATCAAGGAAATGCTCCAGAGCGACCTCGATCTCGAGCTTTCAGCCGTGAAGGATTACAACGCCGCGATCCAGGTCGCCGTCGCCGAGAAAGACAACGGCTCGCGCGATCTCTTCGTCATCCTGCTCAAGGATGAAGAGGATCACGTGGACTGGCTCGAAGCGCAGCTTCACCTGATCAAGGAAATTGGCTACGAGCGCTACCTGTCCATGCAGATGGGTGAATTCGAGGAAGAATAGGCTCAAAAGCCTTGAGCGCGCCCACTACGCTTCGCCGTGAAGTTTTTCCGTTTTGCGCGAGCGGCCGCTTCCGGGCACAAAAGTCCGCACTACCACATAAAGAAGAGGAATAAACAGAAGATTCAGCGTCGTGGCCGCGATCATTCCGCCAAACACCGTCGTCCCAACCGAAATTCGCCCTGCGCGTCCCGCGCCCGTCGCCAGCACCAGGGGCAAAACTCCCAAAATGAACGCAAACGAAGTCATCAGAATCGGCCTCAACCGGATGCGCGCCGCTTCGATCGCCGCTTCGACAATGGTCATATCCCGTTCGCGCAACTGCTCTGCGAACTCGACGATCAAAATGGCGTTTTTGCTTGCCAGGCCGATCAGCATCACCAGCCCGATCTGGCAGTACACATTGTTTTCCAGGCCTCGCAGCCACATCCCTCCCACGGCTCCGAGCAGCGCCACGGGCACCGCCAGCAGCACGATGAGCGGCAGGATGTAGCTCTCATACTGGGCAGCCAGCGTCAGGTACACGAAAACCAATCCCAGGCCGAATAGAATCGTCGCTTGCCCGCCGGACTGGATCTCTTCCAGCGATTGCCCGCTCCATTCGTAGGTCATCCCGTTCGGGAGAATCTTTTTTGCCAGAGCATCCATGTCCGCGATCGCCTGCCCCGAACTGCGCCCCGGCGCGGCCGATCCGTCAATTTCCGCCGAACGGAACAGATTGAAGTGGCTGATCACTTGCGGATTCGCGGTCTGTTCCACCGTCGCAAGATTATCCAGAGGGATCATCATCCCCGTGTTGGAACGCAGGTAGTACTCGCCAATGTCCTTCGGGCTCGATCTGTATTTTCCCTCTGCCTGCAGATACACTCGATAGGACCGGTTATTGAAATCGAAATCGTTCACATACACCGAGCCCATGTACACCTGTAGCGCGTCCGTGATCTGGCTGAACGGCACTTGCAGGCTCTTGGCTTTTTGCCGGTCAATCTCAACCAGGTATTGCGGGTCATTCGCCGTGAAGCTCGTGAACAGTCCCGTCAACACGCCGCTTTGGTTTCCCTTGCCCGCAATCTGGTTCGCCGTATCCGCGATGGCTTGCAGGCTGTTGCGTCCCAAATCCTCGAGCTCGAACTGAAATCCTCCAAATTGGCCGAGGCCTTGCACGGCAGGCGGATTGAATGGCACAGCAAGCGCCCCTCGAATTGTGGACAATGGCCCACGCAGTTGCTGCAGCACCGCCGATGCCGAATGCTCCTGGCCCTTCCGTTCTTCAAACGACTTCAGCGGCACGAACACAATTGCGCGATTCGACGCCGTCCCGGAAAAGCTGAATCCCACGATGGTAAAAGCGCCTTCAACGTCCTTGATCTTCGCCACCATGGCTTCAATCTGCGTGCAGATATTGGCTGTGTATTCGAGCGACGCGCCCTGCGGGGACTGCACCACCACCATCAGGTAACCCTGGTCGTCTTCCGGGATGAACGCTCTTGGCACTCGCTGGTAGAGCACGTACGTCACTCCCAGCGTTGCCAGGAAGCCCAACACAGCCACAGTCCTCCATTGGAGCACGTGCCGAACGGTCCTCTGATACAAATGCATCCCTGCCTCAAAGATGCTATTGAAAGCTCGAAAGAAGAAGCCCTGTGCGCGCTTGCGGTGATGCCCCAGAAAGATCGCGGATAGCGCTGGCGTCAGCGTTAGCGCATTGAATGCCGAAATGGACACCGAAAACGCGATGGTCAGCGCGAACTGCCGGAACAGGATTCCCGTTGTTCCCGGAAACAGCGCTACTGGAATGAACACGGCGACCAGCACCAGGGAAGTGGCCACCACCGCGCCGGCTACCTCTGACATCGCCACCGAAGCCGCGTTGTGCGGCTCCGTGATTCCTTCTGTGATGTGCCGTTCCACGTTTTCGATCACCACGATGGCGTCGTCCACCACGAGGCCCGTCGCCAGCGTGATTCCGAATAGCGTCAGCGTATTGATCGAGAATCCCAGCGCTTTCACGAAAATAAACGTTCCAATCAGCGAAACCGGAATCGTGATGGCCGGAATCAGCGTGCTGCGCCAATCCTGCAGGAAAACGTAGATGACCAGGATCACCAGGCCGATGGCCTCGAGCAGCGTGTACATCACGTCCCGAATGGACTCGCCGATCACCGTCGTCGTGTCGAACGCCACGGCAACTTTCAGTCCCGGTGGAAAATTCTTCGAGAGCTGTACCAGTTCCGCTTTGGCCGCGCGGTCCACGTCCAGCGCGTTCGCTCCGGGTAGTTGCGTCAATCCCAGGCCAACCGCGTCATGCCCGTTAAATCGCAGAATCGATCCGTAATCTTCCGCTCCCAGTTCCGAATGGCCCACGTCCTTCACGCGCACCAGCGTGCCGTCGGTTCCCGTTTTCAAAATGATGTTGTCGAATTCCGTTGGTGTCGTCAGCCTTCCCACCGCACGCACGCTGATCTGGAAAGCCTGCCCTCTCGGCGTGGGCGGCTGCCCGATCTGCCCCGCAGCCACCAGTACGTTCTGCTCCTGCAGCGCATTGATGACGTCCGTCGCGGTCAAATCGCGTTCCGCCAGCTTCGTCGGGTCCAGCCACAGCCTCATCGCGTACTTGCGTTCTCCGAAGATGATCACGTCGCCGACGCCCTTCACGCGTTTCAGCGCATCTTTGATGTACACGTCAATGTAATTGCTCAAAAAAAGGCTGTCATACTGCCCGTTTTCCGAGTACACGCCCGCGCCGAATACGAACCCGCTGGTTTGCTTTGTGATGATGACGCCTGTGTTTTTCACCGCGTCCGGCAGCCGCCCCAGTGCCTGGTTCACGCGGTTCTGCACGTCTACCGAGGCCAGGTCCACGTTGCGTGTCACGTCAAACACCACCGTAATCTGGCTCGTGCCGTTGTTGCTGCTCGTCGAGGTGATGTACTTCATCCCTTCGACGCCGTTGATTGCCTGCTCCAGCGGAATGGTCACCGCCGATTCCACCGTTTGCGCGTTTGCGCCGATATAACTGCTCGTCACCACCACCTGGGGCGGAGCCAATTGCGGGAGCTGCGACACTGGCAGAGTCGGAATCGCGATCGCGCCGCCCAGGATGATGACCAGCGCGCATACTGTCGCGAAAACCGGCCTTTGAATGAAGAAGTCAACGAACAAGGCAGGCGTCCATCCTTGAATGATTTGGGAGAGTCTTCATCTCAGGCGGCCCGGGCTACTTCGCGCTCTTTCCCGCCGCCGTTCCGCCGGAGGCATCTGGTGAGGCCGCAATTTGCTCGCTCACGGGCGCGCCGTCCTGCAGGAATTGCGTCTGCGAAACAATGATGTGGTCGCCGGCGTGGATTCCGTCCAGCACTTCGAAGTCGTTTCCGGTCGTCTCGCCGATCTTCAGCACTTTTTCTCGGGCCACCGGTCCTTTCGCTTCCTTCTCCACGACGAACGCAAAATACTGCCCGTTGATCCGCGTGACCGAGAGAATGGGAATCACCGGCCCCTCGTGGACCGACCACGTCACCTGCGCCCGCGCCTGTTGCGCCACGCGAAATCTGTTCTGTCCATTGGGCACTTCCGCTTTGGCCAGCACCGTCTGTGTCCCCGGATCCACTTGTGGCGAGATGAACGTAATGTGGGTGTCCGTCAGCACTTTCCCGTTCTCGTCCAGCAACCGGACCGGCAATCCCATCTTCAGCGCCCTCGCCCGGTCCGCGGGTACATATATGTACGCTTCCAGAGCTCCCGGCTCATCCACCGTCGTGAGCAGCGTCGAAACCGTTACGCTGTCTCCCACCCGCACGGGAATGTCGCCGACAATCCCATCTGTCGGCGCGCTCACCTCGTAATAATGCAGTTGCACCTGCTGCTGTTTCACCTGCTCTTCCAGCGAATTCAATTGCGCGACCGCGGAATCATAAGTGGATTTTGCCGTGTCGTAATCCTGCTTGCTCACCACTCCCGCTGCGTACAGGTTTTTCGTTCTCTCGAAGGAAACTTTGGCCAGTTGCACGGTCGCTTCTTGTGCGGCCCGGGCGGCGTCCTGGCTCTTGAGCGTGGCTTCCTGCTTCAGCGGATCAATCTCCAGCAGACGGTCCCCGGTCTTCACGCGATCCCCGGACTTCACATAGATCTTCGTGATCTGCCCCTCGACTTGCGGGTTGATCACTGAGGAGTGCCGCGATTTCAGTACGGATAGGTACTCTGTGGTGTCGGGAATGTTTTGGCTCCTCGCGATCTGCACTTCCACCACCGCTGGGGGGTACGCCCCGCCAGCCGCCTTGACCTCATCTTTCTGTCCGCAACCCGCCGCGAGCGCGGTAATGCAAAGGAACGCAACCACCGCCGAAAAGACGGGCGCAGGGCCGCAGCCCAATCCGTTTCTCTCTAAATCCTTGGAGCGGTTCATAATGCCAACGATCTCCAAACTCAAAGACTTTCTATGGTACGACGCGATTCGACCGTCAGAGAACACACAAAACACCGGACCCCCATTTGACGCTAAATAAATCGTTTGGTTACTTCAGAATTCCGGTGGGTAGAGGTTGGCGGGCCGTCTATAGTCCTCCCGCGATCTCACTTTGGCACAGGCCGGTTTCCTGGGTCAATAAAAATCCTTGGGATCAATCGGCTTGCCGGAGAGCCCCAGTTGCAGCACTTCCAGGTTTTTTGGCCGGTCGAACACCTTCCCCGGGAAAAGCCGCTTCACGATGATGCGGAAGCCGCCGAACGCGATTCCCAGGGCGATCGCCACTCCGCAGAAAAGAAACGTTCCCATAAAAATGGTCTTCAACACCGAAACCCACGGCGGATCGGTCAGACTGTGCGTCGGCTCGTTCCACACCACTTCGGTCTCGTAATTCACGCTCTTCCGCAAATTTTCCGCGTAAGCCGCCGAACTCGGCGAAAGCACCAGGGAAAGCAGCGCTGTCCGACGTTCCACCTTTGCTCCGTTCTCCAGCGCACTCTGCGGCAGGACCGCTTCCAGATGGTGCAAATGCTGCTCCGCAAGCTGCGGCGTTGGGTATTCGATGATGATCAGCGTCCCGGATTCTTTACCGTTCCGGTAGCCAGCCAGCATCGCTTCCGCGCCCTCTTCGAATCCCACTTCCTTCGTCAAGCCTGCGAATGCGCCCAATTGCGACGCTTCCAGGGCACTGCGGAATCCCGCGACGCCCATGGCATAACGCTGCGAGCCTTGCACCATTCCATCTTCCGGCATGTAGCCGCGCACCGGGGGATAGGGGCTCCTGTCCGCATAGTTCTCTACGTCCGTGACCAGAATTCTGATGTCATCCGCGCTCACGTCCGTGGGCTTCTCCACTTTAAGCACCAGATTCCCCACCAGCATCAGGATATACTTTCCCTTTTCCACCGCCGAGGTGATCCCCAGAGCCGACGTCTGCAGGCTGGGAGCAAGTTGCGCCGTGTATCCTTCATAAGCCGAGGTGGGATCGCGGTATTTTTGCAGCTCGACGTGAATCGTCTTCCTGCCGGTGGTGTAATCGCGTGCTTCCTCGCTGAATCCAGTTTCTTTGGCCACATCGGATGGAATCGGGGCGGCCCCCGCGGAAATCGGAGACGACGAGGAATCCGCTGTCCACGAGCCTATTTTGTCTGGAAGCCATTGTTGTGCGGAAATCGAACCGGTAGTTCCCAGTGCCAGAACCAGTGCCAACGTAGCAGAGTGCAATCTCATCCCCGCCTCACTCTCTTAGACACCAGAATATCAGTTTTGGTCGCGTGATTGCTCGACGGGCGCTCCGCCCGCCGTCCGCCTGGGGACGGGATTAGGAGAGAGGTTCACGGTGACGCTGTTCAGGCTTTGCAGATAGGTGGCCACGCCCTGATAAATCCCTTCGGCAATGGATTGCCGCTGTTCTGGCCGCTTCATTTGCCGCTCGTCATAAGGATTGCTCAGGAACGATATCTCCGTGAGGATGGACGGCATATCCGCCCCGATCAGCACGACAAATGGCGCCTTTCGAACGCCCCGGTTCTTGGGCGTTTGCAGCGATTTCAGGATGCGCTTCGATAGCGCGTCCTGCACGTCTTCCGCGAATTCCCGCGACTCATCAATCTTTTCCGTGCGCGCGATGCGCAGCACGATGTCCTGCAAATCGTGGATCCCGTCCTGCGACGTCGCGTTCTCCCGCGCCGCAACCTCCATCGAATCCGGCGAGCCTTTCAAGTTCAGGTAGTAAGTCTCGATTCCGCGCGCTTGCCGGTCGTGGCTCGAGTTGGCATGGATGGAAATGAACAGGTCGGCCTTGGCCTCGTTGGCGATGCGCGTGCGTTCCTCCAGCGGAACAAACGTGTCGTCGGACCGCGTGTAAATCACCTCGGCGCCCGGAAGCTTTTGCTGAATGATTCTCCCCAGCCGCAAGGCAACGTCCAGGCAGAGATCCTTCTCCTCGAGGCCGCTTGGCCCGATGGTTCCGGTGTCGTGGCCCCCGTGCCCCGGATCAATCACGATCCGGCTGATCTTCAATCCCAGCGTGCGTGTCAGCGTCGAATCACCGTCGCGCGTGGGTTGGGGAGCGCTCACCGGTTTGGCCAGGCCGGGCCGGCGTGATGCGCTCAGATCGCCGTTCGAAATGTGCGATTTGCCCGCCGCGTCGCTCGAAGCGCTGGCGCTTGCCGGCTGCTTCCCCAAATCTCCAGCCCGCTTCCTCACTTCGCGCAGCGCCTTCTCGCTTCCGTATAGATCAATCACCAGCCGCGTCGGGTCATTTAGCAGCGAAGCCGTGTAATCCTTCACGCCGTGCACATCCAGCACCACGCGCACCACGCCGGATTTGTTCTGGGCCACGCGGATGTTCTTCACCAGGTCGCCTTCGACGGGAATGTTGCCGCGCATCAACTCCGGTGTCAGCCGCGCCGAATCCAAGTCGAAGAAAATCCGGTCCGGATTCTTGATTCGCGCGGAGCGGTATTGCACCGTGTCCTCGAGATCAATCGTCACGCGCGTGGAATTCGCGTTCGCGGAAGTGCTGATCCGCCGCACCCGCGGAATCGCGCCATCTCTCGGCAGTGCCTGCACGTCCATCGAGCCGGCTGCGCCGTCGTCGCCCGAATCGTCCTCGGCCGAAGTATTCTTTGCCGCCGGCCCCGGCGTCGCCCCTGCGCCTGCTCTGATCAGCAGCGCAACTTCCGCCAGCGCTTCCTGAGCCTCGCGCCGGTGCCCGGAATGCGGGTAGCGCTTCAGAAAGTCCTGGTAGGTGTCATAAGCCGCGGAACTCTGCCCCAATTGATCGCTCTGCAGCTTTGCGATCCGCAGCGTCACCTCTTCGCGGTATTTGTTCGTGGGATATTCGTGTAACAGGAACTTGTAAGCGTCGACGGACGACTGGTAGTACGTGCGCCCAAAGTGGTCGCCCATCTCCGCGTACAGCTCGCCCACTGCAAGCAGCGCATCCGGCACGGAAGATGAATGCGGCGTGATCAGATAGACGCGCCGGTAACTCGAAACCACCTCGCGGTATTCGGCCAGCGAGCGCCGGTTCGATGGTTCGCTTTCCAGCGACTGGCGCTGCGCTTCCGCCTTTTCGAACTGAGCCTCGGCGACCTGGCGTTTTGTTGTCGCTCCTGAGGGTGCCGTGGATTCCCCAAGAACGGGGCAGGGAATTGCCGCCGCAAACACAAGTGCCATGGCCGCAAAAAATGGCGAAAGCCGGGCGAAGCTCCTGAGCAAAAAAATCCGCTTACAATTCATTCGCGACCCAAACTATTTTCACGCTATTCGTTCGTGAAAATAATGCGGCCGCTCGTGTCAACTTCTTTTCGGATGGAACGCCGGTAGAGCGCATCCCCAAGACGACCCGAG
>DATJAD010000031.1:0-23827 GCA_035516615.1 Candidatus Acidiferrum sp.
GGCAGCCGCTGCACCCGCAAATATCCGTCGGGCGTGATGTCGCTCACCACGTATCCCGGCTCGTCCATCGCCGTCGCGATCAGCCGGTGAGGCGCTCCGCTTCCCACCGTCACCCACACGTTCCCCATGTTGTCCGTCTTCGGCGAAAGTTGTTTCAAATCTTCCCCAATCGCCTTCCCCAATGCTTGCTCGTGCCCCGTCACCGCCGGAATCTGGATCAGCTTCGCCCAATCCAGGCTCGTTTGACCTACCGCCGTCTTTCCCGCCACCAGCATCGTCCCAAACACCGCGCTCACCATCACCACCCGCATCCACTTCTTCATCGTCTGCCCCCTTTTCCAAAATTGCTCTTATGCACTTCCCAACAGTGCCTTTCCCGACCTCAGCTCGCGAAGAATCCCACCCTCCCGCACGATCCATCGTTCGCCGCTTCGTCTCCGTTTCCTTCGCTCCTCTTCCTCTGCTTCCTCTGCGTTAATCTTTTTATTATCTTTCACTTGCACGCCGCAAAATTTCCCTTGCAATGTCGTTACTATTCAAGTATAATAGATTCTAGGTAACAGTCCGCCCATCTTCAGAAGCTCTCGATTCGCCCTTAAGTCCCTTTAGAATGAACACTGACCATCCGGCGAAGGATCTCTCCGCCGCCATAAGTTCTTTCAAATGAACACTTATGAATTTCGAGCCCATAACCGCCTTTAGAATGAACACTTGCAAATCATTGGACTTAAAGTCCTTTGGAATCAACACTTATGAAAAACATGGGAGATACCCCCCTCTGCAGATGCCCCTCACTTCGCCAGCGCTTCCAGCAGCGTTTCCTTATTCCTCTCCGCCAGCCGCGACATTGCTCCCAGCGACGCCCGGTACCCTCCCACCGCCGCCACCGTCAGGAACCCGAACGCCTCCGCCGGTAGCCACGGATTCCCCAGCCATCTCCCGGAAAATAGAATCAGTCCGCAGATCACTCCGAACACCAGCTGCGCTCCGAACGCAATCAGCACCGCCATTCCGCCCTGCCGGTTCCCGCGCATCTTTCCGAACTCCATCCGCTTCGGAAACGTCAGCGAAGACCAGTTCGCGATCGTCAATTGCCCCGCCACCGCGAACGCCACCGCTGCCAGCGTGGACACGAACACCGGCGCGCTCGGCAATCCGATTCTCCAGACCAGCACGCCAACAGAGACCCCGATTTCAGTCGCGAGCAGGATGCACTGCATCAGATTTTTTCCCATCAACACATCGGAAAATCGCACCGGCGCCATGAAATACCCCAGCATTCCCCGGCCCTCGTACGCGAAACAGTTGTACGCCGGCGCCATCAAAATCAGAACGAGGTACGCGAGCATCCCCGGAAAAAATAATTCGGCGGACATTCCCTTGTGCAGCGCCGTGGGATGAGTCCCCGCGAATTGCGTCACGAACAGCAGCACCAGCATTGGCGGAAAAATCAGAGCGACCATGGCGAAGCTGTTGCGGAAAACATAGCGCGATTCTTTTTTCAGCATGGCGTCAATTTGTGGCGGAAGAAAGCCCGCCGTTTCCTTTTCGTCCGCGATGCGCGTTTCGGTGCGTTTGACGGTGCGCGCGGCAGCGGAGGTTTCGCTCAATTCTTCGCCGCGATATTCCGCGGCAAATCGCAGCCACAAAAGCCCGCCGCAAACGACGACATAAATCAGAAGACCGGAGGTTCCGATCAGCACCGCCGTGTTTTGCCGCAGCGCGGCGCCAGCAACGGCGCGGCCCGCGAGCGATCCAGGAAACGGCGCGAGATACGGAAGAATTTTGAGAACGCGCGGCGTCGCCGGCTTTCCATACCGCTGAATCGCGGGACCGATGAATTGCACGCCGATCATCAACAGGATAAAGAAAGCGAAAAACAATTCGCGAGCGCGGCGCTTGGCGAGAATTTTTTCGAGCCAGGATCCAAGCAGACGTTCCAGCGCGAGATTCATGGCGGCAAAAAGCAGGCACGTTACAATCATGGCGGGCAAAGCCGGGGGTTGCGCCACGGCCACGGCCAAAGTCATGGAAGCAAGCCAGCAGAGCGACGCAATGGCTCCGAAGTCCGCCAGACCGTAGACCAGACCCAAAATATAAAATGTGGAGAGATTCAGCGGGAAACGCAGAAGCGAACGAAATTCAAAATGCACACCGAATCCCGCGGCGAAAATCGGAAAGCCCTGCCACCACAGAAAAATTGCCCAGAATAAAAGAGCAATCCACTGTTCGTGATGTCCGTTCAAGAAGGCGTACGTTCCGGCAAAGAACGCGATGGAAAGACCGAAGACCAGGACCGCTCCGCCGGCAGCCGAAACAATGAGGCCGATCAGATCGAAGATATTATTTTTCTTTTGGAGGCTGCGGCGCAGCATCCGCCAGCGCAAACCGGCGACGGTGAGAATCTGCTGCCCAACCCCCGGAAGCTCGACTACATCAGCCACGAGAGTTCCTCGAGTTGAGCTCTTTGTTCGCCCGATTGGCCGACAATGGAAAGGAAAATTTCTTCGAGCGTGGATTTTTCTCCACCGGCGCCGGGAATCCCGGCGCGCAGTTCCCCGAGCGATCCCTGCGCCACGAGCTTGCCTTTGTCAATGATGGCCACGTGGCTGCACAGGCGTTCCACGATTTCCAGGACGTGCGAAGTCAAAAAAATCGTGACGCCGCGCTCGGTCATACGTCCGAGCAAAGCTTTCAATGCGCCCGCAGCAAGCGCATCCACGCCTTCGAACGGCTCGTCCAGGAATAAAATGTTCGGGCCGTGAATCACGGCGGCGGCGAGCGCCAATTTCTTCTGCATGCCGTGGGAATAATCGGCGATCATGGTTTTGGGGCGGTCCGCCAGGTTCATGAAATCCAGAAGTTCCGCGCTGCGCTGCCGCGTGGTGGCTTTGTCCAACCCATACATGCGCCCCACAAAACCCAGATATTCGGCGCCGGTAAGCCTTTCGAACAAACCCATGCCTTCCGGAACAACACCGATCTGGCGCTTTACTTCAACAGGCTGCGCGGCGAAATCCAAACCGAGCAACTGCATGCGTCCGGAGGTGGGCGCGAGGAGTCCGGTCAGCATTTTGATGGTGGTGGATTTTCCGGCGCCATTGGGGCCGAGGAATCCAAAAAATTGTCCCGCGGCAACGCGCAGATTCACGTTGTCCACGGCGATGAGAGCCCCGAATTGCCGAGAGAGATTTTCCGTCACAATGGCGAAATCAGACATGCGCGTCCACCCTTACAGGAGCGAAGCAGCACTCTAGCACGAGTTGCTCCGCGAACAGCCGGAAGGTCTCCTGGTTGGGTACGAGTGGAATCTTCCGAAGAATTCAGGAGGGCTTGGCGGGAGCCGGCCCGGCAACGACCACCTGGGCATCGCGAGCAGGCACGGGCGCAAGCGCTGCGGGCAATTCGACCCGAAACACCGCTCCGCCGTCCTGGTTGTTGTAGCAGAGAATTCTGCCGCCGTGTTCCTGGACGATTCCGAAGCAAATGCTCAAGCCGAGGCCGGTGCCTTTGCCCACGGGCTTGGTGGTGTAAAAGGGATCGAACACGCGGTGCGGCTCCTTGATGCCGGGGCCGGTGTCCGAAAAGAGAACCACCACAAGCCCACGGTCGCGGGTGGTCCTGATGGTGAGCGTTCCGCCGCCGTGGGCCGCTTCCATGGCGTCAATGGCGTTCTTGATGACGTTAAAAAATACCTGGAGCAACTGATTGCCGTCGCCACGGACCCCGGGGAGCACGGATTCCAACTGCATTTCCACCTTGATGCTTCCGCTGAGATCGAGTGCGCGCAGCTGCACGGCATTGGACACGACGGTGTTCACATCGAGGAGCGTGCGTTCGGCAGGGACCTGACGGGCAAAACTGAGCAAGTTGGCGACAAGGGTTTTCGTGCGGCGAGCTTGTTCCCGAATCTTGGCCGCAACGCTGCGGGTTTTTTCCGGAAGCGCGAGGTCGTCCGCGAGAAGATCGGAGAAGCCGAGGATCGCCGTCAGCGGATTGTTGATTTCGTGGGCGGCGCCCGCGGCGAGCTGTCCCAGGGAGACCAGCTTTTCGGATTGCACCAATTGGGCCTGGAGCCGCCGCAAATTCTCGAGAGACGATTCCGACTGCGACAGGAGCTTGGCGCGGTCGCTGTCCGCCAAATGCTGTCTGAGGAGCACAAGAAACACCAGCGGGACCGCGGAGATCAACGTGACGAGCAGCCGGAAATCCCTAACCGCGGCTTCGTCTTCACTGAATTTTAAGGTGAAGATGGCGAAAATGGGGAGGGAAATCACGGCAGCCATGGCCAAAGAAGCGGTCCACGCGCTCTCTCCGCGAATCGTATCCCCCGCGCCGGCACCGGGTGCGTCGAGCGCGCCTCCAGACTTGAAAGCCAGAAATCCGGCTGTCGCGAGCCACAAGAAAGAAGCCAGGAGCGGCAAGTCGTAAAGACCTCCGGTGTGGTAGGTGTGGGAACTGATCCCCACATTAATGGCGAGCGAGGAAAGCATATAAAGGGCTTCGGCTCCAAACAGGTGCGCGTAGACCTTTCTCCACGCGGTTTGCGCGCCGAGCCAAAGCATACCCAAGCCGACCACGATCACCATGTTCTGGATGTTGGTGACGAGATCGTAGTCGAAGTTGTATTGACCAAGAGCGGGAGAAACATAGATCCAGGGGAGGACGACAAACGCGTAGAGGTACATCCACCAGGTTAGCAGGAGGGCGAAATCCAAGTAGCCGTACTTCATGCGCAGTTCGCCGCGCTTCAAGTGGGGCTGCAGGGTGAGGGCCGCCATCATGGGAATGCCGCGGAGGAAGAAAATTACGTCGCCGGGATAAAGATCCGGGAGGGGCTTGTGGAGATAGACTTCGTAGTAGGTCCACTGGAACTGGCCGATCATCCACAGGGTGCAGCCCATCGCCAGTAGCATCCAGAAAACGTTGCGCCGCCAATGGGGTGTTCCCGCATTGAGGAGAAGCCCGGCGTTCGCCAGGAGTGGAACGAGACACTGGGCAATATCGCCGAAGGAAATTCGCGCTTGGCCGTGAAGGAACAAAGCGGCGAGGGCGTAGGAGCCCAAGACAAAGACCCAGATTGCCGTAATCCATCCGATTGTGCGCAGGGAGGCCATACACTCGACCTTCTATCTTAGGCGCAGAGAGCCAGTTGCTGGAGAAGGGATTCCAGACCCATAACCAAAGGATAAAGGAATGGGCGAACCGGTTCATACAAGGAAGCATGATGATTAATTTCCATCGGAAGACGACTGAGCACAAGGGATCGCATCCGCCCTTGAGCAAGGGAGGGCAACCCGGCCTTTGAGAAGGCGCAGAAGGTCGCGCAGAAAGTGCTTCGCGGCTAGTTTGCGGCGTTGGCGGCCAAAGTTTGGACGACAGAAATGTTCTGAAGCAACACCTGGGGAAGATGGTGACGATCCTTCAGGTATTCCGGACTGTTGTAAGAGAGCCAGACTTTTCCTTCGGCATCTTCCCAAACGAGAATTTTCAGCGGGAGATCAATTGCGATAGTCGGTGAGGCAAGCATAAGAGGCGTGCCTGCTTTGGGACTGCCGAAGATCAGGAGCTTGGTCGGAAGCATCTTCATGCCGACCTTTTCAGCCTCGCCGCTGTGGTCCACCAGAGCGAAGAGAGTGACTCCTTTGGATTGCAGAATATTTTTCAGTCTCTCCACCGTTTGTTCGACGGAGTGATTGCTGAGCTTGCTGACGATGCCATTGGTTCCCAGCGGTGCTTCTTTGCTCGATGCAGATGCCATGGGATTCTCCTTACGAATTTGGGAATGAAGCGTGGAGGAACTGCGGACGGAAATCAGATAAATCGCCATTGCGATACCCACCAAGGCCAGGAACACAGCGATGCCCACGTTTTGAGACAAGGGGCGGCAGCGCGCAGGTTCGCCGCGGTCGAGTTCACGGATCAGGCGGGCGTGATGCCAGGCGGAGGAAAGATTCACGATCACGCCGACGATGATCAGCGCAGTGCCGAACCACACAGAGAACCCAGTGGAGGAGGGAACCGCAGTCCGCTCAAAAATCTGGAGCCGCTCCAGGAAAAGGCCGAAGCGAGCGACAACGAAACCAAATCCCATCAGAGCGAGACCCGTGCGGATCCAGGCAAGAAGGGTGCGCTCCGCAGCGAGATAATCGCGCAATTCTCCCCGCGGCCTTGCCTGAGTTTGCGAATCCATATTGCCGTTTTCCTGCAGGCCGGACATCCAAATCCCCGCGCGAATGCAATCATTTCGACGGGAGGACTCAAATCCCAGCCTATTGCACCTTCACATCCGGTTCGACGGACATACCGGGCCGGAGCAAATGGTTCGGGTCCTGGCCTTTTTCGAAGACAATCTTGACGGGAATTCGCTGCACGACCTTGACGTAGTTTCCGGTGGCATTCTCCGGCGGAAGCAAGCTGTAACGCGCTCCGGTGGCGCCGGCGATGTTGAGAACGTGCCCCTTATAGGTGTGGCCAAAGGTATCCACGTAGATCTTCACGGACTGGCCCGGCCGCATGCAGTTCAATTGCGTTTCCTTGAAATCAGCAGTGACCCAGATGTTCTGGCTATCGAGAGGAACGATGGTCATCATCTGCTGGCCGGGAGCGACGTTTTGTCCCGGCTGAACCGATCTTTGCCCCACGATTCCGCTAACCGGGGCGACTATGGTGGTGTACTGAAGATTGAGTTCCGCTTGCTGCAGGGCGGCGGCGGCGCGTTCGGTTTCCGCTTCAGCGGCCTGCGCGCGGGAACGCTGCACCGAGATTTGTTGGGGCTTCGTCTGGGCGAATTCTAATTGCGCCTGGGCCTGGGCCAAGCGCGCACGCGCTTGCGTGACCGCCTGTTCATCTGCCTCGGATGAGGCCCGGGCGGCTTCGACTGCGGCCGCTGTGGCTTTCTGGCTATCCACAGCCTGGGTGTACTGTTGCTGCGGGATTTCATCTTTCTCCGCGAGCGGCTTGTAGCGATTTACGTCGTCCTGAGCCTTGAGGTCATTGGCTTCGGTTTGGCGCAGGGAAGCCTGTGCGGCATCAAAACTTTTTTGAGCGGCGCGCAGGCCCGCTTGGGCGTTTTCGATGTCGGCCTCCGCACTGGTCAATTGGCTGGAAGTGTTGACGGAAGTGATCGGGACATTGGTCTTCTGAGCCGCGGCGCTGGCCTCGTCGTTGGCGAGAACGGCCTTGGCGTTGGCGACGGCGACTTCGTAATCCTTGGGATCGAGTTGCGCCAGCACAGTTCCGGCCTCGACGTACTGGTTGTCGTCCACGAGGACGCGAGTGACGTAGCCCGAAACGCGGGAACTCACCGGATAGATGTAGCCGTCAATCTGAGCGTCATCGGTGGATTCCCAAGCAGCGAGGTGATAATACAGGAGGACGCCAGCCACAATCACGACGACGACGACCGCCGCGAAGAGCATGCGCTTGCGCGCTCTGGACAGGCGCGCGAGATGCCGGCCTGGTCCGACCCCGGTGCCAACCGCAGCGTTGGGCTCGTTCGGGCTTTCCTTTTCCGGGAGATTTGGCGGTGTGCTTGCCATGACTATTTTCCTCCGAGCAGAAAATGTAGGGCCGATTGCTCGGCAACGCCGAGGGCCTGGGCGAGAGAGATTTTCGCCAAATTGAAAGAATAAAGACTTGCGATGTAGGTTTGATTGGCCTGAGCCACAGATTCCTGGGCCTGAACAACTTCGAGATTGTCCGCGACGCCCGCCGCGAAACGGTCTCGGGCTTGCCCCAGAGTCTGATTCGCGAGTTCGATATTACTTTGCGCGACGGAGACCAGCTCCGAAGACGATTTCAGATTGAAGAAGGCCGTACGCACCTGGTCGTCAATTTTGCCGGCGAGATCGGCGAGTTCCGCCTTGCGCTGCTGTAAGGCAGAATCCGCCTGCAACTTGTCCGCGCGGACGCGGCTGCCTTGAAAGATGGGAATGTTCAGGCCGACGGCGAACGCGAAGGTGCCATGGGAAGAACCGAAATTGGGGCTGCCGATGTCGCCGTAGTTCGCGTCCGTAGAGAGGGAGGGATAATTTTCGGCCGCGGCGGACTCGAAGCTGAGTTGAGCCGCGCGAACCTGCGCTTTGGCGGCCAGATAGTCCGGGCGCGTGGCATAAGCCTGCTGCAAAGCCTGCTCGAGAGTCATCCCTTCGAGCGGCGCATAGGGAACGGAGTCCGAAAGCCGAAACTCCTGGCCGTTGGGAAGGCCGATGATGCGCGCGAGCGTCAGCTTATCAATGGCCATCTGGTTTTCCGCGGCGATGAGGCGTTGCTGTTGGGTCTGCAATTCGACATGCGCGCGCAGCACGTCAATGCTGGCAATCACGCCTTGCTTGTTCTGGTCCACGGACTGGTTATAGAGCGTCAGTGCGGTTTTGACCTGCGCGGTGATGGAATCCACATTGGCTGCGTCGGAGATCACAAGAAGGTAGGCACTGCCGGTCGTGAGAACAACCAGATCGCGATCACTTTTGTAGGTGTACTGCGATGCTTTTTCGAATTCCGCGGACGACTTCCAGTTCCTGATGTCCGACCAATTGAAAATTTCCTGCGAGATGTACGCGCGGGCGTCCTGAACCGCAAAAGGCCCCGCAATGGGCGAGATGGAGACTCCAGGAATGGAAAGATCAAAACCCTGGGCTTTGAGATTGATCTGCTCGACCGATTCGCTTACCCTCGCGGTGAGGTTGGGGAGAAGCGCATTCAAGCCGCGAAGACGGACGGCGCGAGCCGCACGAGTGTTCTGGCTGCTCTCGATGACCCCGAGGTTGTATTTCAAAGCGCGCTCGAAAGCGTCATGGAGAGAGAGATCGAGGACGGTTCCGGTTGCCTGGCCGGTGGGTACGCTTCCGGCGAAGGGATTTTGCGCCTGCGCGAGGGCCAGAGTAGGTAGCCCCACGAGCAGGGCCAAGGTGATGGAGGTTAGAAAATTCAGCCAGCGGGCCCGTTCATTACTCCACATCGTCGCTCCTTACAAGAACCGCATCGCGAATCACTTCCGATCCTTCGCATAACGTGCAAGCGCGTCGAGGATGATGTCAACTGCCGCTTCATTTCCCATGCCGGAATTCACCATCAAATGGAAACGGTGCCTTCCGGGCCAATCCACATCGAAATACCTCTTGATGAAATCCGCGCGGTCGCGATCCACGCTCTCCACAAGTTCGATGGCTTCGCTCTCGCTTTTTCCGCCGGCGCGCAGGCGGCGGACGCGCTCCTGAAAAGGAGCATAGATAAATACGTGAAAAGCGTCGGGCCGTTTGCCAAGGTAATAAGCCGAACCCCGGCCGACAATCACGCAATTGCCCGCGTCGGCGAGTTCCGGCAGAATTTTCTTCAGAATTTCGCGAACGCACTCCGTATCCACCATCTTCACGCGGTGCGCGTTCTGGCTGCCTTCGTAGCTTCCACGCATGAATGCTTTGAGGAGCCGGTAGAACATCGGATCCCTGCGTTCCTCGTGCTCCTCGACGGCGCCGCAATCGCAGTCCAAGCGCCGGGCAATGTCCTCGGTCAACAACTGGTCCCAGAGTTTCCAGCCCAGCCGTGAGGCAAGCTTCTCGGCGATTTCGCCTCCACCGCTCCCGTATTCGCGCTCCAGGGTGACAAATCGGATCGGCATACACTCCTCACTCATTGATCGCCGCGAACGGTTTGTGGTCCGCGAACGATTCCCAAACCTTCGACGGGCTTCTCATTCTTCCTTCATCCCTCATCCCGCTGCAACTTCGCCGCCGGCGCCGGGCTCATTCTTCTTGAGGGCAAACGAAAGCAGGAACATGATCCCGGCCCCGATGCACAGAACCCAGAAGGTATCTATGTAAGCCAGAGTTGTGGCCTGGCCAATCAATTCTTGATACACCCGGGCGTAGGCCTGGCTGGTGGCCCGGGTAATACCTAGACCGGCCGTCGCCAAACGCGCCGCCAGGGCCTGGACCGCCTGGGTAAACAGCGGATGTCCCGGGCCTGAGTGGGCGGAGAGGTAGACCTGATGGAATTGGGCGCGCCTCGCGATGAGCGTAGTCACCATCGACGTTCCGATGCTGCTTCCGATGTTGCGCATGAAATTCACCAGGCCCGCGACGCTATTGCTTTTTTCCACGGGCATTCCGACGTAGGAAACAAGGTTAATAGGGACGAAGAGGAAGGCGAGACCGAACACCTGAATCACACGCAAAAAGCTGGCAAACCCAAAACTGATCTGGAGGTCGAGACTCTGTGTGGAATAGAACATGCCGAGAGAAAGTGTGAGCCAGCCGAAGCCAATGATGTAGCGCGCCTGAAGCTTGGAGACAAGCGCACCGGCAACAGGCATGAGAAATAACAACAGAAGCCCGCCACCGGAAAGCACCAGGCCCGCGGACTCGGCCGTATAACCCATGAGCGTCTGGAGGTACTGCGGCATCATGACCAGGCTGGAGAACAGCATGATTCCCAACACGAACATCATGGCGTTGGCGCCCAGGAAGTTCATGTTCTTGAAGAGGTGGACATCCACAATAGGCTCTTTCTGGAACCACTCCCAGACCACCAGAGAAATGAGGCCGACAGCGGCCAGGACGGCGAGCGTGAGAATGAAATGCGATCCAAACCAGTCATCCTCCTGCCCTTTATCGAGCATTACCTGGAGAGCGCCGACGCCGAGGGCAAGCAACCCCACGCCAATGTAGTCGATCTTCACTCCCCCGCTGGCCGTGCGCTTGGCCCAGGGAGGATCCTCAACCAAGCGAAGAACGAGGAATAGCGCGAGAATGCCCACGGGCAGGTTGATGAAGAAGATCCAGCGCCAGGTGTAGTTGTCCGTGATCCAACCTCCCAAGGTGGGGCCGATCGTCGGAGCAATGATCGTCGTAATGCCATAGAGAGCGAAGGCCAGCCCACGCTTTTGGGGAGGGAAAGTGTCCGCGAGGATGGATTGCGCCATGGGCTGCAGCCCGCCGCCACCCATCCCCTGCAGGACCCGGAACAAGATGATCGCTCCGAGATTTGGAGCAATGCCACAGAGCAGCGAGCTGATGGTGAAAATGACCAGGCAGATCATGAAAAAGCGCTTGCGCCCGAAGACCCCGGCGAACCATCCGCTGATGGGCAGAACGATGGCGTTGGAAACGAGATAGGAGGTGAGCACCCAGGTGCTCTCGTCGTTGCTGGCGCCGAGATTGCCCGCCATGTAAGGCAGGGCCACGTTGGCGATGCTGGTGTCCAGCACCTCCATGAACGCTGCCATGGCCACGACAACGGCAATCAACCAGGGGTTTGCTTTGGGCTTCCACGGTTCGGTCGGCAGAGAACGCACCGCGGCGCCTGCGGAGCGTTCGGTTCCCGAGTTGGATAGACTTTGAGAGTCGTTAGCCATATTCTAGCGAGCCCCGTTGGATGCCTGGAAAAATCCAAAAGGTCCCAATTATTTAACACAAAGCCGGTTCCGCGATCGCCTGAGTGTACCCGCGGTCAGACGCTCAGCACGGGGCATGGAGCGTCGCGGACCATGCCGGACAGTCAGCGTCGTTCAACGCCTTGGCCGTCGTGGAGCCGAGCAGCATTCTGCGGAACGCGCCTCCGTAAGTGGGCGTGGCGATCACATTGAATCCGCCTTCTCTTGCAGTCCTCACGATCAGTGCCGCAGCATCACCTGCGAACAAGGGTCTTGGATTTTTGTTCGCCGGAAACTCAGCTTCCAGGAATGCGGCAAGGCGCGCACGCGCCAAATCTTCGCGGCTTTTTTCACCTCCGGCAAAGGGCTCACATGCAACTCGAATCCGGAAGAAAACTCCTGCAGGACATGACGCAGGGTAACCTTCGCTGAAGCGATGGCCGCTACCCTCTTCACCGTGGGGGCCATCGCGTGAGAGGACTCCCAGAAGTTCACGGGGAAAAAGATGCTTCGAATCGCCATCATAGGGCCTGATCACGGTAAAATCTCTTCGCCCCGCGTTCGCGAGGATTTTTGCGAATGCTAGGCCGCGTTAGGCTGCAATTCGCGGAACCGAATCGCCGAGGCGACGGTCAACAGCACAAAAAGAACCAAGACGGTGAGTTGAGCCACTTTGAATGGCGCTTCGGACTGCGTAGGAGCCAGGGCTCTAAGCGCCGGCACCTTCTCGAAGAGCTGTACAACGAGGATGAAAACGTTCAAGTACAGCGCAATCATGGCGGAAATCACGTAAGTTCGGCGCCAAGCGCCGGCAAGCCGACGCTTGTACAGAGCGAACACCGCAACGGAGAGCAAAATCAGCGAAAGGATCCCGAATACGTGGGACGGCATGAACTTATGAAAGGGAAACAAAAACCCGGTCACGCTGGTCGCGATCGTGGTGATGAGGAACCACGCGTTCCAAGCGGGAAGTTGTTTTGCCCCTAGAAAGCCGAATACAACCACCAAGCCGGTGAGAATTCCCGCCAGGCTCAGCAGGACGTGGAAAAGCGTGAAGATTTGCAAGCCCAGGCTCATGAAATGCACCCTCCCTCCGTAAACGTACTGCGATTTGGTCTCCCGGTCTGAAATGCCTGTGGTGGCTGCCCCTCATGCCGAGGCGGCAGACGCTCCGCTCTTGAAGAACGCGAGCAAATCGGCGTTGATCTGGTCCGCTTGCGTCCTGGGCATGCCGTGCGGAAAACCGGGATAGACCTTCAGGGTCGCGTGCTTCAAAAGTTTCGCGGACAGAGGACCCGCAGCAACGATGGGCACGATCTGATCGTCCTCACCGTGCAGTACAAGAACGGGTATGTCAATCTTCTTCAGATCATCCGTGAAATCGGTCTCGGAAAACGCCTTGATGCAGTCATAGTGAGCTTTCATTCCGCCCAACATTCCCTGCAACCACCAGTGCTCGCGAATGCCTTCCGAGATCTTCGCGCCGGGACGGTTGTAGCCGTAAAAAGGAAGCGTAAGGTCTTTGTAAAACTGCGGACGGTTGGCCGCGAGCTGCGCGCGGAGGTCATCGAAGACAGAGAGGGGCGTGCCGGTGGGATTCTCTTCCGTTTTCAGCATGAGCGGCGGAACGGCGCTGATCAGCACGGCCTTGGCTACACGCTTGGAGCCGTGGCGGCCCAGGTAGCGCGCGACTTCGCCGCCGCCGGTGGAATGGCCCACCATGATGGCGTTCTTAAGGTCCAGCGCATCGAAAAGTTGCGCGAGGTCATCGGCGTACGTGTCCATGTCATTGCCATCCCACGTTTGGCTGGAGCGGCCGTGTCCCCGGCGGTCGTGGGCAATGACGCGATAGCCGAGTTGGCCGAAGTGGAGCATTTGGCCGTCCCAGTCGTCGCCAGTGAGCGGCCAACCATGAGAAAAGACAATCGGCTGCCCTTTGCCCCAATCCTTGTAATAAATCTGCGTTCCATCTTTCGTCGTGATTGTTGCCATGATTCGTTCTCCTTTTAATTCCTTTGTTTCCCGAATTTCCAAAACCAGGCCGAAATTTTTGGAGATCCTGCGATCGCCATTGCAAACCCTTCGTATACAAATTCAAAGAGACATCCGAAATCGATCCTTGCCCCGCCTCGACGGCTTCGCCGGAAAAGTCTTTGCCTCGGCTTCAAGACAGTTCGGCCGCACCGCATTCCCTCCCGGTTCCTACCATCACCGGAAAAGTGCGGGGCGTTCCCGGATTCCCGGCGCGTCTAATTCTCCGTAAACGAATGGATTTCCGCAGCGCGGCGCGAGCGTGGAACATCCGCCCTTTGGCGGCTGCAACGGAGATCCCCATTCTTTCGGCGGCTTCGCTGACGGAATGCTCTTCGAGTTGCATGAGTTGCACGGCGTGGCGGATGCTCGGCCGCAATTCACGCACCGCTTCATGAACAACTCTTCTGCGTTCGGAGAGGACCAGACTGTCTTCTGGGTTTGGGCCGCGGTCCACCGGATCCCAAGCTCGCGTCTCAGCGTCGTCATCGGAATCGTCGAATGCGAAGACTTCGCGGCGGCAGCGCTTCTTGCGCAGAAGCATCAGCGCGGAATTGATGGCCACCCGGGTCAGCCACGTGGAGAACCTCGATTTGCCTTGAAAACGCGAGAGATTCGAAAATGCCTGGAGTAGCGCGTCCTGGAGCGCATCTTCGGCGTCCTCGCGGTTGTTGGTGATGCGCAGGAGCGTGCTGAGGATCGCGGGGGTCGGAACGGCGCAGAGCTTCGCAAACGCGTTTGTGTCTCCCTTGATGGCCGCGGCAATCAACCGCTGCTCCCTGGCACGGATGTCCTGCTCCGCGCGCGATAAGCACATCCCCATGACCTTAGCTCGTCCCTGGACGAGGCTCTGTTGCAATTCGGTCTTCACGGCTCGATCAGTCCTCTTTCTCCCGATCTCTCTCTCGTTTCATCCACTCGCGTATGTACGGCGGGCAATGCAGAATGGCCGTCCCCCGTGATTCGCAGTCAATGAGGAATTGAATTCCGCTCAAATCCACGACGTTCAGTTCCTTAAGATCCAAGGTCAGCGAGTAACCAGCCTCGCTCATCACCGGCTTCAACTCTCCGGTTTCGCTTGATCGTAATTCCCCGATCAGTCGGAGAACCGTGAATGTACCGTTAAAACTTTTATCAATTCGTAGCGTCATTGGCCGAAGACGAATTCTAGAAAAGGCAATTGCGTTTCCACGGCAAAGTTATTGAATCAAAGGGAATTATCGCTTACTAAAGGCGCCGAAATTCGGCAAATGCTGATTTTCGGCATCATACTGACCACCTGAAGCAGAAAGGCGGGCATTAGGATAAGGCTTGCTCCGTATCGCCTGGACAAGCTCTCAGCTGTTTGGTTGTCGAGTCTTGTTGATTCCCAGCCTTGCCATCTTTGACTCGAGTGTCTGGCGTGGAATGCCTAACTTGGCTGCGGCCCCCGATGGACCGGAGATTCGTCCGCTACTCTCAGAAAGCGCGGCTTCAATGATTTCCCGTTCACGGCTGGGATCGAGGCGTCCGAGACTAAGCGGCTCGACACTGCTTTGGGTCGACAGGCGCGCCTGTTGTTTCAGCCAGGCAGCGTCTACGGAGAGGCTATCGCTATCGCAGAGGAGGACGGCACGCTCCACGACGTTCTGCAATTCACGGATATTTCCGGGCCAGTCATAGGATTCGAACAATTCGAGAGTGTTCCTTCGAATTCGCCGAATGCTCTTGCCCACCTTCTTTGCGTAGCGCTCGATGAAATACTCCAGAAGCAAAGGAATGTCGCCCGTGCGTTCCCGCAAAGGAGGGAGGACGATTGGGAATACGTTCAAGCGATAGAAAAGGTCCTGGCGGAAATTTCCCGCAGATACTGCGGCTTTCAAGTCGCGGTTGGTCGCCGCGAGGATGCGCACGTCCACGGAAATCGGCACATTGCTTCCAACGCGCTCGAATTCGCGTTCCTGGAGCACGCGCAAGAGTGTGACCTGCGTCTCCGCCGGAAGGTCTCCAATTTCATCCAGAAAGATGGTGCCGCCCCCGGCAGCTTCGAAACGTCCCAGCCGGCGCTGTATGGCGCCGGTAAACGCGCCCTTTTCATGGCCGAAGAGTTCGGAGGACACCAGAGAGGAAGGAATGGCCGCACAGTTCACCCGGATGAAGGCGCATGCCGCGCGATTCGATTGCCGATGGATGGCCCGGGCAACAAGTTCCTTTCCCGTTCCCGTTTCTCCCAGGATGAGAACCGTTGAATCCGTAGGCGCCACGCGAGCGACCTCCGAGAGCACGCGCACGAGCTTTTCCGATGATCCGAGAACCTCATCGAGAAGGCCGGAGCGGTTGACCTCTTCACGCAGGGCCAGATTCTCGTTTCGAGCGCGCTCGGATTCCCGCTTGTTTTCCTCGATGTCGGTACGCGCCACGTACCAGCGAAGGATGTTGCCCTCTTCGTCTTGCACAGGGTCAAATCGCGAAAGAAACCACCGGTATTTGCCGTCTTTTTGCCGGAGGCGCGCCTCCGTTTCAAAGGTTTCGCATTTCGACAAGCCCTTTCGCAACACTGCGACGTACCGCTCCACATCCTCGCTATACACGATCTTGGACTGATACTGATCCGCCATCCACTCCTCGAGCGATAATCCGTGATAGTCGAGAACACGGCGGTTGGCGTAAAGCCCCGAGCCATCGCACGCCAATACAAAGACGTGAGCAGGTACAAATTCAATCAGCCGCCGCATTTCCTTCTGGCTTTCCTGGAGCTTTTCTTCGCGATTGCGGAGGGTTTCATACAAATTTTGCAGCCTTCTGGCAGTGTCATTGAACACAACCGCAAGTTGAGCGAGCTCATCCTTTCCCTTTACGGGAATTTGGCGCTGAAATTCCCCTCGCGCCAATGCTTGCGAACCTTTCATCAAGTCACCAAGAGGTGCGGTAATGCTTTGTGTGATCGCAAGGCCCAAAAAAGCGGCGATGAGCAGAGTAAGCAGTCCTGTCGCCAGAAAAATCAGAAACATGCGATTTTCCGCGCGATGAATGTTCAGAGCGGCTTGTGCGCGCTCCGCGGCGACCTCTTTGTCAACGCTGAGCACGAGTTCGGAACCAACGGATTCCAGCGGGCGGACCTGGTTCTGTAGCCGAAAGCGAAGGGCCGCCCAATCCCCCGACGAAGCCAATTCCTTTATCGCGTCGAGATGAGATGGCAATTCGCTCTGCACTGCTTCGAGAGATGCGAGAACCGTCGGGTTTAACCGGTCTTCGGGAGGCAACCGGTTGAAGACGGCCTCAGTTCGCTGAGCTTCCCCGAGGAGCGAAGCCCGAAGAGTTTCCGATTCCGCGTCCAACCTTGTCCTGTCTTTGGATTGGGCCAGTTCATTGAGCCGGTCATAGAATGCTCTGAGGCTATCCTGGAAGCGCAACACCGCGACGAGTTCCTGATCCACCTCCGCGAGTTTGTCAAACTGTGCGCGCACGAGGTGGAACTCCCAGAGCAGCAGCCCGTTGCCGGAAAGCATCAAGAAAATCAAAAAGATAAAGCAGGCCGCAAGACGCGGGCCAATGCTAAAGCGGGAGAGTTGGCCGGACCCTTTTACAAGGTGACGTACAAGATTCAAGGAGACTTTCCTCACGCTCAGAAACTTTGAGGACACGCCAACTGCAGAATATTCGTTCCGTCAAAGGGCTCGGCAGCAGTCCTCGTGCTGCACGGCGGAAGTTCGGCCAGCTGATCTTGGCCGAGATCCCCCCACTAGCGCTCACTTCCACCTTTCTCGACGGGCCCCGCCTTAAAACCGGTGATAGCCACAAGCTTTTTCTGGAGTGCCCTTGCCGCGCCCCGGGCGTTTGCCTTACCGGAGAGCACGGAATATACCGTCTGGAAATACGCACGAGATACCCTCTCATAGTTTTCACCCGTAACGGTAGAGGGGCGGGCGACGGAACCGCTGCGTTTCCCGACGTTGGAGATTCCGAATCGCGAATATGCCCTGAGGACCGGGGGAAGGTCAAACAACCGAGGCCATTGTGGAGGTCCCGCGCTGGACCGCGCGGCCTCGTCTTGATGCTCTTTGTTCACAAGGAAGCGAACCAATGTCACGGCCTCCGCGCGGTGAATGGAGGTGTGTGAAACTCCCAAGCCGAATCCTCCTACGACGGCCACACGTCCCGCGCTACCCCCCGGAACACTTGTAACGCCGGATTCATGGAGCGTCGGAGAAATTACGGGATGGCTCAAGAAGTAATCTGACGTCCACCCCCGCCAGAACGCAGCCGTTCCCGAATATTGAAACGCGTTGATCGCATCCCATTCCTGATAGGAGAGAACGCTGGGCGACGAGATCCAGCCCACCCAATGCGCTGCGTGCTCCCACGCGCGGATCGTGCCGGGGTTGTTGACGGTGATCTTCCGGTCGCCGGCGATAATCCTGCCGCCGCCCGCGGAGAACTGCCATTCCAGGGCATTGCAGGTCAGGCCTTCGCTGGCAGCGCCGGGCCATACGAATCCCCAAAAATCCTTTTTCCCTTTTGCGCGCTCTCCCTGCTGAATCCGAAGCGCCATTTTCTCGAGCTGGTCCCACGTCGTGGGCGGGTTGCGAAAACCGTACTCTTTGAGCAGATCGGCTCGATAGAAAAGGACGCCGGTATTGGTGTGATACGGAACCGCAACGAGTTTGCCGTCCACCGTATAATTTGCAACCAGTTCTGGTTCGTCGGAGGCGGTTTCCTCTGTGAAATAAGGTTTCAAGTCGGCGAGGTACCGCCGCAGGATTCCGGGCCAGATCACATCAATGCCGTACACGTCGGGGCTTCCCGTTCCTTTTTGAAGCAATTGCCGGATAAGTGCCAACTGGTCCGGTGAACTCTCTGGCGCCGGCAGATGCTTGACCTGGATTCCTGTTTCCCTTGTGAACTCCTGCAGTTCCGCTTCGCGCGCTTCGCTTCGCCCGGAGGAGTCGTGAGACCACTCAGGATCAAGAAAAGTAATGGTGACGGGAGACGGTGAAGAGCGCCGGCAAGCGCCCAGGATCAAACCAAGCAATAAAACGCCCAACGCCCAGCCGAGCCTCGGGTTTCTGGCGGCGTTCATCGCCAGAATAATCTAACCCAGGCCGCCCGAATCGCGGCATTTTAATCGCGGGTTATCGGGCGGATGTCCAGAAGGTTTGGGGATCGCGGCGCGAGTGTGGTAGAGCCGGCGCGCCCTCACCCCGCCGCGTTCATGTTAACGAAAATCGCCTGTCAATCTTTCTATGATGTGCTGCATTCCGCAGAAACTCAGCAGGCACCCTGGTTCTCACACGTCCCCGCTTCATTGGGACGATGGTTCGGAATCCAAGCCGCGCGATGGAATTTGTTGCCGAGTAAACGGAGGAGGAGGGATTCGAACCCCCGAGACCCTTTCGAGTCTAACGGTTTTCAAGACCGCCGGTTTCAACCGCTCACCCACTCCTCCGCCTTTGATTCTAACGCATCCAGTCGCCCCGCGGCTCGCCTTTGGCCGCCAGTGAATCAAATCCCGGCCGGGCATAATTCTCTTTACGGCTTTGGTTGCGCGGACCCTGAAAACCCGCTGGAAGCCTTTAGAAAAACGATCTTCTGGCCCTTTCTTGCGGGAAGCGGTTATGATGGCAGGCACGAATTTACACCAGGGAGCAATTTCAATGACAAGAAACACCCCGAATCGAATCTTGCTCGCGCTTGCTTCGGCGCTCTTTTTCGTATTTGCGGCGCCGGCCATCGCGCAACACCATCACCTCAATCAGGGGGAAAGCCAGTCGGCCAATTTCCCCTGGATGAACAAGAGCCTCTCGCCAGACGAGCGCGCGGAAATGGTGCTGAAACAAATGACGCTCGAGGAGAAAATCAGCCTGCTGCATGGCAACGGCATGCGGGGATGGGGAAAGCCGCGCCCTAACGCCTATCTTGGCAACGGCGGCGCGGGATTTGTCCTGAGCATTCCGCGGTTGGGGATCCCCTTTATCCAGATGAGTGACGCCGCGTACGGAGTGCGCAGCAGCGCAGAGAACGGGCGCTATTCCACGGCGCTTCCGTCTAATGTTGCTTCCGCAGCAAGCTGGGATCCCCAAGCGGCGTGCGAATACGGCGCGCTGATCGGCCGCGAATTGCGCGCGCAAGGCTACAACATGACGCTGGGAGGCGGCGTGGATCTAACTCGCGAGCCCCGCAATGGCCGGACGTTCGAATACATGGGAGAAGATCCCATCCTCGCCGGCACGATGGTCGGCAACCGGATCAAATGCGAGCAGGAGCAGCACGTGATCGGCGACATCAAGCATTACGCACTGAATGATCAGGAAAGCGGGCGCAAAGAGATCAACGTGATCATTGGCAAGCGAGCGATGCAGGAAAGCGACCTGTTGGCGTTCCAGATCGGCATTGAGATCGGCGATCCCCAGGCGGTGATGTGCTCTTACAACGCTGTGAATGGCGATTTCGCGTGCGAGAACAAATACCTCCTGACCGATGTGCTGAAGGAAGACTGGCGCTTCAAGGGCTTTGTGGTTTCCGATTGGGGTGGGACGCACAGCACGGTAAAGGCGTCCGCGGCGGGCCTCGATAACGAGGAACCCGAAGACATTTTCTACGGAGACAAGCTTCTGGAAGCCGCGAAGGCGGGCCGGGTTCCCATGTCGGAAATTGACGATCACGCGCGGCGCGTGTTGCGCGCGGAGTTCGCCAGCGGAATTGTGGACTATCCTGAACAGAAAAGCGTTGTGAATGTGGATGCCGGCTTTGAAATTTCGCGGCGCATCGCGGAACAAAGCAGCGTGCTCCTGAAAAACGCCGCACACGTTCTTCCTCTGGACGCGGGTAAAGTGCGTTCCATCGCCGTCATCGGAGAGCACGCGGATACCGGCATGATTTCCGGCGGCGGCTCAGCCCAAGTTGATCCGGAAGGAAGCCTGCCGCCCAAGTGGCTTGCTCCCGTGTGGTTTCCGACCTCGCCGCTGAAAGCCATTCGCGCCAAAGTTCCCGGACTCGATGTGCAATTTGATTCCGGCGCCGATCCTGCATCCGCCGCGAAGCTGGCCAAGGAATCAGATGTGGCGATCGTCTTTGCGCATCAGTGGACCAGTGAGGAAATGGATCTGCCCGATCTTTCCCTTCCCGATCATCAAGATGCATTGATCGAACAGGTGGCCAACGCGAATCCTCATACGATCGTCGTGCTCGAAACCGGCAGCGCCGTGACCATGCCTTGGCTCGATAAAGTCAGTGGGGTGCTGGAAGCCTGGTATGCGGGCAGCAAAGGAGCGGATGCCGTTGCAAACATTTTATTTGGCGAAGTGAATCCCAGCGCCAAGCTGCCGATGACATTCCCGCGCAGCGTATCCGATCTGCCTCACCCGGAAATTGCGATGCCACCACCGGAGAAGGTCCACATTGACCCGTGGTTCCTCTCTAAGCCTACCTTCGATTTTCATTACGACGAGGGACTGAAAGTGGGCTACAAGTGGTACGACGCGGAAGACAAGCCCGTGCTCTTTCCCTTCGGGTATGGCCTTTCCTATACGACATTCAGCTACTCAAATTTAAAAGTAACTTCGGGCGAAGTGCCGACAGTGTCTTTCACCGTGAAAAACACCGGCGGCCGCCCCGGTGCGGAAGTCGCCGAAATCTATGCCGCGCTTCCGGCCAGCACAGGTGAACCTCCCAAGCGTCTCGTCGGCTGGAGCAAGGTCCCGCTGAATCCGGGCGAAAGCAAAAATGTCAGCGCAACGATCAAGCCGCTTTATCTTTCGATCTACGATGAATCTTCCGATTCATGGAAGCGCGTTCCGGGTTCCTACACGTTCCTTGTCGGAGGTTCCTCCCGCGATCTTCCGCTTTCCGAAAAGGTCAACTTGAATTAGAGCTTCGGAGCTCCGAACCAGGAAAATACATTATTTGTTTTTCTGAATCCTTTTTCAGCTTTCTACATCCAATCCCAGGCAGCAGTCGTATCATTTATGGAGGGGCAGTTTGCCCCGTATTTTTGTCGGGAGAAGGCTCATGCCGCCGGATAGAGAACCCAAGCTGACCTGGAAGGACGTCACGCCGAAAGAGGTCTATTACAACCGCAGAAAATTTCTCGCCGCCATGGGACTTGCGGGCGCCGCGGCAATCACGGGCCGCGAAATGTGGAAGTTGGCCTCACCGCCGACAACTGTAGAAGCGACCGCCAAGCTCTCTTTTACCCCCGGCCCATTCAGCACCTCAGAAAAAGTCACTCCCTACGACGACGTCACGCATTACAACAATTTTTATGAGTTCGGCACCGACAAGGGCGATCCCGCCAAGAACGCGCAGAATTTCCGCACCTCGCCGTGGACCGTTTCCGTCGAAGGCGACGTCAAGAACAAACGCAAGTATTCCATGGACGAAATTCTCAAGCTCGCGCCGCTCGAGGAGCGCATCTACCGCCATCGCTGCGTCGAAGCCTGGTCCATCGTCGTGCCCTGGATCGGCTTTTCTCTCAACGCCATCCTGAAACTTGCCGAGCCCTCGCCCAAAGCAAAGTTCGTCGCCTTTGAAAGTTATTTCGACCGCAGCCAGATGCCCCAGGCGCAATATGCCGGAATCCCGTTTCCTTACGTGGAAGGTCTGCGCATCGACGAGGCCATGCATCCCCTGACCATGCTCACCGTCGGCATGTACGGCGAAACGCTTCCCAATCAGGATGGCGCCCCCGTGCGCATCAACGTCCCCTGGAAATACGGTTTCAAGAGCATCAAGTCCATCGTGAAGATCAAACTCGTGGGTTCCGAGCCTCCCACCACGTGGAACATGGCCGCGCCCAATGAATACGGCTTCTACTCCAACGTCAATCCTCACGTGGATCATCCCCGCTGGAGCCAGGCCAAAGAGCGCCGCCTCGGTGACATCTTCCGCCGCGATACGCTCATGTTCAATGGCTACGGCGATCAGGTCGCCTCCATGTACGCAGGTATGGATCTCAGGAAGAACTTCTAGTGCCGCCTCCAGCCGTGCGCAAAATTCTCACCAGCAAATGGACCAAGGCTCTTCTGTTCGTTGTGTGCCTCGTGCCGTTTTTCCTGCTCTGTTGGCGGGCCTTCACCGGCGATCTCGGCCCCAATCCCGTCGAAACCCTTCAGCACACTACCGGTGACTGGACGCTGCGTTTTCTCATCTTCACGCTGTCCATCACCCCGCTGCGAAAAATTTTCAAACTGCCGGACCTCATCCGCTTCCGCCGCATGCTCGGCCTCTTCGCCTTTTTTTACGTCAGCCTGCACTTCCTGACCTACATTGGGCCCGACCAGTCCTTCAGCCTCACGGCCATGTGGAAAGACGTCTTCAAACGCCCCTTCATCACCGTCGGTTTTCTTGGCTTCGTGTTGCTGATTCCTCTCGCGCTCACTTCCACTGCGGGCTGGATTCGCCGCCTCGGCGGCCCCCGCTGGCAGTTGCTCCATCGCGCCATTTACATTACGGCCATCGCTGGCGTCATCCATTATTATTGGCTGGTGAAATCCGATGTCCGCAAGCCCGTCGAGTACGCCTTCTTCGTCGGCGTGCTGCTGGTCTGGCGCATCGGGGATTGGCTGCTTAAAAAACGCGACACCATCGCCGCATCCGCACGTGCTCCTCGCACTTCGCCATCAAATTAAATTCTTAACTTTGAGAAACCATGCCGGGCCAGCGGTCAATGAGTAGAACTGCTCGTGTCGTGCAGCAAGATCACATCCGCGCTGGGATCGCTTCGCAGCACTGCCAGTTGCTTCCCGTCGCGCGACCATCGAAAATCCTGAATGATGGCCGACTTGAAGTCGGTGATCATACGGCCCTTCGAGCCATTCACTGGCTGCACCCAGATGTTGTCCACTCCCTTTTCTTCCACGGTGTACCCAATTCCTTTACTATCTGGCGTGTAGTAGAAGCTGTTGCCGGACAGCGGTCCGCCGGAATGATTGACAATCTTGTAGGGTGAATTCGGCGCCAGATAACGCACCGGGCCTTTTGCGCTGCCGCGCAAATCGTAAATTGCGATCCGCGGAGAATACGTGCGCGAATTCGGACTCTCTTCCTGCATACCCAAAGCAAACGATTTGCCATCTGGCGAAAATGCCACTATAGAAAGCAGCGCATTCGGAAGATCCGTTCCCGCAACCGGTTCAGGTGTTCCGCCTGCCGCGGGAAGACGCTCCAAACGGTTCGACTTCTGATCTAAGAAATACGCCCATTTTCCGTCGGGGGTACAGCCGACAAGATAAACGAAAGCGCTCGAGGTCAGGGGCTTTAGGTCCGAGCCGTCCGCGTTGGCGCGCCAAATCCTCATGGCGCTCCCGCCCCCGTGCAGCGCCCAGTCCAACAGGATTGAGCGGCCGTCTTCGCACGAGAACGCTTCGAGGATCCAGCTCGAGGGGTCGTCCAAAAGCGTCAGGGTGCTGGTGCCGTCGGTCCGCACACGCATCAATTGCCAGCCGT
>DATJAD010000032.1:0-4121 GCA_035516615.1 Candidatus Acidiferrum sp.
GATGGACGGCCGCTTTGCCGAAGCCAACAAAGCCGCGGCGCAGCTTGTGGAACACATTTCGCCGATGTTGAAGCAGATTCCCATGGTGGAAGGGTTTTTGCCCACCGAGCTGCTCATCCTGGTGAAATTTCACCGATGGGAGGAAGTCCTGAAATATCCCGAGCCGGATCGCGCGGCGCCCACTGCTCACGCGTTGTGGCATTTCGCTCGTGGCATGGCGTATGCCGCCCAGAGCAGGTTTCCCGAAGCGGAAGCTGAGCGGCAGAAACTGTTCGACGCCGCCGACAAGCTTCCGGAAGACGCCACGCTGGGTTTCAATAAGTCCCGCGACTTGCTCAGTCTGGCCGCGCACCTGCTCGAAGGCCACATTTCTCTGGCGCGCGTGTCGATTCCGGCCGCCGTCGAACACTTCCGCCAGGCTGCCAAGATTGAGGATTCGTTGCGCTACGATGAACCCCCCGACTGGTACATTCCCGCGCGCGAATCCCTTGGCCGCGCTTTGATGACCGCAAGCCACTTTGAAGAAGCCGAAAAAGTCTTCCGCGAAGAACTCGTGCACCATCCCAATAGCGGCCGCGCGCTATTCGGCTTGTGGCAAAGCCTGCAAGCCGAGGGCAAGAAAGCCGACGCCAAGCGCGTCGAAACCGATTTTCGCGCCGCTTGGAAAGACGCAGGCGGAAAGCTGCGGATGGAAGATCTGTAGCGGCGGGAGCTGGATCACTTGGCCGGGTTCAGGATTTGGTCAGGCGTGTTAGATGCCCTCGCCACTTTCACACCTTTCGTATGGCCGTGGTCCTGGATCAATACCTCCACCGGGATGAGCGGACTTTCCGATAACCCTACTCAGCCCGCTGATGCGTGCCGCACTACGGGGGCTTCCATTCGCTTGCGAATCAGCTAAGAATGGAACTGTGAGCGAGCCAACCCGAGTGGCAATGCTCCCGCTCTCCGCCGGCATTATCAGGGCCATCAGTGCGGGCTTCGGCGTGTTCGGCGGCCATGGTTCACGACGAGATGAAAGCGGGTCTCGACAGGTCGTACGCTACTTTGAGATCGATTTGCTTCCTTTGAGCTCAGCCACGTGGGCCTCCTGCCGGTATGTGCTGTTCTTATTCGGTATCTCTTGCGTCCCTCCACATGTCTTGTGGGTCAAGGTTCTGCGTCGCAGAAGGGGCGGTCTGGCGGTTCTGGCTTCCGCATTGTGCCTGTGCTGGAGCGTGGCCGAACTTATTTTGCGTGTGCATCTCCTGTGAGACAGGACCACTTCCTCGTGACAAAACGTTAGCCGGACTGCCAAAGGTTTGCGAACATGAGATGTCGTCTGTAGCGGCGGATCCTCAAAAGTCACCAGACACCACCTTCTCAACTTCCAAATACTCGGCGCTGACGCTTATTCTTCCCGAGCAACCGAGCAAAAATAAGCTCATGGACCATCGGCAAGCTAACGCGACAGTCGTCAATACCCCCGCGCTTCTCGAACAACTTCCCGACGCGACTGGGCAAGAAAGGCCTCGACATTGGTTGCGGAGAAGGGCACAACAGGCGCCTGTTTGCCGCGCGTGGCGCGCACATGTTCGCCCCATGCAAGCGGAAAGCTGCGGCTCGAAGATCTGTAACCTCACGCCTATGAAGTCTGCCCCATCAAGAGCCGCCTGATCAAGATGACCTGTTGACCGGCTGCCAAGACAGCAACAAGTCCTGACATGAACAGAATGACCCCTGCCGGCGCGAGGCAAACTTCGTTCAGTCCCGCCATCAGCACCGAGAACCGCTCCCGATACAGCATTGTCACTGAGGCAAGAGACGTGCGACCCTCAAATCCGCCATACAGCGGCATCAGTTTCACCCAGTACGTGGCGACGAGGATGTACCCAAACAGCAGCGCCATTAAAGCCGCGACAACTCTTCCGGCTTTCCCTGAACGGCTCGTGCCCAGCAGACCTAGAGCCAGCATTGGCACCACTAAAACTTGCGCGTACCAGGCGCCGGGACTTCCATTTTCGTGATGCGAGGCAACATAGTTGATCCCGGCATCATAAGCCAGTGCGAGGATGAACAAACCGGAAAAAAGGAGCACAATCCATTCCGCCCTGCGGTGTCGAGTCGCAGCCCACAAAAGAAGCGCAGCGGCCCAAACGGCCATCACGGCTCGCAGCGTCCGGATTGAAAAAGACCGAAATGTGTTGTTCGCGGTCCACAGCGCGGCTCGAGCATAGCCATCGATTGCGGCCGGTATCCTCTCTATGCGGACGGCCTGCAATGCCGGCGTCGGCTCCGCACCCTGCCTCAATTCCTGCATGCCTGAGATGCTGCCGTACCGTTCCAGGTTGCGCAGGTACCAAGGGCCCGCCAGTGCTGAAATGAGCGCGAGCCCCAGACCCAAATCCCGCCACTTACGGCGAAGGATGCAGACCGAAATGAGCAGCGGAACGAAGGCAATGAAGTATGCCTTCGTCAGTAATCCCATCGATAAGAGAATCGACGAAGGCGCTACCCGTCGTACACTCGGGCGTTCTTCGTAGTGGATCACCGTCACAAGCAGCCAAAGTGTGAGCGGCACTGCCAGCCAGTCGTTCGCCACATGAGCCAGCGTGGCCCAAATCATCTGGCAAGAAAATGTGCAGAAAATCAAGACTTTTTTGTGCGCATCGGAAATACCAAGCAGTCTGGCGAGCCACTCGGCTCCGAAGAACAGAAGGAGACCACCCAGCGTACCGGCTATCATCCGGAGCAACAACACACGGGACGGCAGCGGCATTTTTGCAAGAGCACGCTCGGGCAGCGCCAGAGCCGCGTATGCTAGAGGCGCCTGCATACCTTCATAGTCCAGGAAATCCGACGGCTGCCACCGCAGACTCGGGTCCAACTGGCGGAGTTTCTCGTGCACTCGTTGACGCTTGCATTCCGGCCATCCAAAGAATTCGGGATACGAAGGTATCTCCGGAAGGTTCCGCTGCACCGAAAGGCTTGCCGGTGCGAGCAAAAGAGACGATGCCACCTCCTGCGACAGCCGCGCCGCTCTTGGATCCGGGAACCCATTCCCGTCCGCCAAAAACTGTACGTATCCGAAATGGAATGGCTCGTCGAAGCCTTCCCAGAGAGGCAGAAGCATGCTATACAGAACAGCGTTCGTTAACCCGTACGCCAAAGGTAGCCAGCGCCGCTTCATCAGAACAAGTAAGCCGCTCGAGAACCGCGTCTATATCGAAGACCCGTGAGCGCGATTTTGAACTACAGTGACCCCTGGTTGTTTTCCGCGTATTTCCTGCACGTGCGATGCCGCAAACCATCGTAGGGGCCGGGCACGCCCGGCCAACTCAGATCTTCTTGACTTACCGTGGAACCGACTTGCCGGCTCCGGTGTCCAAAAGACACATGTTCGAACAGGCCAACCTGGGCGAGCCGCGCTACGTGCTCGGTGATTGGATCCTGCGCGGCGCGATCGGGGTGGTGTTCGTCATTTTCGGAGCGGAAAAATTCTCTTCAGCCCCCGGCTCTTCCTGGGTAGGGTTTTTTCAACAGGTCGGGGCAGGGCAGTGGTTCCGGTATTTCACCGGCGTCGTAGAAGTCCTGGGCGGCGTGCTGGTGCTAATCCCATGGACGACAACGGCTGGCCTGGCTCTTCTCGCGTGTACCATGGCGAGTGCAGTCCTCATCCTCGTGTTCGTGCTCCAGCGCCCCGCCGACTGCATCTTCGCCGCCGGCATCCTCATCGCCCTCGTCGCCTTCTGGCGCAGTCGGCGCGCTTAGCGCTTCTTCCGCGCGGCTGGCTTCGTCTTCTCGCGCTCGGCCACTTCCTTCGCGCGGAACTTCGCGATGCGTCCAATCAACTTCACCGGGACTGGCTCGGATAGCGGGAAGCGGATTGTGCCTTTGATGACCTCGTGCGATGCCAGCTCGTCTTTGAAGGCCGCGACGAGGCGCTCGCCGGCAGGGTAGAGCGAGTAGTGATCTTTCCAACCGGCAAAGAAGAGCACGCGAGCACCGTGCAGTTTGTACGTGGGCATCTTGTATGAGATCACTTCCTCGGCCCGCGGCAGGGCTTCGCGGATGGCGCTCCGCACGCGTCCCAATATGCCCCGCACGGCCTCAGGTTGCGAGGCAATGTACTCGTCCACGGA
>DATJAD010000033.1:0-29958 GCA_035516615.1 Candidatus Acidiferrum sp.
CCGCTGGCGATGACGGAGAAGCTGAGCGTGCCGGAGATTCGGCGGCTGTACGAAGTGACGCGGGCTACGCTGACTGAGTGGACAGAGAGGCTGCGCGCGGAGGCGGGAGAAGAATTTCCAGAAGGCGTGACGGCGTTTCGCAAAGAGATGGCGGTGCACGGGAAATACAAGCAGCCCTGCGTGCGGTGCGGGACGAAGATTCAGAGGATCCGCTACGCGTCGAACGAGACGAATTATTGCCCGCAATGCCAGACGGGAGGAAAGCTACTGGCGGACCGGGCACTGTCCCGGCTGCTGCGAGAAGATTGGCCGCGGACCATGGAAGAGATGGAGATGAGAAAAGGGAAACGGATTTGAGACATTACTTTTCGCCGACGAGGACTGTCCGTGTAGGGGCGAAGTCCAAAATTCAACCTTGAACAAAAGGCAGCGTTGCGAGGAAGGGCTCGGCGGCGCCCTTAAATTTTGCGCAGGTGTGATCAATAAAGACAGGCGAGAAGGAACCGCTGACGACCACGAGGACGATCAATCCCGCAAGGATCATCGAGCAGGTGATCAGGGCGATCCAGCCTCCGTCTACATTTAAATTGGCGAGGACAATCCATTCCGGGATCCAGCCGAGCAAGAGGACCGCGGCGATGATGTTCATATTGGTGCGCCAGGAACGGTGCTCTGTGCAGAAGGGCACGGCGACGCGCGCGGTTTTCTGCATCACAAGGGCAACAATAACGTAGACAAGAAGGCCAATGAGGATGAGGAAATAAACCCAGGGCGGGTGCCACCGGAAGTTCTTGGTGAGGTACTGGCCCGCGGTGGGCATGCCGCATTTGACGCACACCGGAGGAAGTGTGGCGCCGGCGGGAACCACCAGAATTTTTCCCACACGATAGGCGGAACCGGGATTCGCGAAACCGGGTGCAAGGGTGGCCATGGAAGTCTCCCTCACGACGGCGATTTATCTCACGACTGATATTCACTGCGAACGAAATATGCCGCCTGGCGAAGCCGTCGAGTGCTTGCGAGAAGGATATGTACGCTCAGGGGGAAAATGCCATAACGATACGAAACGATGTGGCGAATCGCATAATGTTCCCCGGAGAGGCGACGAGGGTAAGCGCCTAAGCGGAGCGGGAGGCGGCTGAATCAAGGACGCGGGCCGCAGAGCCTGGGCGGGATGCGATGGATATGGGATTCATGCGGTCGATGAGGCCGAGACGCGAGCAGTGGCCGAGGTAGGTGAGCAGGCCCTTCATGTTGGCTTCGTCGAGCGAATAATCAATGTTGGTGCGGAGATAGAGGAGGAGTTCGCGTTCAGGGAGATGGAGTTCCTTGGCGGCTTCGGCGCAGATTTCCTCGAGATGCGCGAGGCCGTACTCGAGGGAAGCCGAAAATTCCTCGGCGAGATCGGGCGTGGCGACTTCGGGACGCGCAGCCCAGACGGCTAGGACGGCGGGGCGTTCGGTCATCTGCCACCATTCACGGACGACATCGTAGATATAGAGTTTTTCGACTGAGGGGAGGCCGACGGTTTTGCCGTCGCAGAGCCAGGCGCCGTCGGGACTGGGGGTTGCGTGCGCTTCCGCGGCAATGGCGAGACGCAAAGCGGGATCGCCGATGAGCAGGGCGACATCGGAAGTTTGTAGCATTGCGGCGGCATCGGGATCGGCTTCGGAGAATTCGGGAACGATGTCCCAGCGAGCGTCGCAGAGAATGCGCGTGAGAGCCTGGGTGCTGCGGGAGCTGCGGTCGAGCGCGATGCGGCGGGCTTTGCGAATGGGGACTTCCGAAAGAATAAGGAGGCTGCGGACGCGCTCCTTGGAGGCGATAGCAAGATCGGGAAGGACGACGAGATTGGGAATGCGCTGAAGTTCAATGGCGGGAATGATGGCGACATCGGCGGCGCCGGTGCGAAGCTCTTCGGCGCACTGCGAGGGGACGGTGAAGGACAGGTCGTACTTGCCCTGGAGCGGGCCGTGGGTGAAGCCGCGGACCAGTGGCGCGGTGTTGAGGTACTGAACGATCGAAATGCGCAGCTTGCTCACGATGGATGAGCCCACGTGGACGAGAACAGTATAGCAGAGGGAATTTCCCACGCGATGCGGGGAAAGTGGTGTAAAACGTTTCGTTCGGTTTGGAGGAAACGAAAATGGGGAAGATTTCCACGGCGTTGGTGCTCATGGTAGCGATGACAGGAGCGGCGGAAGCAGCGCGGGCGCGTTCGAACGAGGCCGCGGCGGCGAGCGAGCCGACAATTGCGGAAAAAACCGCGGGCATGGAGAAGTTGCCCGGGTATTTCAATCTTTATTGGGACGCGAAGCAGGGAAAGCTGTGGCTCGAGATTGGCAAGTGGGATGCGGAGTTTCTTTATCAGAGTGGGCTGGCGGCGGGAGTGGGTTCGAACGACATCGGGCTGGACCGCGGACAGCTCGGAGCGACGCGGGTGGTGCGGTTCGAACGGAGCGGGCCGAAGGTGCTGCTGGCGCAAGAAAATCTGGATTATCGCGCGGTGAGCAACGACGCGGACGAACAGCGCGCGGTGAAAGAGTCGTTTGCGGAGTCGGTGCTGTGGGGCTTTACGGTGGCGGCTGAAACAAAGGGCAGTGTGCTAGTGGACGCGACGGATTTTTTTCTGCGGGATGCGCACGGGATTCCGGAGACGCTGAAGAGAACGAAGCAGGGGAGTTTTCATCTGGATGCATCGCGTTGCGCAGTGTATCTGCCGAACACGAAGAATTTTCCGCTAAATACGGAAGTGGAAGCGACGCTGACATTCGTGGGCGACGATCCGGGGAAGTGGGTGCAGGAGGTGACGCCGGATCCGGACGCGATCACGGTGCGAGAGCACCATTCGTTCGTGCAATTGCCGCCGCCGGGATACAAGCCGCGGGAATACGATCCGCGGAGCGGATATTTTGCGATCACCTACATGGATTACGCAACGCCGCTGAATGAGCCGATCGAAAAGCGGTTCATTGCGCGGCACCGGCTGGAGAAGAAGGATCCGACAGCGGCGATGAGCGAGCCGGTGCAGCCGATCGTGTATTACCTGGACCGGGGCGCGCCGGAGCCGATCCGGTCGGCGCTGCTCGAAGGAGCGCGGTGGTGGAATCAGGCGTTTGAGGCGGCGGGATACAAGGATGCCTTTGAGGTGAAACTTTTGCCGGAAGGCGCGGACCCGATGGATTTGCGCTATAACGTGATCCAGTGGGTGCATCGAGCGACGCGGGGATGGTCGTATGGGGCGTCGGTGGTGGATCCGCGGACGGGAGAAATTATTAAAGGGCATGTGACGCTGGGGTCGCTGCGCGTGCGGCAGGATTATTTGATCGCGGAGGGGTTGCTGGCTCCTTACGAAACGGGAAAGCCGGTACCGCCGCTAATGCGGGAGATGGCGCTGGCGCGCTTGCGGCAGTTGGCCGCGCATGAAGTGGGGCACACGCTGGGATTGATGCACAACTTTGCGTCGAGCACGGTGAACCGGGCTTCGGTGATGGATTATCCGCCGCCATACGTGAAGCTCGGGGCCGATGGAGTGCCGGATCTTTCAGGCGCTTACGCGAAAGGCATCGGGACGTGGGATAAGGTGGCGATCGCATATGGCTATCAGGATTTTCCGAAAGGCAAGGATGAGCACGCAGCGCTGAACAAGATTTTGAACGATGCGTTCGCGCACGGGCAGCGGTATCTGACGGACCAGGACGCACGGCCGGGGGGATCTTCGAGCAGCGTGGCGCATTTGTGGGACGCAGGACCGAATGCGGTGGACGAACTCAACCGTTTGATGAAGGTGCGCGCGGCGGCGCTCCAGCGTTTTGGCGAAAACAACATTCGCGAAGGGGCGCCGCTGGCAACGCTCGAAGATACGCTCGTGCCGGTTTACCTGCTTCACCGGTATCAAGTGGAAGCGGCGAGCAAATTGATCGGCGGAATGGACTATACGTTTGCGCTGCGGGGAGATGGGGAGACGCCGACGGCAATCGTTGCGCCCGCAGAACAGAGACGGGCACTGGCAGCGGTGCTGGCAACGCTCAAGCCGGAGGAGTTGGCGCTGCCGGAATCCTTGCTGAAGATCATTCCGCCGCGGCCGCCGGAGTATCCGCGAGTCAGGGAAGATTTCAAGATTCATACCAGCCCGGCGTTTGATGCGCTGGCTCCCGCGGAGGCGGCAGCGCAGCAGACGCTGCAATTTTTGTTTAATCCGCAGAGGGCGGCGCGGCTCGTGGAATTTCACGCGAGAGATGCAGAGAATCCAAGCCTGGAAGAAGTTCTCGACACGGTGCTTGCCGCGACATGGAAGGCGGCGCATGGGACGGGGTATGAGGCGGAAGTCGCACGAGTTGTGGACAACGTGGCGCTCTACGACCTGATGATGCTGGCCGGAAATGAGCAGGCGACGGAGCAGGTTCGGGCGGTGGCGTCGCTAGAGCTGGACGGCCTGAAGGGATGGCTGAAATCGGCAGAGGCTGAAACCAAAGATCCCGAGGAGAAGGCCCATCTTTACTTTGCCGCCACACAAGTCGAGCAGTTTCAGAAGGATCCGAGGCGAATCGAGCTGACGGTCCCGCTCGAGCCTCCGGATGGGCCGCCGATTGGCAGCATCGGGGATGACGAATGGGAGGGGCACAGGCCGTAGGTCGGATTTTTTTGCTGTGCCTCATGACAAATTGGAGGGAACAACCGTCTAATGAGGCAAGGGAGAAGATCTATGCGCTCAAGAAAGATGATGACAGCCCTGGGAATTATTACCTGGCTGGGGGTGGCCGTGACCTCCGCTCCGAGCGCCTGGAAACATCAATTGAACCCGCGTCTCTGCGCCGCAAGTATCGCCGAATCCGTGATTTGTCCGGAGGCGCGAGCGCAGCTCGTCCAGAAAATCGCGGGGCAGCCTATGGTGCAGCGGATCGTGACGAAAAGCGTCGAGACGGCGATGCGGGCGTTAGCGGAATCGCGCTGCGGGAACTGACGGCGAAGCCGGCCAGCCGGCGAGCGGCCTCCGCATAGACGAGCGAGAGCCTTCCCGATAAGATTTGGCGCATGATGCCGGAAGCGCCGGTTGCAAAACCAATCTCAAAAGAAGAAGCACAACGCATCGCTCGCCAAATTTTTGGTCTGAGCGCTTCTGCTCGCAGCCTGCCCGGTGAATACGACGACAATTTTCAACTGGAAACTTCAAACGGTCTCCGCTTTGTGCTGAAGGTGATGCACCGGGAGCGTTCGCGCGAATTTGTGGACCTTCAATGCAGCGCTCTCCAACACCTTGAAAAACACGCGCCTGATTTGACGTTGCCGCGCGTGATCCACTCGCGAGAGGGAAAGGCATTTGCCTCCGCGCGCATAGAGGACGGATCGGAACGGCTTGTCTGGCTGCTTTCCTTTCTGCCGGGAAAAACCCTCGCGGAGTTTTGCCCGCACACGGCCGAACTTTTGGAGGAATTGGGAGAATTTCTGGGGAAGATGGATACGGCACTCCTGAGCTTCCGGCATCCGGCGGCGGAGCGGGAATTGAAATGGGATCTGAGCCGGGCCGGTTGGATTCGGGATCGGATGGATTGCGTGGAGAATCCGGCGCGGGGCGCGCTCGCGCGGCGCTTCCTCGGAATGTACGAGAAGGAAGTTGTGCCGGCGCTGGGACGGTTGCGGCGGAGCGTGATCTACGGAGATGCAAACGATCACAACGTGCTGGTGACGTTGACCAAAGAGCGGCGGGCCTGCGTCGCCGGCGTAATTGATTTTGGAGACATGCATTACGGCATTACGGCTGCGGAACCCGCAGTGGCTGCGGCTTACGCGATTCTGAACAGCAGAGAGCCACTCGAAGCGGCCGCTGCCGTGATTGGCGGATTTCATCGCGCCTATCCATTAGCGGAAGAGGAGATAGCGCTGCTTTATGCGTTGATTGGAATGCGGCTCACTGTCAGCGTGGTGAACTCCGCGAACCGGAAAACGTTGAAGCCGGGGGACGATTACGTGACTGTGAGTGAGGAGCCGGCCTGGGAAGCGCTGGAACACTGGGCGAAGGTTTTTCCAAGATTGGCGCATTACACGTTTCGCGTGGCTTGCAGAAGGCTCGCCGTTCCCCAAAGTCAGGCCGCGGTGGATTATTTGAAAGCGAATTCGGCAAGCGCTGCGCCCATCCTTGATACAGACGTGCGCAAGGAACCTTGCCTGGTATTCGATTTAAGCGCGGGCAGCAAATTTCTTGGCTTCGATCCACGCAATTCCGAGATGTTCGCACTGACGGAGGCGATCTTCCGGAAGATGAAGGAAGCTCACGTCAAGGTGGGCGTGGGACGGTACGACGAAGCACGGCTACTGTATTCCTCTGCGCTGTTTGGGACGACGGCGAATCCGACGGACCAGCGAAGAACCGTACATTTGGGGATGGATATCTTTGTGGAGCCGGGAACGGCAATTCATGCGCCGCTGGCAGGCACGGTTCATTTGCTGGCGAACAACGTTGCGCCGCAGGATTACGGGCCGGTGGCGGTGCTGCGGCATTCCACGGATAAGGGGATCGAGTTTTTCACTTTGTACGGCCATCTGTCCGTCGAGACTCTCAAGAATTTGCACATCGGGAAGGAAATTGCGCAGGGCGAAGCGTTCGCCAGCGTCGGCGAAATGCAGGAAAACGGGGGATGGCCGCCGCATCTGCATTTTCAAATCATTGTTGACCTGCTGGACTTTTGTGGCGATTTCCCCGGAGTGGCGAAGGCGTCGCAACGAGCCGTATGGACGAGCCTTTCGCCCGATCCAAACGTTCTTCTGGGAATTCCGGAGGCGCGATTCCCGAAAACGGAGACTGACTCTGCCAAGACATTCGAATTGCGTTCCGAGCTCCTAGGGAAAAATCTCAGCCTTTCCTATCGCAAGCCCCTGAAGATCGTGCGGGGGTGGATGCAATTTCTCTATGACGACGCCGGGCGCGGATATTTGGACGTCTATAACAACGTACCGCTGGTGGGGCACAGTCATCCGCGCGTAGTGCGGGCAGTGCAAGAGCAGATCGCGCTGCTCAATACAAACACGCGCTACTTACACGACGCGGTGGTGAATTATGCGGAGCGGCTGACGCGTTTGCTGCCGGAACCGCTGCGCGTTTGCTATTTCCTGAATTCCGGAAGCGAAGCGAACGAACTGGCGCTGCGGCTGGCGCGGACGCACACGGGGCGGGAAGACGTCATTGTTCTGGAGCACGCCTATCACGGCCACACGAACGCGCTGATTGACATTAGCCCGCACAAGTTCGATGGACCCGGAGGAAGCGGCCGCAAACCGTGGGTGCATGTAGCGCCGATCCCGGATGGTTACCGCGGCCGCTATCGCCGAGACGATCCGGAAGCGGGTACGAAATATGCAAGACAAGTGGGTGAAATCTGCGACGATATCCGAACACAAGGCCGCGGATTGGCGGCGTTCATCGCGGAAACGCTGCCCAGTGTGGCCGGCCAGATCGTATTTCCGCCAGGATATCTTGCGGAAGCTTACCGGCACGTGCGCAAGGCCGGCGGTGTGTGCTCTGCGGATGAAGTGCAGGTTGGATTTGGACGGTTGGGTACGCACTTCTGGGGATTCGAGACGCAAGGCGTGGTGCCCGACATCGTTGTGCTCGGAAAACCAATCGGGAATGGATTTCCGCTGGCGGCTGTGATCACCACGCGAGAGATTGCATCGTCATTCGCCAATGGGATGGAGTTCTTCAGCACGTTTGGGGGAAATCCGGTGGCATGCGCGGCGGGACTCGCGGTGCTCGATGTTCTGGAAGAAGAAGATTTACAAAAACGCGCGCTGCGGACAGGAAACTATTTTAAGGCTGGCCTCGAATCGCTTCAGGAAAAGTATGGGTTGATCGGAGACGTGCGAGGTTCCGGGCTGTTTCTCGGCGTGGATCTGGTAAAGGACCGCGAGACGCGCGAAGCGGCGCCGGCTCAGGCCGCTTACGTGGTCAACCGGTTGCGCGAATGCGGAGTGCTCACCGGAACGGATGGGCCGCACCAGAATGTTTTGAAGCTCCGGCCACCACTGATCTTTTCCGAAGCGGACGCGGACCTTTTCCGCTCCACTTTGGAGGCTGTTCTTGCCGAAGATCCGGCCGGACTGGAGTAGCTAGCTGAGGTGAATTTCGCAACGAACGATGGATGCCGAAAACTGACGAGTTCAGGGCTTAAGAGTCAGAAGGGCCGCGCCGTAGCCACCGAGACTCACCGTTAATTTGGGCGCACGCATGAGCGAAACCTGAATCGGGCCATTGGCGACGTTCGTGTTTTTGTCCATCGTGACCTCAGAGACGGAGGAAAAGTTTCCCAAAGCGGAAAAATCGAGAACTACCGTGCGAGGATCCCCGGTGCCGTTGTTGTCGGTCGAAGAATGTACCGCGTGGTTCGCGACCAGCACATTTACGGTGCCGTCGCTGGCGCGCGCTGCGAGAATTTCCACCGTGAGAGTTTCGGTTACCGTGAGGGCAAGGATGTCCATACCGGATGATCCCGGAGGCGCGGGAAAAGTGCGCGCCAGCCAGTAATCCACCCAGTAGCTCAGATATTTGTTGCCAGTGGTGTAATCTACTTCGCCAAACTGCGCGTCGGCATCGTAATCCCAGTGATAAAGTGCCGCGTTTCCGGCCTTACCGAGCTGCGAAAATGCATACGCTCGCCAAGCGGCGAAGAAAGCGCTGGTGCCGCGGAGGTCGGTGACGAACGCCGTTCCATTGCACGCGCTGATGCCGCCACCTTTATCATAATCGGCGTTGACATTGTTCTCCGTGACCCACACCGGAACGCCGGCGAGATCCGGGCGCAACTGAAGTTCCTGATAAAAGTACTTCACGTCGCTGACAAAACCTGGAATCGAAGCAAAAAGCGTGGCGTCAGTGTCCTTCTGATTGCACGTGGAATAGAAGTGCGTGGAGAGGACGTTCACCTGGGCATTCACACCGCCGGCGTTCGCGGCGGAAAGAAACGTCGGCAGATTGTTGCGCGGATCGCCGACCTGATAATCGTAGTCGGAAAGTTCGAGGGCGGAAAACTTGAGGGTGGGATCCACGGCGAGCATGGCCGGGACGACGGCGTCATAGAGCTGGACGTATTCACTGGGAGTCAGGCCGTTGATGTTGTACTCGTTGAAGATGCCCCACCACGTAATAGCGTGAGGACTGGGAGACTGGAAATGCGCGCCTCCCCAATCGAAACCGCCCTTGTTGTAGTACCGCACAAGATTGGCGCAGTAGGCGGCGAAGGTGTTGAGGTTGGCGGTGTTCACGATGAAATGGCCGCTGCTGTCCAGCATGCCCGGAAGGTTTGGCGCAACTGCGATCTGAAATTCAGGACTGTTATCGACGACGCTCAAAACGGGCTGGACGACGGCATCGAGTTCGGTGAAATCCCAGTCACTGGCCTGTTGTGGCTGGGAATTGGCTTTCATGGGAATAGCTTGGCTGAGCCCCTGGATACGAATGTGCTGCGAGCCCAGCGTGTTCAGTTGCGCAGGTTCCAGGGTGGCGTGATTTGGAAAGAACTGGTAATCCCACTCGGCGGGTTGAAACGACGTGGACATAAATTCATTCAGCTTGCCGTTGAGGCCTTCATTGGTTGCGACGCTATTGTTGACCGTCGCGGCGATGGCGACGACGAGAGAAAAAGTCTGCGTCGCGGAAGACGCAGGATCCTGGGCTTTCATCGAAGCAGCGTAGGTTCCCGCAGCAACGGAAGGGCTGGCAGTGAGTGTGAGAGTGCCGGAATCTCCCGTGCCGGGCTGGGTAAATGTAGCGGTTACGCCGACCGGCAAACCGGACACAGAGAGAGTCAAGGCGCCAGAGTCCCCAGCCGGCCGGGCGATAGTCGCGGAAAGTTGCGCCGGAGTGCCGTCCTGGGGCGCAAGAACCATGCTTGAGCCAAGCGTAAGCGTGATTCCATTCATGGGAGGAGTGACCTGTCCGCCTCCCCCAGCACATCCCACGGCAAAAGTGGCGCAGCAAGCCAGGAGGGAAAGAACGAGTTTGCGATGCATCGCGGACTCGAAATTCAGGCGCGGACCCATGGAGGACAACCCCGAGATTGCCGGAGCGAAGAATAGCACTCCCGGAAGCGGCTGGAAGCCGGAAGTTGCTCGTTCCTCTGCGACTACTTGACATTGCGGTTACTATACGGTTAGGCTCGGCCCGCGATGGGATCATCTGCCGTGGAGCTGGATGCTGCTCTGCCGTGGCTGGCATTGACGCTGACGCCCGGCGTGGCCGCGCGCTTTTCCGCGCGGCTGTTAAAGCGATTCGGCTCGCCAAACGCCGTGTTCGGGGCGCGGCTCGCGGAGTTGGAGGCCTGCGAACTGCCTTCCGCCGTGGCGCAATCCATTGTGAAGAAGGAGTCCTTCAAGCGCGCGGAGAAAGAGCTCGCAAAAGTCCGCAACATTCCCAACTGTCGCCTGATCAATTGGACCGAGCCGGAGTACCCGCAAACGCTACTGCAGATTTACGATCCCCCGGTCCTCCTTTATGTACGCGGCGATGCGCAGATTCTGAATTTGCCGGCAATCGGCATCGTGGGAACGCGCAAGCCGACTTTGTATGGAACGCAAATGGCGGAGCGGCTGGGGCGCGAACTGGCGGCGCGCGGTTTGGTGATTGTCAGCGGCATGGCACGAGGTATTGACGCGATCGGGCACCAGGGAGCGATGGCCGCGAACGGGCGGGCGATCGGCATTCTGGGGACAGGCATTGACGTTTGCTATCCGAAAGAAAACAAGAAGCTCTACGAAAAAGTTCTTGAGCGCGGCGCGATCCTCAGCGAATTTCCGGCGGGCACGCATCCCGCGCCGGAAAATTTCCCAGTGCGTAACCGGATTGTGGCGGGGATGCCGCTCGGAGCGGTGATAGTGGAAGGCGCGCAGTATTCCGGCTCGCTGATCACGGCGCGGCTGGCAATGGAATTCGGGCGGGAGGTGTTCGGCGTACCGGGAAATGTGACGCAACCAGTCAGCTTTGCGCCGAATCAATTGATCAAGCAGGGCGCCAAGCTGGTGACCTGCGCCGAGGACGTCATCGAAGAGCTGCCGACGCCGGTGCGCGCCGCCCTGGTTCAGGCGGAGCAACCGGAAGCGGCCGAGAGGAATCTATTGGTGGCGGCGTCGTTGAGCGGCGCGGCCAAGAAAATTTACGAATTGTTGAGTTCGGACGAGCCGAGGCACATTGATGACATTGTGGAACGCTCCGGCTTGAACTCTTCGGAAGTTCTGGCTACGCTCTTTGAGTTGGAGATGAAAGGTATTGTCCGGCAGATGCCGGGGAAACTTTTTGCAAAAATTCTCCTCTAAAGCTCCAGGGACTGAGCCGCACGGGGCTTGACACGTTTGGTATAAGTTAGCGAGAAGGACACAAGCCGCACCGGCGGCTCTTTCCGTAGAAGCATCCGGAGTTACAAAGGCAACATGGCGCGATCTTTGGTAATCGTGGAGTCGCCCGCGAAGGCGAAGACCATTAACAAATATTTGGGACGGGATTACTCCGTCAAAGCGTCGCTGGGGCACGTAATGGACCTGCCCAAGAAGACGATCGGGATTTATTTGCCCGGAGATGATGAATCGAAAGGCAAGAAGAAGCGCAAAGCCAAAAAAGGCTCGAAAGCGGTGGGCAATGGAAACAGCAAAGCTTCCAAAAGGGCAGCCACGCTGAACGACGAGAAGATCTTCGAGCCGACGCTGCAGATCATCGCGGGCAAGGGCAAGATCATCAACGACCTGCGCAAAGCGGCCAGCAACGCCGAGGCAGTGTATCTGGCGGCGGACCCGGACCGCGAAGGCGAGGCGATTTCCGCGCATCTCAAGCTGGTGCTGTCCAAGCCGGGGCGTTTTACGGAAGAGGTGTCCGCGAAGGACAACGGCGCAAAAAAAGAAGAAAGCGCTAAGGAAACCGCCAAAGCCAAGGCGGAAAAGCTGCAGGTAAAAATCCCTGCGATGGACCCAAAAAAAATTTTCCGGGTGACGTTCAACGAAATTACGCCCAAGGCGATTCGTGCGGCGTTCGAAAAACCCAGGCAAATTGACGGGAATTTAGTGGACGCGCAGCAGGCGCGGCGCGTTCTGGACCGCCTGGTGGGCTACAAGGTTTCGCCGCTTCTATGGGACAAGGTGCGCCGCGGGCTTTCCGCTGGCCGCGTGCAGACCGTCGCGCTCCGGCTGATCGTCGAGCGCGAGCAGGAAATACGGGCGTTCATTCCCAAGGAATACTGGACGATCCACGCCATGCTGGATTCCGGAGAGCCGCCCATCTTCGAAGCGAAACTGGCGAAGTATAAAGGCGAGGATATTGAAGTCTCGAACCAGGAAACCGCGGACCGCATCGTGGCGGCGGTCAGCACGGCGAAGTGGCAGGTTTCGAGCGTAACGCAAAAGGAAAAGAGGCGGAATGCTCCTCCGCCGTTCACGACTTCCAAGCTGCAGCAGGCGGCTTATAACCGGCTGCGCTTCACGGCCAAGCGCACGATGGCGCTAGCGCAGCGGCTCTATGAAGGGGTAGAGCTCGGCGAGGAAGGGTCGGTGGCGCTGATTACCTACATGCGCACGGACTCCGTGCGTGTGGCCAACGAAGCGCTCGAACAAGTGCGCGAGCTGATTCCGGAACGTTTCGGCGCGAATTATTTGCCGGAAAAACCGAACTTCTTCAAGTCCAAGAAAGAAGCCCAGGAAGCGCACGAAGCAATTCGTCCGACCGATGCCATGCGCACCCCGGAAGATGTCCGCAAGTATCTGGACGAGGATCTGTTCAAGCTATACCAACTGATCTGGCAGCGGTTCGTCGCTTCGCAGATGCTTCCGGCGATCTTTGACCAGACCAGCATTGATATCTCCGCGGGCGATTACAGCTTCAGAGCGACGGGCTCGGTGCAGAAATTCGATGGTTACTTGCGCGTTTACCAGATGCCCGCCGCAGGCGCGGACCGCGAGGACGAAGAAAAGGACGACGAAGGCGAGGGCAAGGCCCTGCCGCGCGTCACGGAGGGCCAGACGCTGCGCCTCGATCAGATTCGGCCCGATCAACATTTTACGGAGCCGCCTCCGCGCTACACGGAAGCCACGCTGGTGAAAGAGCTGGAGGAGAAGGGCATCGGTCGGCCGTCCACGTACGCCACGATCATCTCCACGATCGTCGAGAGAGAATACGTCACCAAGGATCAAGGACGCTTCACGCCCACGATGCTTGGAGAGCGCGTGAGCATGCTGTTGGTCAAGAGCTTCGAGGATGTCTTCGACGTTACCTTCACTGCGCGCCTGGAAGAGGAGCTGGACGAAATCGAAGAAGGCAAGCTGCCGTGGCGCCAGTCCGTGAAAGAATTCTGGGAAAAATTCGAGTTGGACCTCGAAAAAGCCGACGGAGAAATGGAATCCTACAAAGCGGGGATTCCTACGGGCAAGAAGTGCGAAAAATGCGGGCAGGGCGAATTGCTCGAACGCATCAGCCGTCATGGCTTTTTCCTGGGCTGCTCGCGCTATCCGGAGTGCGACTTCATTCAGGATCTTTCGCCGGAAGTGGGCGGCGAGGAAGTCGAAAGCGAAAATACGGTTGAGTATTGCGAAAACTGCGGCAAGGAAATGGCCATCAAGCGCGGACGATTCGGTCCCTTCCTGGCCTGTACCGGCTATCCGGATTGCAAAACGACGCGGCGGCTCGTGGAAGGCACGCGTAAGGCACGCCAGCCCGATGAACCCCTCGACGAAAAGTGCCCCGAGTGCGGGAATGGACTGGTCAAGAAGCACGGCCGCTTTGGCGAATTCATCGGCTGTTCCGGGTATCCAAAGTGCAAGTACACCCGGCCGATCACGCTGGGCATCAAGTGCCCCAAGTGCGGCGAAGGGGAGTTCGTGCGGCGCGGCAGCGCGGGCAAGGGCGGCCGCGGCCGCACGCGGATTTTCTACGGTTGCTCGCGGTACCCCGAGTGCGACTTCACCACGCCGCATCAGCCCATCGCCGAACCCTGCCCGAAATGCGGCGCGCCGTTCATCGTTGAAAAAAAATCCAAGATTGGCCTGGTGCGCTCATGCTTGAAAGAAGGCTGCGACTGGGAGCAGTTGGTGGATCAGCCACAGCCCCAAGCGGAACAAGTTCCCGTTCCCGTCGGTGCGAAATCCTGACTCCGCCGCAGCGCAAAAATCCCAAGTGTGCCGCTGGGCGCAACTCCCCATGATTTGCTGTTGCCTCGGCCATCCCCGCCTGCAATCCTGTTTGTGCCGAGGGTGTTGACGCAGAACTCCGTACATGAAGCGGGCCATTGACAAGTATCTTGAATATCTTCGTTCGGTAAGGAATTCCTCACCCCATACCGTTTCCAATTACGGCAAGGATCTGCACCAGTTTCTGACCTATCTTTCGCCGCCGGGAGCCGATCCCCCCGGCGTTTCTGGAGTGACTCACCAGATCATTCGGGAATTCGTCGGCTATTTGCATGACCAGGGACTGGAACGAAGTTCGATCGCGCGCAAACTCGCCGCGCTGCGTTCCTTTTTCAAGTATTGCGTCCGCGAAGGCTATTTGAAGGAAAATCCTGCGCGCCTTGTTCCCACTCCCAAATTGCCAAAGCGCATTCCCTCCGTGCTTTCGGCCGAGGAAATGAACGGATTCCTCAACGAACTCGCGAAAATGGGTGGGGCGCTTCGCGCGGCGGGAAGTTCCGCGATGCAACTTCACCGCGGCGCTGAAGAGACACGCCCCGCCCGCCGTGGAAATGCAGATGAGGACGGCTTGCTTCTGCGCCGCGATCGCGCGCTGCTCGAACTGCTCTATGCGGCCGGATTGCGCGTCAGCGAATTGACCGGCCTCAATCTCGTGGATATCGAGCGCAAGGAACGCATGCTGCGCGTCCGCGGAAAGGGCAACAAGGAGCGGATCGTGCCCTACGGCACGAAAGCGCAGGAGGCGCTGGACGCCTACTGGCCCGTCCGCGAAAAGCTGCTCTCGCAATCATCTCCCCGAGCCAGCCGGGGGCCCGAACCGCACCGGGAAGCCGTGTTTCTCAACTACGTGGGCCGTAGGCTCACGCAGCGCTCCGTTGGGCGCATCGTGAAAAAATATGTGCGCCTCGTGAATATCAACTGGGATTTGCATCCCCATTCTCTGCGCCATGCATTTGCAACCCACCTTCTGGCGGACGGCGCCGATCTGCGAGCTATTCAGGAACTCCTCGGACACCAGTCCCTTTCCACCACGCAGAAATACACGCATGCGTCTATTCGGCAGTTAATGGATATTTACGACAAAGCGCACCCTCACGCATAAAGAAAGCCTCACTTTTTATCTTGTACCGATTTGCCGAACCAAGCGCATCCATTACTCTTGAATTGTTTCGAACCAACTTTTTTGGCGGGAGATGCAGTTGCTCCATACAAAGTTTCGGCTCCTTCTTTGCGCACTCTGCGGCGGGCTATGTTTTTTCGTGGTGACTTCCGCCCGCGCGCAGGACAACTACGAAATTCAGGTCTATGGCGCAGATACAGTCGATCCCGGCCAGACCATGGTGGAGTTTCACTCGAATTTCACGATTGACGGTTCGAAATCCACGACCGACGGAACGATTCCCACCAACCACCAGTTTCATGAAACCATCGAGATCACACACGGCTTCAACGATTGGTTCGAGACCGGCTTTTACATCTTCACGAATCTTCAGAATGGCCAGGGCTGGGACTATGTGGGCAGCCACATCCGTCCGCGCGTGCGCATTCCTGAAAAATGGCACTGGCCCGTGGGCGTCAGTCTTTCCAACGAAATCGGCTGGCAGAGCCGCCGCTATTCCGCCGATACCTGGACCTGGGAAATGCGCCCCATCATTGATAAGCAACTAGGACCGTGGTATTTCTCCTTCAATCCCACGCTGGACCGCTCCCTCCACGGGCCCAGTGTGAGTCAAGGGTTCGTCTTTTCACCGAATTTCAAATTCAGCTACAACTTCACGAGGAAAATCGCGGGTGGCCTTGAATACTACGGCTCGCTCGGACCAGTCACGGGCTTTGATCCGATCAGCGAGCAGCAACAACAGATCTTTCCGGCGGTGGACTTGAATGTTTCCCCAAAATGGGAGATCAACTTCGGCTTGGGGGTCGGCCTTACGCGGTCCACCGACCACCTCATCGCCAAGGGGATAATCGGCTACCGCTTCAACTTCTAAGCAACAAGGCACGCCACCCTGTGGAGTTCACCAGTATTTTTTGATGTCCTTTAGTTTCATTTGCTTGCGGACGGTTTGCGGGGCACGAATGAGGCCGCGCGCCAACCACTGCCAAATGCCTGATCACCGCTTCGTCACCGCCAGGCGTATCGACTCTGGCTCTTCCTCCATTCTCTTTCGTGCACGAATCGCTCGCCACTTCATCCACCAATTTGACCTTGAGCGCCGCCTTTGCTAGCATGCGCACCATGACCAAAGCGAAGAAGTCCACATCGGGATCGTCATCCCACTCTAAGTCTTCTTCGCGGGCCGCCACCAACCAACAGAAAAGAAAAAACTTAACACCTCCTCCCCCCCAGCGTGGCGGCGTGGAGCTGCACGATCCTCTGGTCCAGGCGCAACTCAAGCTTTACGACGAAGCCCTTGCCCTTTTTCATCAGCAGAAATTTCAGCGCGCCAAACAGGAACTCGAAAAGGTTTTGGAAGGTCCCAGCAAAGAGCTTGCCGACCGCGCGCGCATGCATATTCGTATCGCCGAGCAGCGCATGAAGCCCAGCCAGGAGCAGAATCCCCGCACGGCGGAAGAGCATTACCAGCGCGGCGTCACCATGATGAATCTTGGCCGGTGGGATGAAGCTCGCGAGAGCCTGGATCGCGCGCGCAAATCGTCTCCCAAATCCGATCACATCATCTACGCCCTTGCCGCTCTCGACTGCCTCACCGGAGAAGCCGATTCCGCTCTCGCCAATCTGAAAATCGCCATCGAGCTGCGTCCCGCGAATCGCTATCACGCGCGCAACGACGAGGATTTTGCATTCTTGCAGGAGGATCCGCGCTTCACGGAACTCCTCTATCCGGAGAAGGACGGCACCGCCGGCTGAGCGGTGCCCGCGACAATGGCGCGAACGGAACGCGCTGCCACGATTCACTTTTTCTGATAAAGTGGAATCACCCCTTAGCCTACAGAAAAGTCAGTGAGCAAGCGCCATCGCAAAATCGCTCGCGGCCTGAACGTTGTCGCCCTCGGCGGCGGCACCGGGCTTTCCACGCTTCTTCGCGGCCTCAAGCGCCTCGTCGTTCCGCGCCACGATCCGTATCCCACCGCGCATCGTCCCGTTGTGGACCTCGCTGCCATCGTCACGGTCACCGATGACGGCGGCAGTTCCGGCCGCCTTCGCCGTGAGAACCGCATCCTCCCTCCGGGTGATATCCGCAATTGCATGGTTGCCCTTTCTAAGGATGAGGCCCTCCTGGGGCGTTTGTTCCAATATCGCTTCCACGCGGGCCGCGGCCTCACCGGTCACAATTTTGGGAATCTCTTCCTTGCCGCGCTCACGCACGTTACCGGAGACTTTGCGGAAGCTGTGCGCGTTTCCAGCCGCGTTCTCGCTATTCGGGGCCGCATTTTTCCTTCCACCGTTTCGAACGTTACTCTTGAAGCGATCCTCGAGAACGGCCGCCGCGTCCACGGAGAAACACGCATCACTGCCAGCCGCACGCCGATCAAGAAAATCATGCTTTTGCCGCGACGCGTGCATCCTCTTCCAGATGCGGTGGAGGCGATCAGGAGCGCCGACCTGATTCTTCTTGGTCCCGGTTCGCTGTACACCAGCATCATTCCCAATCTTTTGATCCCGGAAATTGCCCAGGCCATTGCCCGGTCCAAGGCTCCGCGAGTCTACATTGCCAATCTGATGACCCAGCCCTGCGAAACGACGGGCTATTCTCTTTCCGATCACCTTCGCGCGATTCAGCGCCACGTGCCGAAACAACTGATTGATTGGGTGGTAGCCAACCGCGGGCCTATATCTCCGGAAGTGGAGCGCCGCTATCGCCGGGAAGGCGCTGAGCGAGTTGTTTTGGATCTTCCCGCAGTCCAAAAACTGCAGGTGCGCGTCGTGCTGGATAATCTTCTTGAGGAACACGGCGTCATCCGCCATGATGCGCCGCGCCTTGCGCGCCTGATCCTCGAGGAATTCTTGCAGCCCGCTTGAGCCGCGCGCCCAGACCGCTCTCGATACCGCGCCGTTTACACTTTATCTACAGCCAGCAGATCTCCACTACCGGCTGTGGTATAGGTTATTAAAGGGCTCTAAGCAGGCTTTCGGCAGGCCTATCCCATGCTCCTTTGTCCTGACGAGGTGCCGTCGTGGAACAAGAACGCCGCCGCTCTCCGCGTTACCCGTTCATCGCCAACGCGGAGGTAACGGAAGCACAGTCCCAGGCGCGCATGCAAACGCGCGTCTCGGAGATTAGCCTGTACGGCTGCTACTTCGACATGGTGAATCCTCTGCCAGATGGTACGGTCGTTCATGTAAAGATCTTCTGCGACGACGGCTTTTTTGAAGCCGACGGGACGGTAATTTATTCCCAGCCGAATTTCGGTATGGGTGTCACCTTCCGAGAAGTGCAGCCCTTTTACATGACCACCCTCAAGAAATGGCTCCTCAAAGCCATGCTCGCCGGAAAATCCTCCTGACATCGGGACGTTCTCTGAATTGGATCGAATGTCCGCCTCTCTGCGATTCTGCTTTTTCCGGCCAAAGACGGAAGAGATTCGTAGCCTCAGATTATTTCTCGCGCATGCAACGGAGTTCGCCGCGAAGGACGGTGACTGAGGCTTTGGGAAGAAGGAAAGACGAGCCGGGAGAAGCACTGAGGGTGGAAAGGGCCGGAGGGCCGTCGGGGTCGGCATAACTTTTGAGGCCGTCGGGATGCCACTCGTATTGCGCGGCGCCAAAAGTAATTTGAACGACGTTACCGGAAAATTCACGTGGTTGGGAGCTGGAGCCGCCTTCGAACAATATCCTGATGGAATGCACGTTCGAAGGATCCTTGTTGATGACCATGAGCGACCATTCTTTGTCAGGCCGCTCGACGGCATACGCGGTGACGAGATCATCGCCGGCTTCGTCCTTGATGTCCGCGGAAGCCGGGTACAATTTGTGAATGCCCGCATCGTGCTTGACCCAATCGTCATTAATGATCCGGCTCGCAAAATATTGCGCGGTGTACTGCCGTATGTTCAGATTCTGATCAGCGACGAAATTTCCGTACGTGCTGTAGCCGCGGCAGCCGGGACGCAACGGTTCGGGCTGGATCGGCGAATGATAATAAACTGCACCGCCGTTCGTAAGGAATGAGCCGACGCTGTCCGCCAGCCACAGCGCGGAGAAAAGATCCTGCATCGGCTCGGTCAATTCCCAGGAAACGTTGCTCTCCGTGTTCATGAGCGGAATGTCTTGCGGAACGCCGTCTTCGCGCCAGGCCTGCAAAATATGGCGCGTAAGTTCCGGCTCTCGGTAAAGATCGGACCAGTTGACGTCGCACGGCGTCAGCGGATAATGTTCGAACGACACGAAAGCAAGATCCTGCATGCGCCTGTGCGATTTCAGGTAATCAATGAACCGCGCAAGCCACGAAGTCTCCCCACCCGCGTCTGGCCATGCTTTGATGTCTTCGTTGACTCCCTCGAAAACAGGGCCGCCGAGTTTTAGCTTTGGATCCACCGCATGCAGCGCGCGCGCCCATTGAACATAGAGAGCCGCGTAATCTTCTGGGAGCATGAACTGGCCGTCCGGTTCTTCGCCCATCTCGATATAGGAAATTGGATAGCCGCGCCTTTCAATGTAAGCAAGTTCCGCGGCGCTGTCTTCCGGCGTGCCGTAAACCATCGAAATGGGAATCATCGCCGGAAGATGATTGGTGTAGCCGCTGGTAAAGAAAAGATCGAAGCCGGTTTGGATGCGCAGCGTGTCAACGTCGGAAGCCTCGTGCCACGGATCAATCGAGGAAACGAGCGTCACCGTCTGATTCTGGCCGGGCATGTGCTTGATGAGGTCCACAAATTCGCCCGGTTGGGTGAAGTTGCCGGCATAAAGTTCGTTTACGGCGTAGCCAACACAATTTCTCGGGTCTTCGGCGCCGTGCGTGTCACAGGTGTTGGAGGATTCCGTCATCCAGATGCGCAGGAACCGAGTCTTGATAGGTTCGGGTGAGAGGCGCAAAGTTACCGTTCCGCCCTTTGCATCCGTAATTTCTCCGGCAGGGAATTGCGTCCAGATGCCAGCGGTGGGCTTATTCATGGCGTCTTCGCCGGTCCAATATTGAACGAGATATTTCCTCGCGTAGGGATTGGCCCAGGCGATGCGCAGTGCGCTGATCTCCTGCGGCGTGCCGAAATCCACCACGATCCATTGCGGATGGAGCGCGTCGCTTTCGCCTGTGAATTTCTGCGAGAGGTAAGGATTGCTTTTCCAATAGGTCGAAAGATCGCCATCCGTCAGCCGCGAATAGCCATGCTCCGATCCGCCATTGCGCGTGTTGCCGCGATGAGGCAGAGGGTAGCCGAACGATTCGCGAATGAAATCTTTAGGCTCGGCGCTTCCCGTGAAGTAGCCGTTCTGATGGGCAGTATCGCTCCAGGTTCCATTGGGATTCCAGTGCCATGCTGCGATGGTGAGTTCCGTGTTTTGACGGTATGTGATCGGGCCCCATCCGGCGGAGAGCGACTCTTTTGTAATTTCCGGGGAATAGACACGATCGAATTGTTCTGCAGGCAGAATGTCCATGGAAGTGCCCAAGGACTTGTCGGGATCAAAAGGAATGGCTTTAGAGGGCGAAACATCCACACGAACGGTCTGCGCGAAAGAAGAAGCGGCAAAGACACACGCGGCGAAGGCCAGCGCGGATGCAACACCGGCAATGGTGTGACGAAATCGTCGGCAGAGAAGATTCATGGACGCTCCGCTGGCGCGGACTTTAATTCGATTTAATTCAGGATAAACGGCCACAAAAACCTACCGTACATTACGTCAGGTAGAGCCCTTCCCTCAACATTTTTTATGAGCCTTTTATGAGGCAAGGACCCGTTGCTGGCCTCGAAGCGCGCTTCCTGCTAAGTTGTCTCCGTAAATCCTGCGGCCGGAACACCCCGCATAGATTTCCCCACATCGGAGAGAACACCATGTCCACGTTTGGATTGATCGAATATGAAGATGCCAGCCCGGAAGTGCGCGCGATCTACGACGACATCATGACCACGCGCAAAACTGACTGGATCAATAATTTTTGGAAGGCCATTGCGCACGATCCCGCGCTGCTGAAACGCACCTGGCAAGACATCAAGGCCATCATGGCGCCGGGAGCGCTTGATGCGGTCACCAAGGAGATGATTTACGTGGCCGTGAGCGTGACCAACAACTGCCACTACTGCATCGCGTCGCATACGGCCTCCGCTTTCAAGAAGGGCATGACCCCGGCAATGTTCAAGGAATTGCAGGCCATCATCGGAATGGCCAACGAGACGAACAAACTCGTTACAGGCTATCAGGTGAAACTCGATCCGCAATTCGAGCCGCCACTGAAACTTGCCAAGTGAGGGCCACGGCAACGGAAGCTTGCGGCAATGGAGGCCCGAATCCAAGGCTCAAGAGGAGGAAGTCATGAGCGAAGCAAAAGGATCCTGGGGCCCTCTGATCGGGAAAGCGATTGTCTCCGGATGGACCTACGCGGCGGGTGTGGTGATTGCGGGAATGGTCACAGGCGCTTTCCATCTGGTTCAGCCAGTATTCCCCGGTGAAGCAGTTACGCCGATGCATCAACTCGCTAGGTTCGTTGGTGTATCCGGCCTGTTGGGGCTTTTTCTTGCGCCACTGGTGCGCGGTTTCCTGGGCGGATTTTGGGCGTGCTGGACGGCAACAGCCTCCCTGATGTTCATCTGCCTGGGCGTCAACAACGTCATCGAAATTCTGATCTACACTACAGTTCTCGCGAAAGGGGGAGCGCCTTCGCTTTTGGTTGGTGAGTTGCTCGGCTCCGTGGCCTGCGGGGCTGTAGCCACGGGTTTGCTGAGAACTGCGGATGCCGATATGAGCCGTGGGCCGTGTGGCGAACTTTTTTTTCAATCGCGAGAGGCAGGATCATGGACCGTAAGAATCATCGCGGCGGTGATTGCATTCCCGTTGATCTATTTTATTTTCGGAATGATGGTCGCGCCATTTGTCCTGGAGACGTATCGCCATGGAAATTTAGGCTTGGTGCTCCCGTCATTTGCAGTCATCGTGAAGACTCAACTGGTGCGCAGTGCGCTTTTCCTCGCTGCTTCATTGCCGTTCATCGCGTGCTGGAGAAAATCGCGCGCGCAACTGATCGTCGCGCTGGGATTGGCTCACTGGATGCTCGTGGGTTTGTTCGGATTGCTTCAAACCACTTGGTTCCCGATGACCCTGCGCGTGGCGCATTCGCTCGAAATCGGCGCTGATTCGTTCGCCTATGCGGCCGCTCTGGTATTTTTGCTCCGCCCGCGTGAGTAAGAAATCCTTAAGGTCAGAAAACGGCCCTGTCCTTCCGTACAGGAGTTCCATCGTAGTACCCACGTACTATCGCTCGGCTTGCCAACCAGACTGAAGATATAGAGGTTGCTGGGGAGTCCTAGTCCTCGAGTTCCAGCGAAAATTTTCAGAGCAAGCGAGCGCGCCATGGCACCCATCGTAAACGAATCAGAAGTTCAAACCGGCGGAACGCGAAACGTGCCCTCTGCACCTGTGACGCAACCCGTGGCTTTGGAAGTTCCCGTGACCGTGAACGGCGCGCGGACCGTGGAAGGCAGCGACAAGCGCGAGCCTTTTTCCGAAACGACCAAGACCGTCCTGATTTTCGCGCACGGCGCCGTGATCCGGCTGGCTTCCTCCGTGGCGCCCGGTCAACTGCTGTTCCTGACCAACGAGAACTCAAAGAAGGAAGTGGTTTGCCAGGTCGTCAAATCCAAAAACTACCGGAACGTCAGCGGTTACGTTGAATTGGAATTTACGGAGTCCGCCGCGAATTTCTGGGGCATGCGTTTTCCGGGAGAGCGCGCCGCAAGCCCTGCGCCGGCGGGAACTGTGGCGCCTCCAGCGTCGTCCATTCCTAAAGTTGCGCCGAGTGCCCCGCTGCCGCTCGCAAGCCAGCCAAAGCCACCAATGGCACAGAGTGCCGCGCCCATCCGCGCGGAAAAACTTCCTGCACCGAAGCCTGTTGCGACAAACGTTCCGGCTCCTGCGAATACGCAAGAGCCGCCAACGGCAACTGTGATTGACTTTCCACGCGCGCCAGAAAGCAAGCCCGCCACATTTCTTGAGGAACCTCGGGGCACTTCCGCGCCCTCCTGGCAAGCGCCGGAGACAAACACCGAGTCGCTCAAGCAGGAAGCGGCTCGTCTCCAGGAACAGCTTTCTTCAATGATGTTTGCCGAATCCTCCTCCAAGGCGGAGCCCAAGCCGCCTAAGCCGGAAGCCAGCGCCGTTTCCGAAGCGGGCAGCAAAGCTCTCGAAGTCGCGCAACCGCGAGAGAAGCCAGGTCCCTCGCCAGCAGAGGTGAAAAAAGAACTACCTTCGAACAACAGAGGAACGCTGCCCGCGCGCCGCTCCACGCTCGATCTCGCCGCGGAAGAGGTGAAGATTCCCGCGTGGCTTGAGCCCTTGGCGCGCAACGCCGCTCCCGTCGCGACTTCCGTGCCCGCTCCCACCGAGCCTGTCATGCCGGTTGCCGCGGAAGAGCCTCGCGCAGCCGCCGAGAGCGAAACTGCGAGTGCGCCCGCCTTCCAGAGCGAAGGGCCCGCACCAACATTTGGAACGCAGCTTTTTGGCGAAACCATCGAGCAGACGGGCGCTCCGGGCAAGTCGGGAAAGGGTTTGCTCATTGGAGCATTGGCCGCCGGACTGGTCTTAGCGGCGGCAGGAGGAACTTGGTACTTTCGGTTCCGTCATGCCGTTCCGGCCGCTCCCCCGTCGAACACTCCGACGTTTGCGACGTTGCCCGGATCCGTACCCGCACCGCAAGCGGATACGGCACAGACCCTGACTCCCGGTCCGGCTGCTCTCTCCGGAAAAAATATTGCTCCTGCGACCGTGCGAAACGACGAAGCCTCCCCGCGCACGATTCCCACAGCGATTCCCGCGGCTTCTCTTTCCGCTGAAGCAGCCAAAGAACTTGTCAAGATGGAAGCAGTCCGAAAGCATCAGGCACTGCTGGAAAAGACAGCCGAACCCCAGGCGAAAAACCCAATCCTGGGTACTGTGCAGCTTGCCGCGCCGACGGTGAATTCATCCACGCCTGTGCAGCAGGACGTGGCCGCCCCTGGCATCAATCTCGGAAACGATCCGGCAACGGCTGGGGAAGCGGCAACCGCGGGCATGCTCGCTAGCCACGGAGCGCAACCCAAGGCGCCTGTTCCTGTTGGTGGAGATGTGAAGCCGGCTCGCCTGCTGCACTCCGTTGCGCCAACATATCCCACGCTGGCGCGGAGCCAGCGCGTTTCCGGAGACGTATTAATTGATGCTTTTATTGACGCCTCCGGCCACGTTACCAGCATGAAAGTGATCTCGGGCCCTGCCCTGTTGTATCAGGCCGCCAAAGACGCCGTTCATCAGTGGCGCTATCAACCGGCCATGCTCGATGACAAGCCCGTCGCCATGCATCTTACTGTTACAGTGCGATTCCGAATTCAGTAGCCCCAGTCGCAAATTCCAGTCAGTTTTTCTTTCGCCGAACAAACGCAAAAACACGCGTGCGCTCGAAGATTTCAAAATCTGCTTCGGGCCGGTATCCGCCCGGAATAGGTTTGAAGCGGGCCTTTTCGGGAACGGAACCCGCTTCCCGCTACCGGCTTGCAGCGAGCGGGATGGGATACGTATACTGGCGGCCCGGACTGATGACGGACCGGCGGGAGGGTAGCCCGCCGCCCTCTTCGTTCATCAGCCAAAATGCGAATTAACAAAAACCGCCTTCAGCGGTCCGGGAGACTCAAGCGCCTTCAATGGGTTTTCAGGAGGAATTGCGCGACTTTCGGCGAACTGGAGTTGCGCCGCGGGGCAAAGGTCCGCGCTAGGAACAGCACGCGTTCGCAGAGGAGAATTTTGCATGTCGGAAGCCCTGACAGAACATTTGAGCGTTTATCAAAACGCCGAGGCGCGTTTTGAAGAAGCCGCCAAGAAATTGGGCCTGGAAGAAGGCGTGTATCGCTATCTGAAGTATCCGGATAAAGAGATCACCCTTTACATTCCGGTCGGAATGGACGACGGGCACCTGGAAGTCTTTACAGGTTACCGCGTGCTGCATTCGACCGTGCGAGGTCCCGGCAAGGGAGGAATCCGCTTTGCCCCGGACGTTAGCCTGGACGAGGTGCGCGCTCTTGCGGCCTGGATGACCTGGAAGTGCGCCGTCGTGGACATTCCTTTCGGCGGCGCCAAAGGCGGTGTGGTCTGCGATCCAAGAAAAATGTCCCGCGGCGAACTCGAGCGGTTGACGCGCCGTTACACCGCCGAACTCGCAAGCTGGTTGGGGCCCGAGCGTGACGTTCCGGCGCCGGATGTGGGTACCAACGAACAAACCATGGCTTGGGTGATGGATACCTACTCGATGCATGTCGGGCAGGCCACTACTGCCGTTGTGACCGGAAAGCCCATCGAGTTGGGCGGGTCGCGCGGCCGCAAGGAAGCCACCGGACGCGGCGTCATGATGTGCTGTGACAAAGCGCTGACACTGCTGAAGATGAAGCGTGAAGGCTGCCGTGTCGTCATTCAGGGTTTTGGTAACGTCGGCTCCATGGCCGCGGACCTGATGCAGAAGGCCGGTTACAAGATCGTTGGCCTGGCAGACATCGGAGGCGGGCTCTACAACGAAAACGGTTTCGACGTTCCGAAAATGATCGAATGGGTGCTCGGAGAAAAGAGGCCATTGCAGGAGTTTCCCGGTGGTGGTGCGAAAATGAGCGCGCGCGACGTCCTCCTCCAGCCCTGCGAAATTGTCATTCCCGCGGCCATCGAAAATCAGATCACTGACAAAAATGCCCGCCAGGTCCAGGCCAAAATCCTTTGCGAAGGTGCCAACGGGCCCACCACCTCGCAAGCCGACGCCATCATCGAAGGCAAGGGAATCTTCACCATTCCAGACATCCTGGGAAATGCCGGCGGAGTGACCGTGAGTTACTTCGAGTGGGTGCAGGACCGCCAGGGTTTCTTCTGGCGCGAGAGCGAAGTGAACGAGCGCCTGCAGGACGTCATGGATAATTCCTTTGACCAGGTCGTCCATTACGCCGCAAGGCACAAGGTCAATAACCGCATCGCCGCGTACATGGTCGCGATTGACCGCGTCGCAAATGCATTGAAAATGCGCGGCATTTACGCATAAAATTGGGCGCCCGAACAGGTCGCGCCGCTGTCCCCAGCGGGCCGGGTAAAATTCGCTTGCAAATCATGCCGTGCGGAGGATAATGCCGCGCTGGAAGGAGTGTCGGCTGTGAACTCCGGGTCCTTGTTGGCGGGACATTCAAAAAGCGAAAAAGAGCACAGGCGCGAGATTTGCACCGCGGGCCGCTGGCTCTACCAGAGGGAATACATCGTAGCCTGCGAGGGAAACATCTCCGTGCGCCTCGCCGATGGCCGCATTTTGACCACCCCCACCTGCATGAACAAAGGCATGCTCTCCCCGGACGACCTTGTGCTGATTGATATGGACGGCAGACAATTGAGCGGCGGAAAAAGAGTATCTTCCGAAGTTCTGATGCATCTCCTCTTTTACCGCATGCGGCCAGACGTAAATGCGGTTTGCCATGCGCATCCTGCTGCGGCGACGGGTTTCGCGCTCGCTGGGCGCGCACTGGATCAAGCACTCTTGCCCGAGGTCATCATTGGCTTGGGCCAGGTGCCCCTCGTGCGCTACGCCACTCCCGGAACTCCGGAGCTGAGCCTCGCGCTCGAGCCTTACGTGGAAAATTACGATGCGCTCTTGCTGGCTAATCATGGCGCGGTCACTTGCGGCCCTGATCTTCTGACCGCCTTTTACCGCATGGAAACCGTCGAGCACACCGCAAGGATCGTGCTGGCTGCGGAGAACGCCGGCACGCCCAAACTTCTCTCCAGCCGCGAAGTGGCCAAGCTGATGGCCGCGCGCACCCGCTATGGCGTGACCACTCCGCCCGGCGAAGGTTCGGAACTCCCCGTCACTTCCGACGCGGAAGACAGTCCCGCGGATGAGATCACCCTCAAGCGCGATGAATTGGATGCCCTGATTGAAGAAGCCGTTCGCAAAGATCGCGCGAGGCGCTGATCACTCGATTGTGTCAGCAGCGAAGTTCACGCTTCAATTTCAGCCACTGCGGAAATTCCTTTCCCGTGCTGCTATCCCAAACTTCCTCTGCTCGTCAAAAGTGCGAACATTGCCGGAGACAATTTCCATGAACGGGAAGAAAGAATATTTTGATGCGGTTCGGTCCGGCGATATTTCCGCGGTCAACTCCCTGCTCGACGCGCAGCCGGAGCTGCTGAACGCCAGGAACGATCAAGGACAGAGCGGCGTGCTCCTCGCCGCCTACACCGGCCGCAAGGAAATCCGCGACGTCTTGATCGCGCGCGGTGCCGTGCTGGAATTGCACGAAGCCTCCGCCGCGGGACAATTTGCTAAAGTAAAAGAACTCGTCGAACAAGATCCCGCCCTGGCGAAAAGTTTCTCTCCGGACGGTTTCCCCGTCCTCGCTCTCGCCGCCGTTTTTGGGCACGCCGATATCGCAAAATATCTGCACGAGAACGGCGCTGACGTAAATGCCGTCTCAACCAATGCCACCGGCTACACGGCGCTGACTGGCGCCGTCGCCAGCGGCCACACAGCCATCGTGGACTGGCTCATCTCTCGTGGCGCCAATGTGAATCACCGTTACGGCCATGGTTACTCCCCGCTTCTGACCGCTGCCGCGGACGGGCGCCTGGAAATCGTCAAGATGCTTCTCGAAAACGGAGCCGACCCTCGCGCCGCAACCAATGACGGAAAAACCGCCCTGCAAATTGCCCAAGACCGCGGCCACAAGCAAGTTGCGGATTACCTGCGCGGCCGCGGCTAGATCTCCGGTTTTCCCGGGTTTCCCTGGAAAGAACACGGAGCTACAATGAAAAAATCCTGCCGCCGCCAGCCGGGAGCCTTCTGAGGAGTCTCTCATGCGCTATGCAAGAACCGCCGCGATCTGCCTTTTCTTTTTGATGGGTGCGGCGGCATGCCGCGGCAGTCATGCAAAGGAAGGCGAGCACATGACCATCACGATCTCCAGCCAATCGTTCGCTTCTGGAGGCAACATTCCCCGGCAATTCACCTGCGATGGCGAGGATATTTCTCCCGAACTCCATTGGAGCGACCCGCCCGCGCGCACCAAGAGCTTCGCACTCATCGCCGACGATCCCGATGCTCCCGTCGGCACCTGGGTTCACTGGGTTCTCTTCAATCTGCCGCCGCAATCGCGCGGCCTGCCGGAAAACGTCCCCAGGCAGGAATCGCTCGAAAATGGCGCTCTCCACGGCCGCAACGATTTTCGCAAAATCGGCTACGGCGGCCCTTGCCCTCCTCCGGGCAAGCCGCACCGTTATTTCTTCAAGCTTTACGCGCTGGATGCCATGCTCGATCTGAAATCTGGCGCAACCAAGGCTGATGTCGAAAAGGCCATGACCGGCCACATCCTTGCCCAAGGCGAGTGGATGGGCCGCTACTCCCGCTGACGGACGCAGCCGCCGCACCGCCCAGCCGGGTAGCCTGCCCTGGCGGTACATTTGTTGTGTCCAGGCCAGGAGAAGCGTAGGATACGCACATACCGTAGGCCCCAACCGAGGATCCCATCTCGAACAAGGAGGCGTCATGAGCGCTTCTTCTCTCGGCACAATCGTCAAAAAGTCTGTGGGTTGGTCCATCGGGCTCAGCGTCCTGCTGATCCTGGCCGGTCTTCTTGCCATCGCATTGCCTCAGGCAGCCGGGATCGCAGTGAATATCCTGGTCGCCTGGCTGCTTGTTTTCAGCGGTATGGCTCATCTGGTGTTTGCCTGGCATACCCGCACCACCGGCGGATTGATCTGGGAACTGCTCCTGGGCATTCTCTATATTTTCATCGGCGTCTACATTTTGATTCATCCCGTGCTCGGCCTGGCGTCATTGACGCTGGCCCTTGCCATCTACTTATTTGTTGAAGCAGTCTTGGAAGTCATCCTGTGGTTCCGGCTCCGCCCCATGCCGGGCTCGCCCTGGCTTCTCTTCGACGGAATCATCACCCTGATACTTGCCCTCCTGATCTGGAGGACGTGGCCCTCGAGCACGGAATGGGTCATCGGCACGCTTGTGGGAATCAGCATGCTCTTCAGCGGATTCTCCCGCCTGCTGCTTTCTCTGGCAGCGCGCAGCGTCGCGGCTAAGTTGGCTTAGGCGCGCGAAACACGCTATCCGCGCCTGCGCATCCGCGCGCGTGTGTGGCTCAGCATGGCAGCGCATGCCGTCGAACGGAGGAAAACAGTGTGGGCGGCTTGATCCCCTTAGCCGACGCTTCCCGGCGCCCGGTGCGTTTCCCCATCGTCACGGCATTCATCATTCTCGTGAACGTCGTCGTTTTTGTGCTGGAACTCCGGGGCGGTGATGCCTTCGTGCTTCAGTGGTCGGCCATCCCCCAGAACATCATTGCCGGACATCATTGGATCACCATCCTGACGGCCATGTTCATGCACGGCAGTTGGTCGCACATCCTGGGCAACATGGTGTTCTTGTGGGCCTTTGGCTCGGAGATCGAAGACGCCATGAATCCCTTGCGCTATTTGGTCTTCTACCTTGCCGGCGGTTTCGTGGCCATGCTGGCGCAGATTGCGGCCAGCCCCCACTCCACGGTCCCAAACCTGGGCGCCAGCGGCGCGATTGCTGCGGTCATGGGCGCGTTTCTCGTCACTTACCCTCGCGATCAGATTCGCGCGGTTCTCTTCATCTTCGTGTTTGTACGCATCACGCTGATCCCGGCCGCGCTTCTCATTGGAGT
>DATJAD010000034.1:0-32302 GCA_035516615.1 Candidatus Acidiferrum sp.
CCTCTTTCAGCTACAGGACCGGTTTCGGCGGAGTCTTGCTGCGCGTCCCTTTCGCTCGGGCCTCCGGTGCTGACCGGACCTTCTGCCCTCGCTACTCATGACCTCCGCACCTCTACCAAGAACTCTCCCAGCCTACGCAACTCGCCCGCGCAAAGCAAGCCTGCTTTATATCCTACCCAGTCCAGAGACTTAATGTGGGGAACTAGGTTCAGTTAGAGTCAGTTGCGCGAGTCCGGATGGCAAACTTAAGCAGTCGGTATGAAAGATAAAACACAACAATCGCCACGATCCAGAACATAACGAGAAACACGAAGTCTTGCCACCGTAGCGGTGTCAGAACCCCATATTTTTGCTCTGGCCAGACGTAGTGTTCCACGTAGAAGCCCACGCTCTGAATGTATCCTTCAACACAGGTGCCCATCAGTAGCACAGCGCCTAGGAGTGCGGAAACAATACGGCGCATCAATTTCGCCTTCTCCCATTCCGAAAATTGTGCAGCGAACTGATTGTCTATCCGGGCTTTTTAGCTCTCAACGTTTCCGCCAATCCCCGCGCCACTTCCCTCGCCCGCGCCACATCTCCCGGATCAAACGAAATCGCCGCCACGCGCGGGTGACCCCCGCCGCCGTATTTTTCCGCCAGCGAAGCCAAGTTCTGGTCCGCCGTAGCCTGGTTCCAAGGATTTGTCCCCAGAGATACTTTTGCGCGAGTCGCCGACGCGCTTACGCTCACCGAATACACGCACTCCGGATGAAGCAAATAGGGAATGAACTTGTTGTAGCCTTCCAGGTCCATGTCGCTGACGTCGAAGAAAATCACCCCGTCGCGCGCCTCGCTGCGTTCCCGCAAAATCTCAACGGATCTGCGGTGCCTTTCGAGCAGCGGTCCCAAATGCTTCGCCACGATAGGCAGATTCACCACTTCGCTGAGAGGCCGGTACGCGATCTCCGGAATAATCTTCGCCGGTAACCCATCTTCCGGCGCCGCTTCGATCACCAGCGCCAGTTGGGTCGCCGGCTCCGCCAGCTCCACGGCCGATTGCGCCGTCGGAAACTGCGCCCCGTCAATGATGTCGCCCCAGTGAATCAGGTCGCGCAGCGGCTGCGTATCGAATCCGAATTTCTCCCGCGTCACATCCGCAATCAGCATGGTGCACGATTTGTATTCCGGCTTGTAATACTTGTTCGGCCCCGGATGTTGCCGAAAATGCTCGGCATCCGCCGGCGTCAGAAACGCGCTCTGGTGATGGTCGAACCACCAGGTTACCTTGGGAGAATTCGAGTACTTGAAATCCACGATGGCGTTCTCGTCGCCGTCGAAAATCCCTTCTTCCCAGGGCTGCTTCGCGCGGTGCGTCATGCCCCTAAATGCAAACTCCGCCTCTCTGTCAAAATGCTCTCGATAGAACCGGTAGAAAAGGGATGCCGAAGCCGTGCCGTCAAAGCAGCGGTCATGGAAGCAGAGCCGTACGCGGGTCATGGACGAACGAAAGCGCCTTTCCGTCCTCTCGGTGCCAGCACACACCCGGGACAAAGCCTTTTAACATGCGGCGCAGCCCTCCGAAAGTCAAGCGGATTCCCACAATCCGCGGACACCGCTGGACACAAAGAAAGAGCCGCCCGCCGGGCGGCGGACGGCTCTTTCCACTTCGAGGAGACCCCAAAAATCTCTTACTTCACCATCCCCTCAACCAGGTTCCCAATGATCGGCAGCTTGAACTTCTCTCCCTGATAAGCCTTGTACATCAGGAAGATCCACACGGCAAATATCGCAAGCCCCACGATCGGGAAAAAGAAAATAAACAAAAACCCAATCGGAAAATGCATGAGCGCAGTGATAAACGTCAGCAAAGCTTCGACAATCCAGAAGACGATCCAAATCGCGATGATGGAAATATTAAAGGCAATGGACTGCGCTCCGTGAAATCTCACGAAGGGCCTCTTGTCAATCAACAGAAAAATCAAACCCGTGATCCACCCGACCAGATAGCAGAGCAACCCCGCCACGTTTTCGGCCATCCCTTCGGTTCCAGAAGCTGTACCTGCTGCAGGCGCGGTGCCCCCTGCCGCAGGCGCAGCTGCTCCCTGCCCCGCTCCACATTTTGGACAGAACGCAGCTCCGCCTATTTCCTGACCACACGCTTTGCAAAATGCCATCGGATTGCCCTCCACGCCACTCTGATGGCGCGGGAGGTTAGCAGACTGCCGCGCCGTTCGCAACGAAAATTCCTTTCCGGCAACTGGCGTTAATTCTGTCTTCCTCCTGCGCTGGTCTTCGCTACAATTGCCCGCAATGTCAACGGATTCTTCTCCTTCCGCTCAGCCCCCTCTCGCCCAATCCCCCGCTACCAGGGGCACTTTTGGCTGGGCGCGCGACATCACCTCCGCGGAACGCCGCACTCTTTTTGCCGGCGGCCTCGGCTGGATGCTCGACGCCATGGATGTCATGCTGTATTCCCTCGTCCTCGCTTACCTCATTCTCGAATTCTCGATGGGAAAGAGCACTGCCGGCCTGCTCAACTCCCTCACACTCGTTGCTTCCGCCATCGGTGGCTTCGCCTTCGGCGTCATTGCGGATCGCATCGGCCGCACTCGCGCCCTCATGGCTTCCATCTTCGTCTACTCTATCGCCAGCGCTGCCTGCGGCTTCTCCCACACCATTGCTCAGTTGGCCGCCTTCCGCTTCATTCTTGGCCTCGGCATGGGCGGTGAATGGACTACCGCTGCTGCCCTGATCGCGGAAACATGGCGCCCCGAGCATCGTGGAAAAGCTCTGGGCTTCATGCAATCCGCCTACGCAATCGGTGAAGCGGTGGCAGCCCTAGTTGTGGCCCTGGTTCTCCCGCACTTCGGTTGGCGCGCCGTGTTCTTCGTCGGCGTCTTGCCAGCTTTTCTCCTGCTCTGGATTTGGAAGAAAGTTCCTGAATCGGAGCTATGGAGAAGCCACAGTCTTCAACCAAAGCCCAGAATCCTCTCGCGCCTTCTCGAAAAAGACAGCTTTCGCAATGGAGTCATCGCCACGGCCATGAACGCTTGCGCCATGTTCGGCTATTGGGGATTGTTCACCTGGATTCCCGCCTACCTTTCGTCCCCGGTCGCACAAGGCGGCCGGGGGCTTAGCCTCCTGAAGACCACGACTTTTTTCATCGTCCTCACAGCCGGAAAATGGCTCGGCTACGTCCTATTCGGGTTTTTTGCCGATGCTTTCGGGCGACGCAAACCGTATTTCACTTATCTCCTTGTCGCCGCCCTTCTCGTCCCGCTCTACGGTCTTGCGCACTCGCCTCTTTGGCTGCTCGTTCTGGGCCCCTTCGTGGCGTTTTTTGGAACCGGCTATTTCTCCGGCTACGCCGCGATCGCCAGCGAGCTTTTTCCCGGTGATATTCGTGCCTCGGCCATGGGGCTCAGCTACAACATCGGCCGCGGCCTTTCCGCGTTCGCTCCGTTTGCCGTCGGGGCCCTCGCGGAAAAATTCGGCATCGGTCCGGCTTTTTTTCTTCAAGCCGGCGCGTTTTTCGCGGCCGCCATGCTCTCACTCGCCCTGCCGGAAACGCGCGGACGCGTCCTCTCCTGATGTACTCCAGCGGCCGTTTAACGGAATTGTCTGGTTGGAAAAATGTACCCGCTTGTCTGAGGCACTGCGCGTCTAAAATCCCGCCGCATGAAACGACGTATTGCTCCGCCGCTCCCGCAGCGTGTACTTGATCGCATAAAAAGGCGCGCGCGCCAGCGTCTTCTGAAAATCCGCGTCGTTCGCGTACACCCGCTTGGGAACGCGCCGCGCCAGCACGCTCACCTGCAGAGTCTCTCGCCGGAACGGGTACGGCGAAAGCGTCACCACGTTTGCGCCCTCCGGCCTCAGTTCGAGATCGGCCGTTCCTCCTTGGTCGTTTGAAGGCACTCCTTCGATCCCGATGTTTTCTCCCGGCCCCAGGCAAAAGTAGAGCGACAGCCGGTCCAGCGCCTCAAGCCTCTCAAAATTCGCCGTGATGATATTATCTTCGGCTGCCGCTTTCATCGCCGCATCCGCCCGCAGATCCACCTTCAACCGCAATTGCTGCAGCTTCAGCCGCTGGACAAAGTCGCCCACAATTTGCGCTTCGCCGCTTTTCACATATTTCGCCGAATATCCCGGAATCGTCGCTCGCCCCCGGTCATAGAGCATGGAGCAATGCAGGCTCGCCAGCAGCGCCGCGTAATGATCCGCCCTCACCAGCCTCTCAATGCCGCGCTGGTACAACGCAATGTGATCCTCCGTGGGGATTGAAGTGTAGCTGTACGGGTACCGCGTCTTCGGATCAATTTGCGGCTTCAATTCCCATTCGCTCCAACCGTTATCGTGTTCCGCCGCCGCCAGGCAGAAAGATCCGAAGGGCTCTGGCTTTGCAAAATTCTCGTTGCCCCATTCCTGGGCAAAGTAGCCCGCAAGGAAGGCGTGGTCCGTTTGCCGGATCAGGATGAGCTGGTCGCTTTGTTCCAGAACGATCATGGAGCGGCCCTCAAGCGCAGCGATATCGCAAACAAACTATGCTAGATAACGCCTTCTTCCACCAGGCGCTCAAGCTCGGCAGCGGGGTAGCCAAGCCAGTCTCCGTAGATTTCCGCATTATGCGCTCCCACTGCCGGTCCAATCCAGCTTAAAGAACCCGGCGTCTCGCTCAGCTTCGGCGCCACCGTCGGCAGTTTCACACAGTCCCCTGTTCCCACCTCCACGTCTTCATACACCCCGCGAGCCGCGTAATGTGGATCGGCAAGCATCTCTTCCGCCGAATAGATCGGTCCCACGGGAACTTCCGCCGCCTCCAGCCTCGCGATCGCGTCCCGCGAGGAGTGCATCCGTGTCCAATCCGAAATCGCCTCGTCAATTTCGTCCATGTGCTCCGATCTTCCCTCGTTATTCGCCAAGCGCGAATCGTTCGAAAGATCTTCTCGTCCGATCGCCGCCATGAATCGCCGGAAAATGCTGTCGCTGTTTCCCCCAATGACAATGTACGCCCCATCCGCGCATGGATACGTTCCGCTCGGCACGATTCCCGTCAGTCGCATGCCCATCCGTTCGCGCTTCACCCCGCATTTGTCGAATTCCGGAATCGTCCCCTCCATCAAGTTCAAAACGCATTCGTAGAGCGCCACATCAATCACCTGTCCCGTTCCTCCACGCGCGTCGCGATGGTACAGCGCCATCAGGATTCCCAGCGCCGCATGCAGTCCCGCCACCGAATCCCCCAAACTCAAATTCGGCCGAACCGGCGGCCGGTCCTGTTCTCCGGTTACGTAGCGCAGCCCGCCAAACGCTTCCGCCACCGCCGCAAATCCCGGTTTCTGTGCGTATGGACCCGTTTGCCCGTAACCCGAAATCCGCGCCAGAATCAGCTGCGGATTCTCCTCTCTCAATTCCTCGTATCCGAGTCCCCACTTTTCCAGCGTCCCTGGCTTGAAATTCTCGATCACCACATCCACGCAACGCGCCAGTTCGCGCGCGATCTTCTGTCCCTCTGGCGCGCGCAAATTCAGCGTGACGCATTTTTTATTGCGCGCCATCGCATACCACCACAGCGAGGTCCCATTATGCAGTACGCGCCATTTCCGCAGCGGATCGCCAACTCCCGGCGGCTCGGCTTTGATCACCTCCGCGCCAAACCACGCCAGCAGCGACGTCGCAAATGGCCCGGCGATCGCTTGCCCCAGCTCCAGGATTTTCACTCCCGCAAGCGGCCCACTCCGCATTTCTTGAACCTGCTTCGGCTTTTCCGTCTTTTCGTTTTGCATGGCTCGCCGCGAAATTCTCCTCCGCGCCGGGGCATTGTAACGCGAAGCGTCCTGTCGCCGCTCCCCTGGAAACCTCTCCGGCGATTCCGGCGTCTCAATAAGCGAACGACCCGGCTCGCAGCCGGTGCAGCCCGCAAGAGTGGACGGATCAGCACGTTGACCTTCCGCGACCCCGGTAAATTACCCAGCGCTTTGCATTAAATCATGAGGAGGCTTGCATGAAAGCACGTTGGATGTTCGTTTTTGGATCAGCTTTGCTCATTGCTCTTCCCGCAATCGCCCAGGAGCGCGGTCAGCAGCATCCAGCAGAACCATCCCATCAGAACGCGGAAAAAGAACACAAACCGCCCCAGGCCAATCAGGGCCATGTCCCCCCCGCGCCCGAAGCCCGCAAGAATCGCGCGGAGAGGCCGGAGCCCGAACGCACCAAAGGCGGCAAGGTCATCAGCACTCCCCACGTGGAAAACAATCACTGGTACGGACGCGCACGCCCGAACGATCCTCGATACCACCTCGCCCATCCTTTTCCCCACGGCCATTTCGAGCACTTCGGTCCGTCCTACCGCTACTCCATTGTCCGGATTGACGCCGGCCATCACCGTTTCTGGCTTACCGGCGGCTACTATTTCGAAGTCGCGCCTTGGGAATGGTCCCTCTGCTCCGACTGGTGCTGGACCTGTCCCAATGATTTCGTGATTTACGATGATGCGGATCACGTCGGCTGGTATTTGCTCTACAACATGCAGACTGGCGTTTTCGTGCACGTCCAGTTCATGGGTTCGTGAGATCGGGGATTTCCGTCAGGGCTCGTACCAGAATTGCACCGTCACTTTGACGTGCGCCGCGACCGCTTTTCCGCCTCGCGTCGCCGGCGCATATTTATATTGCTTTACGGTTGCAATAGCCGCGTCTTGCAGCACTTTCGGCCCGGAGAGCGCTTCCGCCGAGGCCACTCGCCCCTCGGCGCTCACCAGCGCGTCCACTTCCACGTTGCCGGTAACATACGAACGAATTGCTTGCGCAGGAGCCTCCGGCCGCACGCTCTTCAATAGCTTTGGAGGAACCACGGTGTCTTTCGCGAGTGCCGGGTCTGGAGATGCGACAGCGTTTGCAGGCGGCAATCCCGCTTCGCTTCCAATGCTCGATTCCTTCTCTGTCCGTGCGCGCCGATGAGCTTCTGGTACCTTCTTCGCAGGCGCATCCTCGCCTACGCGCTCTTTCGCTTCCTCTTCCGTGGGCTTCGCGGATTCTGCCGGAGCCGTACCCGCCGTTCCTGTGCTGCGATTGGCCTCCGCCCCAGCGTGCATCGCCACGGGAAGGGGTTTCGGCTTGTTTGCAGGTACGGGAGTTGGCTTGGATCGCGGTGCAACCGATGCTGTGCCATGAATTGAGAACAGCGACTCCGGAGTCGGCAGCCTCGCGGCGATCACTCCTGGCAGCCATTGCTCGTACCACATTGCGCCAGCCGTGCAAAGAAACATCATTCCGCAGAGAAACGCCAGCCGCAGCTTGCCCATGCCCTCCCCGGACGCGGGCATTCCCAGTTCGGTCTTTCCGCGGGCCTTGCGCCCTGGCTTTGTGGGTAACGTTCCGTCAAAATCCAGCGAAGCTTCGGGAAGGACTTCTCCTTCGCCATCCATCACCTCGCCCTGATGGACGAGAGATCCCAGCTCTTCATCCGCGCGGGAATGGGAACCGGAATTTTCGCCCGCGCTGCCTGCCTTCGGCAAAACCATGGTCGGCAGCGAATCGCGAACCCGCGCGGCGGAAGGTTCCACAGGAGCCGTCGTCGCCGCCAGAAGCGCGGCGCCCAACGCCGTCGGGGATACTCCCCCGGCGCTCTCCTCATGTGATCTCTGTGCCGGTGCAACCGCGGGTTTTGCCGGCGATGTTGCCACAGTCAGGAGCGCGGCGGTCAGCTCCTCCGTACCCGGCGCCCCCGCAATGCCGGTCGCCACGCTTTGTTGCGTTGTCTGTACAGGCGGCTGTACAGCCATCCCGTCTTGTGCTGCTGGATGAGGCTGCGCCGGCGCATGCGCCAGCGACGCCAATTTCCGCCGCAGCGTTTCCACTTCTTCTCGCAGTTTTTCCACTTCCTCTGCGGCGGGAGCGGCCAGCTCCAACGGGGGATGCTCGGCAGCAATCTCCTCATCGCGTGGAACTCCCATGCCTAGAGCACCGGGAACCGTTGCAGCTACGGCCTGGGTCTTGGAAAAATCCACGCCCCAAAAATTCGGCGACTCCTCCGTGAATTGCAGTTCGGCAAAAGAATTGTTCCTCTGCGTACTGCGCTTCAGCATCGCCTGAGCCACCACTTCCTTTTTCGTCTGCAAGTTCGTCAGGAAGATCAGTTGCCCAGGCACCACCGCCACCGAAAGGCGAATCACTGCGCCTTTCTCAAATACCAAAACTGTCGTCGTGTCCTCGCAGAATAGTTCACGCGGACCGCTGCCTCCGCCCTGCCGGGCACCCGTGGCCACAATGGGAATTTCCATGGGGATCGGCCCCGCCCCGCGCGGATCGCCGTTCGGCGCTGCCCCGGGCGCAGCCGCAGGCGCTTTCGTCACTGGGCGGGGATCCAGAGGGGTCGTCACTTTTCGCGATCCTTGCGTTGCAGGGGAATGGCCAGGCCCCTTCGACGACGTTATGGCTGCGGAATCCCGCCATGCGGACAGCACAGCCCGCCATAATTCTGGCACCCGTCCCCATGCCCGGCCATAGTACGCACGTACCGTCCAGGGACAGGTGACGCTTATGCGTCAAAATGCGCCTAGATGCTCTTTCGCTTCGCCCCGCAAGCCGATCCAGCTCGAAACACTCAATCTGACATCACCACTCGAAATATATCGTGTCCAACACCTAAATATATCGTATCCGCACGACAGCCCGGATTCTTGCTTCTTTTCCCTTCAACCTCGGCTAGAATGACCCAACCTGGCCCTTCGCAAGATCTGGGCGAAGACTGCATGCCCTACTTCTATAAGGTTGACAAAGCACGCCGAATCGTCCTGAGCACCGCCTCGGGTGCTTTCTCTCTTGCCGATTTTCGCTCTCATCAGGAAAACCTCTCGAAGGATCCCGAGTTCGATCCCACTTACTCTCAAATTGCCGACTTCTCTCATATCACCCACTTCGATCTCTCCGCCGAGGAAATCCGTCAGATGGCCCTTCACAGCGTTTTTCATCCCGATGCCCGCCGCGCCTTCATCGCTCCCGATGATGTGGTCTATGGCAGCAGCCGCATGTATCAGACATTTCGCGAGGATCTGGGAGCAACCGGCATCGGCGTCTTTCGCACGCTTGAGGAAGCTCTCGATTGGATTCTCTCCGAATAACGCTCCGGCTAAACGGCTCTCCTGCCTCATCTCCCGTGCACAGCACAGTCTCTTCGTTGAGAATCCATTGTAAGATATTCCCATGCGGGAGTGGCGGAACTGGCAGACGCGCAAGACTTAGGATCTTGTGGCCTAAAAACCGTGGAGGTTCAACTCCTCTCTCCCGCACCAAAATTTCCGACGAGGAAACTTTGGCATGCCTGCCCGTTCGTGGTTTGAGCGAGCCCACATTCAGGGTGAACCGTAGCCCAAAAACTTCGCGGTTCCAAATTCTCTCCTAAGCAACGCGAGCCCGCGGCGCAAATTCCGGCAAGGAATTTTTGCTCCGGCCGTCTCGTCTTGCTCGGGAGGAAAAATTTTTGACAGGCTGAATCTCTAGGAAAAAACTCGACTTCTGCCGGTACCTCGGCCCCGGCTACCCCACACCCCCACGGGAAGTCCGCATCGCAACCACAAAAGTAGCGATCGCCCCAATGAAGGCGGCGCAAATTTCCAAGGCGGGAGGCGATTTCGAAATCGTTGAGCGTGAGATTCCTACCCCAGGCGCCGGACACGTCCGCATCAAGGTGCTGGCCTGCGGAGTCTGCCACAGTGACGTAGTTACCAAAGAAGGCATCTGGCCTGGCATTCAGTATCCCCGCGTTCCAGGGCATGAAGTCGCCGGCATCATTGATGAAGTCGGTCCGGAAGTTTCCGCGTGGAAGAAGGGACAGCGCGTCGGTGTGGGCTGGCACGGCGGTCAGGACAATACGTGTCCCGAATGCCGCCGCGGCGATTTTCGCAATTGCCGCAATCTGAAGATCTCTGGCATCAGCTATGACGGCGGCTACCAGCAATATAAGCTGGCTCCCGTTGAGGCCCTGGCAGCGATACCGGAAGGTCTTAGCGATGTCGAAGCGGCGCCCCTGCTCTGCGCCGGAATCACCACCTACAATTCGCTGCGCCACAGCGGCGCGATGCCCGGTGATCTCGTCGCTGTCCAAGGCATCGGTGGTCTCGGCCACCTGGGAATTCAATTCGCCAATAGATTTGGATACAAGACCGTCGCCATCGGGCACGGGACTGAAACCGGCGTACTGGCAAGAAAACTCGGAGCGCACGTCTACATTGATAGCGCGCCAGCCAACGCGGCCGAGGAATTACAAAAACTCGGTAGCGCAAAGGTGATTCTGGCCACCGCTCCGAGCTCGAAAGCGATGTCTGAGCTGATCAAAGGTTTGGGACCGAACGGCAAGCTGATGGTCGTTGGCGCTGGGCCCGACCCCATTGAGGTCGCGCCGATTCAGCTGATTCTTGGCAGCAAATCCATTCAAGGTTGGGCCTCGGGAACGGCCGCCGATTCTGAGGACACCTTGCGCTTCGCCGAACTCAGCGGCGTGCGCCCTATGATTGAAACCTATCCTCTTGAGAAAGCGGCGGAAGCTTATGCGCGCATGATGAGCGGCAAGGCGGAGTTTCGCGTTGTCCTGACCATGTAAAACTTCCTTGTACGGGCGGCGAAGGAATAAGAAGCACCGATAGTCGTTAACCCATTTGTTTTCATGAAGCCCTTAGAAGGAGTGTTCCTCGCTTGTCTCTTGTCTCAGGATCTTTCTGCCTGAAAACCGCCTCCTTTAGTTTTGCCGCAACTCCGTTTCTTTTCTTTCGTTTGCGGACACTTCACAAATCAACGGGGTTGGCGTCTTTCGCCGCCCCTTTCTTCGAGCTAAACTATATTGGCCCTAACAGCAACTCACGTAGCATCAACGAATCCACCCGATGCCAGCATCGCATCGCCACTGGCAAGCGCTGCCGCTTCCGCGTTTATGACGCTCGTTCCGGCCTTTGCTCCCGCCCCGCCAGCTGCCAGATCGCCCCGCAGGATGCCGATCTCCGGGCCGCTCCTGTCGGCGGTCTGCAGGATTTCAAGTCCGCCTCCGAGATCAACGACTTCCTCTCCCGTCTCCTCCCGCTCCTCTCCGGGGACCGCATTACCCCCGCCCTGGCGCTGTCCGGGCCTATGCCTGCAATCTCCTCCTGCGCACTCTCCTGGCCAAGAACCGCGAGACAAGCGGCGATTGTTCCGACAACTATCCCAGAATCAATTTCGAGGGCATGTGCGAACCGGTCAAAACCCCCGTCCCTCTCGAACCGCTGGTCGCTGGCGCCAGGTACGTTCTCCCGCGAACTTGAACTGGCACGCCTCCGTGCTCCCGGCGATCTCCAGATCGCTCCCGCTCCGCGAATCTTTTTGCGCTTCTCCCGAAACCCGATTCGCGATACAAAGGCGTGCAGGGGCCCCTGAAGGTTCGCTCCCGGTGGCCGTAACCCAAACATCGCCGTTCGTTCGTCACAGGAGCCGTCATGGAGCGCAGCGTCGAATCGCTTTTGAATTTGTACAACCCGCGCGATCCGCTCGAAAAAGCGTGGACCATTCCTTCGCCGTGGTATTTCGACCAGCGCATCGCGGATCTCGAACTTGCCGGCGTCTTTGCCGGAACATGGCAGGTCGTCGGCCGCGCGGATCAGGTCCGCGACAAGGGCCAGTTCTTCACGGCGGAGATTGGCCACGAACCGCTTGTCATCGCTCGCGGCGAAGATGGCCTACTGCGTACGTTTTACAACGTCTGCCGCCATCATGCCGCAGCTGTCGTCACCGAAGCCGCGGGCTGCGCCAGGCAGTTTCGCTGCCCGTATCACGGCTGGACTTACGCAAACGACGGCGCTCTGAAAGGCATGGTGGAATTCGAGGGCGTTCGCGATTTCGATCGCGCGAAAAACGGTCTTGTGCCGGTGAAAGTGGACACCTGGGAAAATTTCGTCTTCGTCAATCTCGATGGGCAAGCCGAGCCTCTGCGGGATTTTCTGGAAAAGGTTCCAGAACTGGTCGCGCCGCTGCGCCTCACCGAAAAATTGAAATTTTTCGACCGTCGCGTGTACACCCTTAACTGCAACTGGAAAGTCTACGTGGACAACTATCTCGACGGCGGCTACCACGTTCCGCACGCGCACAAAAGCTTGAGCAGCGTCATCGAATACACCGGCTATACCATCGAAAATTTTCAGCGCGCTTGCCTGCAATCCAGCCCGCTCTCTTCCGATGCCAGTTCTGAAGCCGGAGTCGCGGCCACGCGCCAGGGCCGCGCCTTCTATCTCTGGATTTATCCCAACTTCATGATCAACGCCTACGAAGGCGTCATGGATACGAATCTCGTTCTGCCCCTTGCCGTGGACAAATGCGCCGTCGTCTTCGACTACTACTTCGCGGACACTTCCGAAAAGGCCGCTGCGCACAACCGCGAAAGCATTCTCGTCAGCGAAAAAGTTCAGGACGAGGACATGGCCATCTGCGACTCCGTCCAGCGCGGCCTGGCTTCCCGCGCCTATGTCGCCGGCCGACTCTCCGTCCGCCGCGAGGCCGGCGAACATTTGTTCCACCGTCTGCTCCATGCGGACCTGACGAAAGGTTTGGCGCACCGCGCCACAGCGGGTTGACGATGTGGAGAACGATGCTTATACTGAATATTCTTCGTGCAGGACGTTTTTCCTCCGTACTGACCGCACGGATTTTGCTCTCTAGCTCAAACCAGACGAGAGAAGGAAGAAGGACGAATGGCTGAAGCGACGTGCCGCCGTGAATTGGAGCTGGAAATTCCGGCGGAGGAAGTTTCAAAAGCAACGGAGAAAGTCGCCAAGGAATTGGCGCGGGTCGCGCGCGTGCCGGGCTTCCGTCCAGGAAAAGCGCCGGTATCACTCATCAAGCGCCGCTTTGCGGATGACATCAAGGGCGAGGTGCTTCAATCGCTCGTTCCCGAGCGCGTGGAAAAGGCGGTAACCGAGCAGAAGCTCACTCCTGTGTCCCAGCCGCAAGTGGACAAGCTGGACTATGCCGATGGCCAGCCGCTGAAATTCCGAGCAGTCTTCGAAGTGCTTCCCGAATTCGAGCTGGCCAGTTACAAGGGCCTCGAAATCGAAATGCCCACGATGGACGTCACCGATGAAGATGTCAACAAAGCGCTCGAAGAAATGCGCGAGCGTGCAGCAGCGTTTGCGCCCGTCGCGGGCCGTCCCGCGCAGGATGGCGACTACGCTCAACTGAAACTGGTTGGAACGCCGAAAGGCGGAGGTGATCCGCTCAATGCGGATAGCGTGCTCTGCCACATCGGCGCTGAAGAAACCATGGAGCCGTTCAACCAGAATCTGCGCGGCGCAAACATTGGCGATCACAAGAATTTTGACGTGGAATATCCGCCGGACTATCCGGACGCAAAGCTCGCGGGAAAAACCTACAGCTACGCCGTGGAAGTGACCGGACTGAAAATCAAGAAATTGCCGGAACTGAACGACGAATTTGCAAAAGATGTTAGCGAGGCCGCCACGCTGGACGAACTCAAGAAAAAAGTTCGCGACGGACTGGAGCACGAGCGCGATCACCGGCAAAAAGATTTGCAGCGCGAGAAGATCATCGCCGAACTGGTGAAGGCGCACGATTTCCCCGTGCCGGAATCGCTTGTCGAGCAGCAAATGGACGTGCGGCTCGAACGCGTCGTTCGCTCGCTCGCGGCACAGGGAGTTGATCCGCGCGCGGTGAATGTGGACTGGGTAACGCTGCGGCGCCGCCAGGAAGAGCGCGCCAAAGACGACGTAAAAGCCGAACTGATCATTGATCGCATCGCCACCGCCGAAGGCATTGAAGTCGCCGAAGAAGATCTGCAAAAAGAGCTAGAGCACCTCGCAAGCCATAGTGGCGAATCGGCGGAAGTGATTCGCGCTCGTTTGACAAAGCAAGGAACGCTCGATAGGATGAAAGCTAAGCTGCGGAGCGACAAGACACTCGATTGGCTCGCACAGAACGCTCAGATTCGCCCAGCAGCTGCAGCGGCTGGTAAGCGTGCCTAGCGTAGGCAGGTAACCGGGAGCAGTCAACCCGCGTCAAACATCACAGGTTTCCGCTGGTGCCAGGCCGGCAATCCATATGAAAAACTACGACGACCCAGAGCATCGAGCAACCACACTTGTACCGATGGTGGTCGAGCAGACCAGCCGTGGCGAACGCGCCTACGATATTTATTCGCGCCTGCTCAAGGAACACATCATTTTCATCGGCACCCCGATTGACGACCACGTGGCGAATTTAGCCACCGCTCAGATGCTGTTTTTGCAGGCGGAAGATCCGGAAAAAGATATTCAGCTGTACATCAATTCGCCTGGCGGTTCGATCACGGCGGGATTCGCGATTTACGACACCATGCAATTCGTCAAGCCGGATGTGGTGACCACCTGCGTGGGCCAGGCGGCGTCCATCGCCGCGGTTTTGCTCGCTGGAGGCACGGCGAAAAAGAGATTTGCGCTGCCGAACGCGCGCATCCTGATCCACCAGCCGTGGATGAGCGGCCTCGGCGGCCAGGCAACCGACATTGATCTTCATGCAAAAGAGATTTTGCGCATGAGAACCACGATCAACCAGCTTCTATCGCGGCATACCGGGCAGCCCGTCGAGCGCATCGAAAAGGATGTGGAACGCGATTACATCATGAACCCGGAGCAGGCGAAGGAATACGGGATGATTGACGACATCATTTACAAGCACAAATAAAGCGAACGGAAGAGACGGTTCGCCACGTACCAAACAGTTAGCAGCGATCGAGGAATCTGATTTGCTCTGGAGAAAAATCGGCCTAGAATGAGAAATAGAGACTCCGCCCAAAGCCCAGCGGAGGCGAGGCCTTCATACCCGTGAAAAAATTCAGCACCGACGAACCCTTGCGCTGTTCGTTCTGCCACAAGACGCAGGAACAGGTCGAAAAACTGATCAGTTCGCCTTCGGATTATCCGCGCGCGTATATCTGCAACGAGTGCGTCAGTGTATGCCAGACGATTCTGGAAGACGAGAAGCGCGAGCAGGCGGTGGCGCCAGCGCGGCGGCTTCCGCGTCCGCCGGAGATCAAGCAATTCCTAGACGGCTACGTCATCGGTCAAGACCGCACAAAGAAAAAACTCGCGGTGGCAGTATACAACCACTACAAGCGGATTTTCCTGAACAAGCAGCCGGGCGACGTGGAGCTGAGCAAATCGAACATTTTGCTGATCGGGCCAACGGGCACGGGCAAGACACTGCTGGCGCAGACGCTTTCGCGGATGCTGGAAGTGCCGTTCGCGATCGTGGATGCAACGACGCTGACGGAAGCGGGTTATGTCGGCGAAGACGTCGAAAACATCATTTTGAAGTTGCTGCAAGCAGCCGATGGCGACGTGCAGAAGGCGCAGCAGGGCATTATTTATGTGGACGAGATTGACAAGATCGCAAAGAAAGACGAGAACCCTTCGATCACGCGCGACGTTTCCGGCGAAGGCGTTCAGCAGGCGCTCTTGAAGATTCTGGAAGGAACCGTCGCCAATGTTCCCCCGCAGGGCGGAAGAAAACATCCGCACCAGGAATTTACTCCGGTGGATACGACAAATATCCTGTTCATTTGCGGCGGAGCGTTCGTGGGTCTCGAGAAGATCGTGGAGAAGCGTGTGGGCAGGCGTTCGTTGGGATTCCACACGGATGCTGCGCAGACAACGGCGCAGCGGCGCAACCTGGAACTGCTGGAACAGGCGCAGCCGAGCGATTTGATCAAGTACGGCCTGATTCCGGAATTCGTGGGACGCCTTCCGGTCGCCGGCGTGATGAGCGACCTGGACAAGGGCGCGCTGATGAAGATTTTGACCGAGCCGAAGAATGCGCTCTTGAAGCAGTACCAGCGGCTCTTCGAGTTTGAAAATGTGCGGTTGCGGTTTACCGACGAGGCGCTCGAGACCGTGGCGGAGTTGGCGCTTCAGCGCAAGGTGGGCGCGCGCGGCTTGCGCATGATTCTGGAAGACCTCATGCTGGAGTTGATGTACCACCTTCCCATGCAGCGGAAGGTGCGGGATTTCGTGGTGACGGCGGACATGGTCCGGGGCCACGAAATCAACTGGAACCTGCTCGAAAAGGCCGGATAGGGGCGGCGCGAGCGGGAAAATCACACGCTGAAGCCAAGCGAAAAAAATTACCGGCCGCTCTCAGGCCGGCGTTTGGGGCAGTTCAGGGGCCGAATGTTCAATCGAGAAAAACAGGAACTCAAGCGCGTGCCGATGATGCCGGTGCGGGACATGGTGATCTTCCCGCAGCAGATGACTCCGTTCATCGTAGGGCGCGAAGCCAGCGTCCGCGCACTGGAAGAAGCGCTGGCGGGCGATAAAAAAATTTTTCTTTCCACGCAGCACGATGCCTCCGTGGACGACCCGAAGCCGGAAGAGATTTACGCCGTCGGAACGCTGGCAAACATCGTGCAGAGCGTGAAACTCCCCGACGGAAACATCAAAGTGCTAGTGGAGGGTGTGGAGCGTGCGCGGACGATTTCCGTGACCGCAGAAGAAGGTTTTTTCCGGGCTACGATCCGGCTGCTGAGTGCGCGGGTGGAAGATTCGCCGCAAGTGAAGCAGGTCGTAGAGAAAGTAACCGGGCTGTACGAGCAGTTCATCAAGCTTTCGCAGAGCCTGAATTACGACACCATGATCGCGGCAGCGCGTGTGGATGATTCAGCCCGCCTTTCGGACACGATCGCGGCGAACCTGCAACTGCCCGTGGATGAAAAGCAGGATCTGCTGGAGATGGTGGACCCGATGGAGCGGCTGAACCGCATCGGAGACATCCTCGAGATCGAACTGGAAAAGCTCAACGTGGACCGCAACATCAACACGCGCGTGAAACGCCAGATGGAGCGGGCTCAAAAAGAGTATTACCTGAACGAAAAATTGAAAGCCATCCAGAAGGAATTGGGGCGCGGCGAGAAGAGCGAAATTGACGAGCTGAAAAAGAAGATTGACACCGCCGGAATGTCCAAGGAGGTTCATGAAAAGGCGATCACGGAACTGAAGCGGCTGGAGCTGATGCCACCAATGTCCGCGGAGTCCACGGTAAGCCGCAACTACCTGGACTGGCTGCTGGCAGTGCCGTGGAAGAAGCGTTCGAAAGAGATTCGGGACATCAAAGCGGCGGAAGAAATCCTGAACAAAGAACACTACGGGCTCGAAAAAATTAAGGACCGCATCCTGGAATTTTTGGCCGTGCGGCAACTCGTGAAAAATCCCAAGGGTTCCATCCTTTGTTTTGTCGGGCCGCCGGGCGTGGGCAAGACTTCGCTGGCGATGTCTATTGGGCACGCGACGGGGCGCAAGTTTGTGCGCGTCTCGCTGGGCGGGGTGCGCGACGAAGCGGAAATCCGCGGGCACCGCAGGACGTACATCGGGGCGCTGCCGGGCCAGATCATCCAGATGATGAAGAAGGCCGGAACGGTGAATCCGATTTTCGTGCTGGATGAAGTGGATAAAATGTCCATGGATTTTCGCGGTGATCCTTCGGCCGCGCTGATGGAAGTGCTCGATCCGGAGCTGAATCACGCCTTCACGGACCATTACCTGGACGTGGAATACGACCTTTCGAAGGTGATGTTCGTGTGCACAGCGAACGTGCTGCACACCATCCCTCAACCGTTACAGGACCGCATGGAAATTCTGCGGCTGCCAGGCTACACGGAAAAGGAAAAGCTGGAAATCGCCAAGCGGTTCCTGGTGAAGCGGGTTCTGGAAACGACGGGACTGAAGGAAGAAAACCTGAGCTTCACAGATGAAGGTTTGCTGCACATGATCCGGCACTATACGCACGAAGCCGGGGTGCGCAGCTTGGAGCGCGAGATCCAGAACATCGGCCGCAAGATCGCGCGAAAGGTCGTTGCTGAAAAAGATCCGGTGAAGTTGGAGATTACCGCCGAAAATGCCAAAGAATATCTGGGGGTTCTGAAGTACCGGGAATTCTGGTTGGAAAAGCACAACGAAGTGGGACTTACGACAGGACTGGCGTGGACGGAAGTAGGCGGGTCGGTGCTGGCGACGGAAGCGACGTTGATGGAGGGCAAGGGCCGGCTGACGCTGACGGGCAAGCTGGGCGACGTGATGCAGGAATCTGCGCAAGCGGCGATGAGCTACGTGAGGTCGCGGTCGGAACGCCTGGGGCTGGCGAAGGATTTCTACCGGACGCTCGATATTCATGTGCACGTGCCGGAAGGCGCGATTCCCAAGGATGGGCCTTCGGCGGGAATCACGATCTGCACTTCGATCGCGAGCGCGCTCACGCGCATTCCAGTGCGCTGCGATGTGGCCATGACCGGGGAAATCACGCTGCGGGGCAAGGTCCTGCCCATTGGAGGCGTGAAGGAGAAACTCCTGGCGGCCCACCGAATGGGCTTGCGTACGATCCTGCTTCCGAAGGACAATGAAAAGGACCTAGCGGAGATACCGCAGGAGATCCTCTCGAGTCTTACGATTCATCCTGTAGAGACGATGGACGAAGTGCTGCAGATAGCGCTCGAGCGGCCGATTGTACCTGCCGAGCACGCCGGAGTACCGCCGGTTGCGGAACCGTTTGTGCCCGGCGCCGAGAAGGACAAAAGTTTGACCAACTAAGGAAGCAAAGCACGAGCCCCGTTCGTCCTGCGGACGGCTGCACGTACGCAATGGCTCCGCGAGCTCTTTCGTTGTGTTAGGTCTGGTCAGCCCCTCCTGGACGGTATTTCTGGAAACCGCCAGCGCGGTGCACCATCCCATCATTTAGCAGTCAATTTCAGAACCAAATTCTAAGAAAAGCGCAGTAAAGGAACCATGGCAAAAGAAACGGTAGAAGGAAGCAATCAAATGAGCATCAGCCTAGCCGAGCTCAAGGAAAAGAACATCACGGACCTGGCGAAAATCGCCAAGGATCTGAACATCCCCGGCGCGAGCGGAATGCGCAAGCAGGAGCTGATTTTCCAGATCCTGCGGGCGCAGACGGAGAAAAACGGGCTGATCTTCAGCGAGGGAGTGCTGGAATGCCTCCCGGACGGATTCGGATTCTTGCGGGCGCCGGAATACAACTATCTGCCGGGACCAGACGATATCTATGTGTCGCCATCGCAAATCCGCAAGTTCGACCTGAGAACGGGAGACACGGTTAGCGGGCAAGTGCGGCCGCCGAAAGACGGAGAGCGGTACTTCGCACTGATCAAGGTAGAAGCGGTCAATTTTGAAGACCCGGAAGTCGCGCGGAACAAGATTTTCTTCGACAACCTGACGCCGCTGTATCCACAGGGCCGGCTGAAGATGGAGACATCGAAGGAGAACATGACCGGGCGGGTGCTGGACCTGCTGTGCCCCGTTGGCAAGGGGCAGCGCGGATTGATCGTGGCACCGCCGCGCACCGGCAAAACGATGATGCTGCAATCCATCGCGAATTCGATCACGACGAATCATCCGGAAGTTGCGTTGATCGTGCTGCTGATTGACGAGCGGCCGGAAGAAGTGACGGACATGCAGCGGACGGTGAAGGGCGAAGTGATCAGCTCGACGTTCGACGAACCGCCGCAACGGCACATTCAAGTGGCGGAAATGGTGCTGGAAAAAGCGAAGCGCCTCGTGGAGCACAAGCGTGACGTGGTGATTCTGCTGGACAGCGTGACGCGCCTGGCGCGAGCGTACAACGCGGTGACGCCGCCGTCGGGCAAGGTTCTTTCCGGCGGTATTGATGCGAATGCGCTGCAAAGACCGAGACGTTTTTTCGCAGCCGCGCGGCACGTGGAAGAAGGCGGATCGTTGACGATCATTGCAACCGCGCTGATTGACACCGGCAGCCGCATGGACGACGTGATCTTTGAAGAGTTCAAAGGCACGGGCAACATGGAAATCAACCTGGACCGCAGGCTGGTGGACAAGCGCGTGTTTCCAGCGATTGACATCAACCGTTCCGGCACGCGAAAGGAAGAATTGCTGATGCCGGCGGACGAGTTGAGCCGCGTATTCGTGTTGCGCAGGGTACTGAATCCGTTGTCTCCCGTTGAAGCGATGGAGCTGCTCCTGAGCAGGCTAACCAAGACGAAAAGCAACGCGGAATTTTTGGCCTCGATGTCCGCACCCGCGTGATGTAATAGAGATTCGGAATCCCCTTCCGGCAAGCTCTCCCCTCTCGAGCAGCGAACGAGTAATTCCCCGACCATGCTTGGGTGACGGAGGAGTGTCCGTGTACCAGCGATTTATCGCCAGACAGCCCATCCTGACGCACAGGCTCGCGTTGCTTGGGTATGAACTGTTTTTTCGCGCCGGGACAAACGGCAAAGCGCCAAGCGACACGGACGCGACGTCGCGGGTAATCGCAGCGAGCACAATGCTCTTTCACTGGGAATCGCTGTTAGGGCGCAGCCTGGCGTTTGTGAATTTTGGGGAGCCCGAGGTCCTGAACGGCGCGGCCTATCTCCTGCCTTCGGCGTTGACGGTGATCGAACTGGCGTCATCCATTCCAGCAAGTGCCGAAGTGTTGCAGGCATGCAAGGATTTGCAAAAGGCGAAATACCGGCTGGCGCTGGACGATTTCCTGGGCCTCCCAGACCAGCAGGCCTTGCTGCCGCTGGTGGACTTTCTGAAAGTTGATTTCCGGGAAACGACGGAGAAGGAACAACTGGAGATCAGCCGAAAGTATGGAGGGGCGCACGCGGCGCTGGTGGCCAAGAAGGTGGAAACCTGGAAGGACTTCCGCTACGCGAAAGCGCTGCGATATCACAATTTCCAGGGATTCTTCTTCCTTGAGCCGCAAGTGCTGGAGCGAAGGGAGATTGCGAGCACGAAGGCAAATGCGCTGCGTCTGCTGCGGGCGGTCCACGAAAACCCTATGAATCTGCCGCGCATCGAGGAGATCCTGAAACAAGAGCCGACGTTCAGCGTGAAGTTGCTTCGATATCTCAATTCGCCGATTCTGGCGCTGCGCACGGAGATCACCTCGCTGCGCATGGCGATCACGCTGCTGGGAGAGGAGGAATTTCGCCGGTGGGCTTCGCTCGCGGCCGTGGTTACGCCTGCAGAGGACAAGCCGGCCGAACTGGTTCGAACCGCGCTGGTAAGGGCGTTTTTTTGCGAGGAAATGGCGCGGCTGGCGCACCCGCAATCGGCGACGTTCGAGTTTTTTCTGGTGGGACTGCTTTCGGTGATGAATGCAATTTTGGACCAGCCACTGGACTACGTCTTGGCGGAATTGGCGGTTTCCGCGCGCGTGCGCGAGGCACTGACGGGAGAAGCAAACGAATTGCGCCAACCGCTGGATGCTGCGCTGGCATACGAACGGGGCGACTGGGCGGAATTCGCGAGAATCATGGAACAACTGGCGATGCCGGAGGATCTCGTGCCGGACTGTTTCTTGGCGGCGGACCGCGACGTAAAGGTGCTGATGGGATGAAGACCAAGTCACTCACCCAAGAGCCAAAACCGGTGGCGACAGAGCGGTTTGTGGCCAGGCAGCCGATCTTCGACAAGAGGCTGAAAGTGTTCGGCTACGAATTGCTGTTTCGCGCGGGCCCGGAGAATTTCTTTCGCCCGCACGAAGCAGCGGCGGGAAGCGTGATCGCAGATTCGCTGACGCTATTCGACCTGCAAACGCTGGTGGGACATGCGAGGGCGTTCGTAAACATTGATGAGGCATCGCTGCTGCGGGACTCGGCGCGGCTGCTGCCGAAGGATCATGTCGTACTGGAATTGCTCGAGACGATCACTCCTTCCGCCGAAGTGGTGGCAGCATGCGCACAATTGGCGGAAGATGGCTACACGCTGGCGCTGGATGATTTCTTTGAGCACGCGAAATGGGAGCCGTTGATTGAGACGGCCGAATTTATCAAGGTGGATTTCCGGGTGTCGGACGAGGATGCGCGACGGGCGATTTCCGAGAAATATTTGCGCCGCGGGAAACAACTGCTTGCGGAAAAGGTGGAAACGGAAGCGGAGCTAAAGGGGGCGAGAAACCTGGGATACACGTATTTCCAGGGCTATTTTTTCTGCAGGCCCGCGATGGTTTCCACGAAGGAAATTCCGGGGAACAAACTGAATTACGTGCGGCTGCTAAACGCCATCGCGGCTCGCGAACTGAACTTCGAGAAGATCGAGGAAATTTTCCGGCAAGATCCTTCGCTGACGTATCGGCTGCTGCGCTACCTGAATTCGCCATTGAAGGGATTTCGGTCGGAGATTAACAATATCCGGCACGCAATCACGTTACTGGGCGAAGTGGAGTTTCGGCGATGGGTGGCCATCGTTGCCGTAGTATCGTTGTCGGGAGGAAAACCGCCGGAGTTGGTTCGCACGGCGCTCACACGAGCGTACTTCTGCGAGGAGATTGCAAGGCCCGCAGGTATGGCAGCGAAAGGCCCCGACCTGTTCCTTATGGGGCTGTTGTCAGTGACGGACGCTCTGCTGGATTTGCCCATCGAGCAGGTGCTGAAGAATCTGCCGATCACGGAAGAGATTCGAGAGGCGCTGACGGACGGCGAGGGGCAATTCCGCAGCGTTTACGAGGCTCTGCTGGCGTACGAGCGAGCGGATTGGGCAACACTCTCAAAAGCTGCCTCGCGCGTCGGACCGATCGAAGAAGCGATCCCGAGGTGCTATGTGTCCGCGGCGGGGCGCGCGGGATTGGTGACGGCATGAGCAAGAAATGAGCGCAGCGGCCGCCGCTGGATCTCGCACTCGCCCTTCCCTGCAGGCAGAGTGACCCTCGTGTGCACGAGGGTTCGAACGTGTATGCGACGAGGAACCAGAGCGAGCGGCCCAAAGAGCGCCCTTCGGCGGCTTATGCCAAAGACCAAGAAATCGCAGGCAAATAAGAATACCCGCGTACGGATAGTCCGATACCGGACGATTCAGGGATTGAGTTAGTAGGACGCAGGCAAGAAACGGACAAGACCCTGCCGCGCTATTCTTTGCGGCGCTGCAAAGCGCGTTTTGTGTTTCATGGTCTGTCCTTTACGCCCAGTGAGGAATCCAGAAAAAGCGAAACCAACTTAGGTAACTTGAAAGTAAAGGACTTTCGAAATATCGTCAAGGGCTATTTTGCAATCGCAAAATTCCCGCCATTTGCAGGACAAGTTGTTTATTCTGAAGTATCTATGGGGTTGTCCCGGAAGAAGATGCCTGCTGGTCAATCCAGTGCTGCATGCGAGGCTCAAGGACGGTGAGGGGGAGAGCACCGTTTTCGAGGACGGCGTCGTGGAATTTGCGCACTTCGAAGCGAGATCCGAGGCGAGTTTCAGCTTCCTTGCGAAGTTTGCTGATCTCGAGTTGGCCGAGCTTGTAGGCAAGAGCCTGACCGGGCCAGACGATGTAGCGGTCAATTTCGACGACGATGTCTTGATCGGTTTTTCCGGTGTTGTCCTTGAAGTATTGAATGGCTTGATCGCGGGTCCAGCCCATGGAGTGCATGCCGGTATCCACGACGAGGCGAACGGCGCGCCACATTTCATAAGTAAGCTGGCCGAATTTGGAATAGGGATTTTTGTAGAGGCCGAGATCTTCCCCGAGGCCTTCGGAGTACAAAGCCCAGCCCTCCACGAAAGCGGAATAGCCGACGTGTTTGCGGAATTCAGGAACGTCCGGGAGCTCCTGAGCAAGAGAAATTTGAAGATGGTGGCCGGGTACGGCTTCGTGGAGCGTGAGAGCTTCCATTTCCCATTTGGGACGTGCGGAGAGTTTGTAGGTATTCACAAAGAAATAGCCGGGACGGCCTGCGGAAGGGGCGCCGGGCTGATAATAGGCGGTGGTTTGAGAGGGAGCCTTGAAATCGGGGATGGGAATGACGCCGTACTGGTTGCGGGGGAGTTTGCCGAATTCGTGGACGAGTTCGGGATCAATGCTTTTGGCGATGATTTTGTAGGCGTTGACGAGGTCTTCTTTCTTGGTGAAATAGAATCGCGGGTCGGTGCGAAGAAAAGTGGTGAAATCCTGGAAGCTGCCTGTGAAGCCGGTGGAAGCGATGACTTGATCCATCTCGGCGCGGATGCGCTTGACTTCGCTGAGGCCGATTTCGTGAATTTGTTGTGGCGAGAGATTGGTGGTGGTTTGCCAGCGAACGTGGAAGGCATAAGCGGCGGCGCCGTTGGGGAGAGCGGTTGCCGCAATGGATTCGCGGCAGGCGGGTATGTAAGTTGAAACGAGATAGTCATGGAGATTCTGGAATGCGGGAGCGTCGGCAGTGGAATAGATGTATTTGGCGCGGTCCATGAGGCGCATGCGGTCGCTTTCGGAGATCGAAGGCGGGAAATTGGCGAAAGGCCCGAGTAGAGGGCTCTTCATCGGGTCTGCAGGAATCAGGTCCGCGACCTGCTTTGGGAGGTCGCGCATAGTGATTTTCGGCGGGGAGTAGCCTCGCAGCAACCCGGCTTTCAAGAGCGCGATGTTTTCCTCGACGGCTGGCGGGAGAGCTTCGAGGCGGGCGAGGATGTCTTCGTAATCGGCGATGGTCTGGTGCGGCATGGATGCAATCGTGGAAGCAGCGCCCTGCTGGATGCCTTCCATTTGATTGAGCGGCATCCAGAGATTGTGGGGAACGACGTTGCGGAAAGGAATGGCATCGTCGCCGTATTGCAGGCCTTCGGCGGAGGTCTTGAGCAGATCAAGATAGAGGTCGCAATTGAGCTGCTCGGAAGGCGGCAAGGAACCGCGGTTGAATTTCTCGAGAGAAGCAAGCGCGTCGAGAAGATGCTTTTTGTGCGCTTCAATCCCCGCGGGCGAGTAATCGGTCCAGCGGCGATTCTGGCCGGGGTAGCCGACATCGGTGGCATTCTCCGGATACTCTTCCATCCACTGCTTCCAGTCGGCTGCGAGAAAGGCGCGGAAAGATTTGGCCGCTTCGGCCTGGGCCGGCGTTTCTGATTGCGCGAGTGCGAGCAACGGTATGATGAAGAGACCTGCCACGAGACTCAGAAAAACGAGCGAGCCGATGCGTATCACGATTGCCTCCCTACGGCTTTGCTGATTTCGATTTCGCGCTCGCGCGCGAGCAGGACGATGACGCGGGCAGACTCCTCGACATCCATGGCAGTGTTGTCCAGAAGGACCGCATCGGCGGCGCGGACGAGAGGGGAAACCTTGCGTTCGCGGTCGCGCTTGTCGCGCTCGCGGACTTCCTCGAGCACCTGCTCGAGAGTAAGCTTATCGCCCTTTTCCTGATGTTCCTTCCAACGGCGCCCAGCGCGAACTTCAGGAGAAGCATCAAGGAAAATTTTTAGCTCCGCGGCGGGAAAAACGACCGTGCCAATGTCGCGTCCTTCCATCACCACGCCGCCGCCTGCCCCGGCGCGTTGCTGCTCGGCGACAAGCATGGCGCGAACACCGGCGACGGTGGCGATGCGAGAAGCTGCCTGGCCGACTTGGGAAGTGCGAATGGATTGAGTGACGTCAATGCCGTCGAGAAAGACCTGATTCTTGACGCCCTGCTGCTCAAGTTCCGGTTCGGGAGCCTTGAGCTCGATGTGCGTTTCCTTGGCAAGGGATTCGAGTTCCTGTTCGGAGGTCAGGGCGACGCCGCCGCCTTCAAGAGCCTTAAGAGCGAGGGCGCGGTACATGGCGCCGCTATCGAGATAGAGATAGCCGAGAAGTTCAGCGACGCGGCGTGCGACGCTGCTTTTCCCGGAACCGGCGGGGCCGTCAATAGCGATGGTCAACTTTCGCATAGGTCGCAGTCGCTGGGACGCCCTTTCGAGATCCGAACTACAAGTTGGCCCCAAAAGCAGATTCCTAACTTCGAAGAGTCCGCTCGGAATGACGGGATTCTACACTGTGCAAAGGGTCAAAAACCCATGATGTTGTAGCCGCAGTCCACGTAAATGGTTTCGCCGGTGATGCCGGAGCCCGCGGAAGAAAGAAGAAAAGCGGCGGTGGCGCCAACTTCGCCGGGATCCACATTGCGCTTGAGCGGGGCGCGCTCGGCGTGGGCCTTGAGCATTTCACCGAGACCGGAAATTCCGCGCGCGGCGAGAGTTTTGATGGGGCCCGCGGAGATGGCGTTGACGCGAACGTTTTTGGGGCCGAGATCGTTGGCGAGATAGCGGACAGTGGCTTCGAGGGCGGCTTTGGCGACGCCCATGACGTTGTATTTGGGCACGACTTTTTCCGCACCGTAGTAGGTGAGGGTGACGATGCCGCCGCCTTCGGACATGAGAGGAGCGGCAGCGCGCGCGACGGCCACAAGCGAATAGACGCTGACGTCATGCGCGATGCGGAAGCCCTCGCGCGAAGTGTTGATGAATTCACCCTTTAATTCTTCGGCGGGGGCAAAGGCGACGCTGTGAACGAGGCCGTGAAGTACGCCGTAGCGCGATTTCAGCTCGTCGAAGAGCATCGCGATCTGATCGTCATGTGAAACATCGCACATGAAGCCAGCAGCGCCGGGCAGCTCGGCGATGAGATCCTTGGCTTCCTGTTCGAGGCGCTCGTTCTGATAGGTGATGGCGAGGCGCCAGCCCGCTTCCTGAAGTTTCTGCGCGATGGCCCAGGCGATGCTGCGCTTATTGGCCAGGCCGAAGATCACTGCTGTTTTTTGCGAATCGCTCACGAATCCCCCGAGACAAAGTGCTCAGCAACCAGTTTCCGGTTATCAGTTTGGGCAGAAAGAACCGTAAGAGTTTACCAATGATGGTAAGGGGCTTGCCAGTGATTCAAAAGAGACGCTTTGGTACTTCAGCGTTGAGAAAGAGGGATCCTTCGCTTCGCTCAGGATGATAACTCTTGGCAGAATAGCTTACGTTTGCCGCGCAAAAGCCCGGCCTCTATGGTTCGGACAAAGAAGCTGGAAGGGACGAAATCAAATGCGGTGGAAGGCGCGCTCGATCTCCTTGACGGAATAGCGGAGAACGACAGGGCGGCCGTGAGGGCAGCTCATGGGGCAATCCGTTTTGGCGAGAGCGGCGAGGAGCCATTCCATTTTCGTTTGGTCGAGCGGCATGTTGACTTTGATGGCGGCGTGGCAAGCGGTGGAAGCGGCGATTTTCGCCTGGAGGGTCTCGATGGAAATGGCCGCATTTTCAGGTCCGATGCCGTCGAGGATTTCGGGGAGAAGCTTTTCCGCATCGGCGGCGGCAATGCCTGCGGGAATAGCCTGAATGGCGACGCTGCGCGGGCCCATGGGTTCGACTTCAAATCCGTTGGCGGCGAGCTCTTCGGCGATTTTTTCGTGGATGACAATCTGGCGCGGGGAAAGCTCGATGACCAGGGGCATGAGCATGCGCTGCGATTCGACTTTTCCGGCGCGGCGCGCTTCGAGGTGCTGCTCGAAAAGAACGCGCTCGTGGGCGACATGCTGGTCCACGAGCCAGAGACCCTCGCCGTTGACGGCGACGATGAAGCTGGAGCTGACCTGGCCAAGGGGCTTGAGATCGGCGATCTGGTCGGGGCGCGGAAGCACGGCAGGAGCTTCGCCGTTGGAACCGGCGAGATTGGCGACCCAATTTGGTTGAGACGCGAAATCGTCCGCGGAGGGGAATGCGCCGTCAGAAAATGATTCGCCGGATTCAAAGGGAATGCGCTGATCCACGGGACGCATAGGCGCGGAAGTGAGATCGAAGCCGCCGTCCGAGCCGACGCCCGAGCCAATACCGATGCTGGACCCGATTTCTTCCATGGCGGGAATGACGGCTCGGGGAATGCCGGAAGTAACAGGTGCGGGCGTGACTGCGGCAAAAGCAGAGCTGGCAGAACCGCCAGCGTTCTGCGGTTGCGCGAGTGGAGCGGTTCCTGCGGCGGCGGCGAAGCTGGCGATGGGGCGCGCGTTCATGAGGGCCTGGCGAATGGCGTCGCGCGTGAAGTCGTGGACGAATTGCGAACGGCGGAAGCGGACTTCGATTTTTGCGGGATGGACGTTGACGTCCACCTCGTCATAGGGCATGTCGAGAAAAAGTAGCGTTGCGGGAAAAACGGCGTGAGGATGAATGTTGCGATAGGCCTCGTGAATGGCGTGAAGGATGAGGCGGTCGCGGACGAGGCGGCGATTGACGAAAATGTAGATGCCATTGCGATTGGGGCGCTGAATTTCCGGGCGCGAAGTGAAGCCGGTGATAGTGAGCGAGTTTTTTTCCTCCTCAGGATCAAGGGCAGGCTCGGTGATTGCGGCGCGGAAAGGCGAGCAGACGGAGGGAATTTCGACGAGTTCGTCGAGGGCCTGGCGGCCGAAGAGTTGATAGACGCGGTCGGCGAGTTTTTCTGCAGGCGGGCAATTGAGAATTTCCTGAGTCGGCGTAGTGAGAAGAAATTGCCTGGCGGGATTCGCAAGAGCGTAATGCGTTACGAGCGAGGCGATGTGGCCGAGCTCGGTGGTGTCCGACTTCAGGAACTTGCGGCGCGCGGGAATGCAGTAGAAAAGATCGGCGACGCTGATGGTGGTGCCCGCAGGCAATCCGGCAGGCTTGACACTGACGAGCTTTCCACCGGCAAATTCGATGCGGGTGCCTTCGGCTTCGGCGGGATCGCGCGTTTCGAGGAGCAGGCGCGAGACAGCGGCGACGGAGGGAAGCGCTTCACCGCGGAACCCGAGCGTGGCGATGGAGAGCAGATCGTCGGCGGTGCGCAGCTTGCTGGTGGCGTGCCGCTCGAAAGCAAGGAGCGCGTCGTCGTGAGTCATACCATGGCCGTCGTCAATGACGCGAATCATGCGCTTGCCGCCAGCTTCGACTTCGACACGGATGGAATTCGCTCCGGCATCGAGAGCGTTTTCGAGGAGTTCCTTGACGACAGACGCGGGGCGTTCGACGACTTCGCCAGCGGCGATTTTGTTGGCGACGGATTCGGGGAGGATGCGGATGCGGCTCATGCTTTTTCTCTGACCGCGATGCCGAGCTGGTCGAGCTGGTCGGTGTCCACTTCGGATGGGGATTCGGCCATTAAATCCTGGGCGGCGGTGGTTTTGGGGAATGCGACGACTTCGCGCAGGGATTTTTCTCCCGCGAGGAGCATGGCGACGCGGTCAATGCCGAGAGCGATGCCGCCATGCGGGGGCGTGCCGTAGGTGAGCGCGTCGAGGAAAAAGCCGAAGCGGCGACGGAGCTGCTCTTCGGTGAGGCCGAGGGCGCGGAAGACGCGCTCCTGAACGTCCTGGCGATGAATCCGGATGCTGCCGGAACCGAGTTCGTAGCCGTTCAAAACGAGGTCGTAGCCCTTGGAGCGGATTTCGCCGCGGCGATCTGGCCGCTCCAGGAGATCGATATCCTCTTCGACGATGCCTGTGAAAGGATGCTGTGCGCTGGCCCAGGCTTTTTCGGTTTCGCTCCATTCGAAGAGCGGAAAGCCGGTAAGCCAGGCGAATTTCCATTGGGATTTGTCAATTACGCCGAGCGCATCGCCGAGGTGCAGGCGAAGCTGGCCGGCGATGAGCGCGGCGGATTCGGTGCCCTTGATTTGCTGCTTTGCGGAGACGGCGACAACGAGATCGCCGGGCTTTGCCCCGCAGGCTTCGGCGAGTTTTTTCACGTTGTCCGCGCCGATGAGCTTTTCAACAGTCGAGGTAGTGCCTTCCGGTGCGAGCTTCACGAAATAAGCGCCGCGTGCACCGAACGATTTCGCTTTTTCCGAAAGTTCATCGAGCTGCTTGCGGGAGTAACCCGCGGCGCCGGGCGCGGCGAGTGCAAAAACATTGCCCTCGATCTGGAGCTTTTCTTTCGCTTCCGGCGGAAACCAGTGTGTGACTTCGTGAAGCTCCATGCCGAAACGGAGATCGGGCTTGTCGCTGCCGTATTTGCGGATGGCGTCCCTGTAGAGCATGTGCGGAAAGGGCGCCGCGACCTGGATGCCGGCGACGTCGCAGGCGCGCACCATGACGGTTTCGATGACCTGAAAAATATCTTCCTGGCGCGGGAAAGACATCTCGACGTCGAGCTGCGTGAATTCGGGCTGGCGATCGGCGCGGAGATCCTCGTCGCGGAAACATTTGACGATCTGGAAATAGCGGTCGAGGCCGGCGATCATCAGGATTTGCTTGAAAATTTGCGGCGACTGGGGCAGCGCATAGAACTGACCGTGATGCACGCGGCTGGGAACAAGATAATCGCGCGCGCCTTCGGGAGTGGAGCGCGTGAGCATGGGCGTTTCGACCTCGAGGAAGCCCATTTCGTCCATGGCTTTGCGGATCTCGAGAACGATTTTGTGGCGGAGCGCGAGATTCCGGTGCGGCTTGGGACGACGGAGATCAAGATAGCGATGCCGCAGGCGCGTTTCTTCCGCGGCGTTGATCTGGTCTTCAATTGGAAACGGCGGCGTTTTGGCATTGTTGAGAATGTGCAGGGTAGTGGCGACGATTTCGACTTCGCCCGTCGAGAGCTCGGGATTGGCCTTTTCGCGTTTAACGACTGTACCTTCGACGGCGACGACGAATTCGCTGCGCGCTTGCTCGGCTTTGGCGTGCGCTTCGGGATGCGTTTCCTTGTTGAAGACGACCTGGACGATGCCGGAGCGATCGCGAATGTCGAGGAAAAGCAAATTGCCAAGATCGCGGCGGCGATGGACCCAGCCCATGACTACGGCGTCGCGGCCGGCGTCGGAGGCGCGAAGGCCGCCGCAATAGTGAGTGCGTTTCAGGTTGCCGAGAAAATCGAGCACGAGAATGTTCCCTTCCCTCGAAAAAGCAAAAGCACCAGTCTTCCCGGCGAAAAACGCCGAGACGCGAAGTGCGCGAAAGACCGGCCACTACAGCAAAAACCCGCCGGGCTGAAGCCCGGCCTCTACAGAGCTGCAATCCTGCGCCGGCCCTGACCGGATCAGTATGACTCCGCTCTTCGCTTGCGCAGAAACTCCAGGAGTCGACTCTCGGTCAATTTCTGCTGCGAGCTGTCGGCGAGCACCTTCAGCGTCCACTCGCCACTGGATACTTCATTATCGCCGAGAATGAGCGCGAATTTCGCGCCGAGTTTATCGGCCTGGCCGAGGGCTTTGCCGAATTTCTGTTCGACGGGAGGCAGCTCGACGCTGAAGCCAGCGGAGCGAAGCGCTTTGGCGGCGCGGATGGCGGCACTTTGGGCGCGTTCACCCATCCAGGCGATGTAAACGTCGCGACCGGCCGGATTCGGCGATTTGCCGCTTTCCTGGAGTGAGAGGATCAGGCGGTCTTCGCCGATGGCGAAGCCGATGCCTTTGGTGCCCCCCGCGGTAGAAGAGGATCCGCCAAGGAGCTCGATGAGGCCGTCGTAGCGGCCGCCTCCGCAGACCGCGTTCTGCGAGCCAAGACCACCGGCGGTGATTTCAAACGTGGTGCGCATGTAGTAGTCGAGCCCGCGAACGAGGCGCCAGTTTTCGCGGTATGCGACTCCGCGGAGATCGAGCTGGCGCTTTACCTCGGAGTAGTGACTCTTACATTCGTCGCACAAGTGATCGGAGATGCGAGGAAGTGTTTCGATGATGGGCTGCTCGGTTTCGAGCTTGGAATCGAGGACGCGCAGAGGATTCGTATCGATGCGGCGCTTGCTGTCCTCGCCGAGCTTGTCTTTCACCTTTTGCAATTCGGCGCGGAGAAGTTCGACATATTTCGGGCGGCAATTCTTGCAGCCGATGGAATTGATGTCGAGCTGAACACCCTGCAAATCGAGCTTGGCAAAGAAAGTCATCACCATTTCGATGACTTCGGCGTCAATCGCCGGAGCATCAGGGCCGCCGAGGACTTCCGCGCCGATCTGGTAGAACTGGCGGTAGCGGCCTTTTTGCGGACGTTCGCGGCGGAACATCGGGCCCATGTAATAGAGCTTCATGGGCTGAGGAAGTTGGTTCATGTTGTGTTCGATGTAGGCGCGGCAGACGGAGGCAGTGGCTTCGGGGCGGAGAGAGATCGACTCGCCCTTCTTCTTTGCTTCAAACTCTAACTTCTCCCGCTCGTAGATAAATTCTCCCCCCGGCGTGAAGGACTTGGGATCCTTCTCGAAAATCTCCGTTACCAGCTCGTCGGTAGTCGGTCTGAGCGGAAATGAATACATTTCCTTGCCGACAATATCTGTTTCAAGGCCGATGGAACGAGCGAAGAGTTCCGTGGGTTCGAAAATGGGGAGGCGGATTTCGCCGAAACCAAAGGTGGCGAAGACCTCGTGGGCAGTGTGCTCGACGCGGTGCCAGAGCGCGGTTTCCGGAGGGAGCAGGTCGCGCGTGCCCTTGATGGCCTGGAATTTGGGTTTGGTGGCCATAAAGACTAAGAGAGATTCCTCGACTCCGCGGGCCGACGCTTCGCCAAAGCGAAGCGGCAAGAAAGACCGTCGGCCTGCTTTCCTCGGAATGATAAAGAGTAGCTTGGGCCAGAAGTTCTCACTTGGCGTACTCCTCGCGGTAGAGGTTTTTGTACTCGACGTAGCGCTGCGCGTAGCGGTCAATGGAGGCTGCGTCAAT